>JBBARJ010000143.1:0-8491 GCA_040399825.1 Gemmatimonas sp.
GCGGCGGGGCTCGTGTTCCCCGCCGTGCTGCGGTACCTGCTCGACGCCGCGTTCGAACAGAAGGATCGGGGCGCACTGGACCGCATCGCGCTCGGACTGGTGGGCGTCTTCGCGGTGCAGGGCGTCGCGAACTTTGTGCAGGTCTTTCTGCTCAGCTCCTCCACCGAGCGGATCGTCGCCGCGCTGCGCGAGCAGACGTATGCGCATCTCATCCGCCTCTCGCCGGCGTTCTTCACCGAGCGCCGCACGGGCGAGCTCACCACTCGTCTGAGTAGCGATCTCGCCCTGCTCCAGTCGCTGCTCGGCACGTGGATCTCCGAACTGTCGCGGCAGATCCTGTTTCTGATTGGCGGCATCGCGATGATGTTCGTGACGAACCCGCGCCTGACGCTCACCACGCTGGCGGTGGTGCCGGCGGTGGTCGGCGCGGCCTTCACGTTCGGCCGGGCGCTGCGCAAAGCCAGCGCGAGCGTGCAGGACCGCATCGGTGAAGCGATGGGCATGGCGGATGAATCATTCGGCTCCATCCGCACGGTACAGAGTTTCACGCGCGAAGGGGTGGAAACCCAGCGCTTCGGCGCGCTGTTGCACGAACTCGTGGGCGTGGCGGTATATCGCGCGCGTGTCCGCGCCCTCTTCTTTGGCGTGGTGGGCTTCGTTGCCTTCGGCTCGGTGGCGGCGGTGCTGTGGCAAGGCGGCGCGCAGGTGGTCGAGGGCAAGCTGACGGCTGGTACGTTGGTGGCGTTCCTGTTTTATGCGCTGTTCGTCGCCGCCGCGGTCGGCACCTTGGCCACCTTGTTCGGCAACTTTCAGGAAGCCACCGGCGCCGCGAGCCGCGTGTTCGACCTGCTCGACGCCGAGCCCACGGTGCGCGAGCCGGAGCACCCGCATCGGTTCACCGAGCCGGTACGCGGCGCGGTGACGCTGGAGGCGGTGGCGTTCCGCTATCAGCCCGATCTGCCCGACGTGGTACAGGATATTTCTCTCGCCATCGCGCCGGGCGAGGTCGTCGCGTTGGTTGGGCGCTCAGGCGCTGGCAAGACCACGATCGCGAGTCTCTTGCCGCGCTTCTGGGATGTCACCTCGGGACGCATCACGCTCGACGGCATCGACATCCGCTCGCTCTCGCTCGAGGCGCTGCGCACGTCGATCGGCATCGTGCCGCAGGAGCCGGTCCTGTTCAGCGGGACGATTCGCGAAAACATTGCGTATGCGCGCCCCGATGCGACTGACGCCGACGTGTTGCGGGCGGCGCAGGCGGCGCACGCGTGGGAGTTCATCGAGCGGCTCCCCGAGCAGTGGAGCACGCGCGTCGGCGAGCGCGGTGTGAAGCTCTCCGGCGGCCAGCGCCAGCGTATCGCCATCGCGCGAGTGTTTCTGAAAGATCCGGCGGTGGTGATCCTCGACGAGGCCACGTCGAGTCTCGACACGGAGAGCGAACGCTATGTGGAGCAGGCGCTCGAGCAACTCCTGCAGGGACGCACCACGCTCCTGATCGCGCATCGCCTCAGCACGGTGCGTCGTGCCGACCGTGTGGTCGTGCTCGATCAGGGGCGCATCGTGGAGACCGGCCGTCACGACGAACTGCTGGGGCGCGAGAATGGATTGTTTGCGCGGTTGCATCAGCTGAGCTGAGCGGCTGACGGGGTGGCGGCTGAGTACGGGGGTGCGTTCGGCGTGTTGAGTTGAAGTTTGGAGTCGTGGGTCAAGCCACCACCGTTCGCCCACTCACAACTCCCAACTTGAACTCACAACTCCAAGCTCACGTGAGTGGCCGGGCTGCGCCACGATATCCGAGTCCGTCAGAACTTCAGGTCTACCCGCGTCTCGACATGTGCGTCGACCCGCACGCGCTGCTGCTTGGTGCCGAACCGTTCGTGCCACACCACCAGCATGTAGCGGCCCGGCGGGACGCCATCGAAGCGGAACCGGCCGTCGGCGCCGGTGACGGCCACGAACGGATGCGGCGTGACCGCCAGATAGGCGCGCACCCAGGGATGCAGATCGTCGCGAATCTGGACGAGCCCCGGCACCTTGGCCGCGTCGCTGGTGGGCACCACCTGCCCCGCGTCGTTGAGCAACACGGTACCGCGTGACGCCGACAGGCCGCCCACGTCGAGGAATTGCAGGCGCGTCATCATGGCATCGCGCGACGTGATCATGACCGTACCACCGGCCGCCACCCGCTGCACGCGCGGATCCAGGCGACAGCCGTCGAGCATCACGCCCAGGCGACGCGGCGCGTCATCACGCGGTCCGGTCGCGACGCCCACCAACCACACCACGCTGTTCCCCACACCGCCATCACGGCTGGGGACCAGCGACTGGGTGAACGGACGGCACACCGCGAGATCGTGCGTGGGCGCGATGCTCGTATCCCGCGGTTCACCACCGCCGATCTTGCCCACGATGAATCCACTGCTGGCCTGCGCCGACACGGTGTATTGCATGCCGTCGGCACCGCCGGCCGCCCTCGCCAGTGACAGCACCGCACTGTCGCGCGGCAGCGCGGTTGCATGCTCGGCGCCCGCCTCCGGCGTCGTCGGCACATCCGCAATCCGTCCGTTCGCTGCGTTCGACGACCGTGGCTCACCGCAGGCGACGAGTGCCGCCAGCAGCACGAGACTCCGACGGCCGTGCAGGCGTGCCGTCACACCACGATCAGGTCGCGCTGCACGACGCCCGGCGTCACGAGTAACGCATCCTCACCCACGTACGCGTTCACTTCCGAGCGTACGCCCAGTTCGCCGGGCAGGTAGATGCCCGGTTCGATCGAGAACCCGACGCCGGGAATGAGCAGACGGTCATCGCGCGACTCCAGATTATCGATCTGCGGTCCCGACCCATGCAGCTCACGCGAGTCGATGCTGTGCCCCGTACGGTGCCAGAACTGCGGACCAAAGCCGCGCGCCTCGATCACGGCGCGTGCCGCGTCATCGGCTTCCCCGCCACGCACCGGAAGGCCGGCCGTAATGCGACCCTGCAGCAACGTGAGCGCCGCATCGCGCGCATCGCGCACCGCCTCCCACACCGTGACCACGCGCTCCGTCGGGGCGCCCATCGACGCCATCCAGGTCTGATCGGCGTACACACCGCCGTGACGCTCGCGCGCCCACAAGTCGATCAACAGCGTATCGCCACGCTGAATGAGCCGTGGCGTGGCGGCCGACGGCATGTAGTGCGGATTGGCCGCGCTTTCGCTGGCGGCGACATCAGGACCGTGATGCGTCTCGAGCCCGGCGCGCTCGAACGCCTCGAGAATGCGCGCCTGCAGCTCATGCTCGGCCACCGGCGTTCCCGCCGCGACCATCTCGCCGGCGTACGCAATGGCCTCGTGTGCAATGTGCATGATGCGCTCAGCGGCGCGCTCGTGCGAGCGCAGCTGCTCGGGGGTCCAGGTTGCGTAGATCTGCGAGACGAGATCACCCGAGCACACCACGGTCGCGCCGGCCGCGCGCACCATCTCGAGGACGCCCGCGGGCACGCGGTCGAGGTACGGAATCGCATCGCCGGGGGAGTACTCCATCGCGACCCGCTTGCCCTGCACCAGCGTGGCGACCTCCGCCTCGAGCGCGCGCCAGCCGCTATAGGTCCGCAACGGCCAGCCCTTCGGCCACTGCGCCCACGGGCCGGGCTCGATCGCGTGCGCGATCCCGATCGGCAGGCCGTCGCGGGGAATGAGCGCGAACACGCGGCGCGACACGAGGCCGTCGAAGCCCAGCAGTCCCGACGCGATGGCATTCGTACCGCGGAAATCGTACAACAACCAGCCGTCGAGATCGGCGTCGGCCAGCAACTGCTGCAGACGCGGCAACATTTCGGGGGTCAACATGGCGGTCGGGGTGTCAGGAACGGTGCACCTTCAGCGCCCCGCCGACGATTCGGCGGAACCTCGCAACAAATCAGCGGCGACGCCACGCAGCGCGCCACTGACAGTGGCCATCACCGCGCGTGCGGCACATCACATGCTCGATCGCACCATCGGCATCGGCCAGCAAGAGCAGCGCTTCCCTGAAGGCGGCCTCGTAGAGGCCGCAGCCAATAGCACGCGGTGCGGCATCGGCGGAGACCGGTGACTCCACGTCGAGCAGCAACGTGCTGCCCTGGCGCACGAGCACGGCGTTCATGTAGCGACGCGACAGCGTCCGCAGGAGCCGGAGGGCGATCGGTCGCCCGATCAGGGATGGGAGCGAACGGGCGGCGCCGCGCTGCAGGGCGCTGATGGTCGACACATACGAGCGCGCCCAGCGCCGTCCGGCTTCGCGGAACGACAGGTCGGCATCGGGACGACGGCCGATGAGGCGCGCCAGCGCGAGCACTTCGTCAAAACCCACGGACTGACGAGCCCGGACCGCGTCGCTGTAGCGACGGATCTGCTGGTAGACCGTATCGCTGAGGCCAAGCCGTTTGTTTCGCAGCTCATGCACCAGCTCGGCATCGAGTTCCGCTTCCGGCGTATCAATCGCCCTGACGGCCTCGAGCAGCGCCAGCGGGAGCCGCGCGTCGAGCGGTTTGCCGGACAGCACCAGCGTGGATTCAACAGAAACGGGGGCGCGGCCAGGCCGGCCGTCAATCAGAGAGGGCACACGGTTCATGCTAACGTGTCCACGGTCACGATCACAAGCGCAGACGGGCGCAAAGCCACCCCGAAGCTGACGAGAGCGGTGTGACGGCTGGGTCCACCGCTCAACTCATCCGCTTGCGCGACGGCGATTTCGCAAGCAGCGTGTTGTTGTAGATGGCACAGCACCTCCCGCCCGACGCGCTGGCCGCGTCCCTCACCGACTGCGCATACATCCGAATGCATCTGGATGCCTTCGCGGATGGTGAGCTCACCGCGTTCGATGTCCACGACCGGCCGCTCACCGAGCTGGTCGGAGCGCATCTGCGCGCATGCGAGCCCTGTGCGCGGCTCGAACGCGCATTGCAGGCCCTCCGCGCCGCGCTGCACGGAGTCGGGCGGCGGGAGCAGGCCACGGTGCGCGCGAGCGACGCGCTGCGACGGCGCGCGGCGCTGCTCCTCGCATCGCGCTGACCCCTTCCGTGTCGGCGGCCATTCCCGCGTGGTCGATCGTGGCGTGGTCGATCGTGGCGGGGCCGTCCACGCCCGTGGCAATCGGCCTGGCGACGGTCCTAGCGGCCGCCGCCTGGTCCAAGGGAAGCCTCCGCCCCAGCGGTGCGATCGCGGCCACCGTGGTCGGATCGATCGCCCTGCGCGCCGGTGCCACGTGGGGCGGCTTCCTGATCGTGTGGTTCGCGTGGATGACGCTCGGCTCCCGTCTGGGGCGTGCCCGAAAGGCGGTGCGCACCGCGGGCATCGTCGAGAAAGGCGGGCAGCGCGACGCGACGCAGGTGATGGCCAACGGTGGCATCTTTGCCCTGGCGGCCACGCTGACCCTGCTTCGGGGCGATGTGGCCGCCGACGCCGCCCTGTGGGGCACGGCGGCACTCGCCGCCGCCGGCGCGGACACCATGGCCACCGAGATCGGCACCTGGATCGGCGGTACGCCACGCTCCGTGCGGACCGGGCGCCCGGTTCCTACCGGTACGTCGGGCGCCGTCAGCGCGGCGGGGAGCGTGTCCATGGTTGGCACTGCGCTCGGCCTGACGGCCGTCGCGGTGGCGTTCGGGCTCGTCCCGGCTCCATCCTGGTGGATCGTGGCGGTGGCGGCGGTGTTCGGCGCGATGGTCGACACCGTCGCGGGGGCGCTGGTGCAGCAACGACGCTGGTGCCCGTTGTGTGAGACCGCGACCGAACAGGCGCTCCACGCCTGCGGCACGAACACGCAGCATCGTGGAGGCTGGCGATGGCTCGGCAACGACGCGATCAACCTCGTCTGTACGGCGTCGGCCGCCTGTCTGGCGTGGGGACTGTCGTCGCTGCTCGCCTAAGGGCGAGCCGCCGTCGGCGGGCCCCTCGCTTGCCCAGGGGATCTGCGTGCCATCTTGGGGCGTTAGCTTCTCAGGAGACCGCCGGTGTTGTCCTCGCCTCCTTCCGAGCCTTATGTCCGACTACTCGCGCGCCTGGCAGGTGATCGTTGTGGGCGGAGGCCCCGCCGGTAGTTCAGCGGCCTGGCATCTGGCCACGGCGGGGCTCGAGGTGTGTCTGCTCGATCGCGCCCGGTTTCCCCGCGCCAAACCCTGTGCTGAGTATGTGAGTCCGGAAGCGAGCCGTATTCTGGATGCGATGGGCGCGCTCACACCGCTCGAACAGGGCGGTGCCGCCTCGTTGACTGGCATGGTGGTCCACGCCCCGTCGGGCGACCGCATTCATGGGGAGTTCGTGGCGCGTCATGGCTTCCGCGGCTTTCGCGATCGCGGCCTGGGCGTGCGACGCGAGATGCTCGACACCCTGCTCATCGAACGGGCACGGGCCGCCGGCGTGTGCGTGTTGGAAGATGCGAAAGTCGAGGGTGTGGCGATCGACGCGAGCGGCGCCGTGTGCGGGGTCGAGGTGCGCACCGAGCACGGCATGCGCACCATGCGCGCCTCGCTGGTCATTGGCGCCGACGGGTTGCGGTCGATCGTGTCACGGCGTTTGAATCTCGCGCACCAATCGCGCTGGCCCCGCCGCGTGGCGCTGGTGGCGCACTATCGCGGCGTGGAAGGCATCGGTACGCTCGGCGAGATGCACGTGACCGCCAACGGCTATGTGGGGCTGGCCGCCGTCTCCGGCGGACTGACGAACGTGGCGTTGGTGGTCCCGCGCCGCGCCGCGCAGGGCATGGCGGGCGATCCCACCGCGTTTCTCGAGGCGTGGATCGCCGCCCAACCGTCGTTGCATCCACGCTTCCGCGACGCCGTTCGCGAAACGTCGGTGCGCGCCACCGGACCGTTCGCGTCGCATGCCACGCGCGCCTGGGCACCGGGTGCGATGCTCACGGGCGATGCCGCCGACTTCTATGATCCGTTCACCGGCGAAGGCATCTACGCCGCGCTGCGAGGCGGCGAACTGCTGGCCCCGTTCGCCGTCGACGCCGTCCACGCGCGCGAGCAGGCCAACGCGCGCGGCATGCGTCGCGCGCTGCGGGGATACGAGCAGGCCCGCACGCGCACCTTTGCCGGGAAGTGGCGGGTCGAAAAGCTCATTGGAGCCGCCGTGGCCTTTCCGACGTTAATGAACCACGCGGCGCGGGTCCTGACGCGCGACCGTGATCTCGCTGACCTGTTGATCGGGGTCACGGGCGACTTCGTCCCGCCATCGGCGGTGCTGCGTCCGCGAACCCTGCTCCGATTCCTCTCCTGATGATCGATCGCGATTCATTCCGCGCCATTCTCGGCCGCTTTGCCTCTGGCATCACCGTCATCACCACGCACGATGCACAGGGAACGCCGCATGGCATGACCGTGAGCGCCTTCTCGTCGCTCAGCCTTGACCCGCCCCTCGTGCTCGTGTGTGTCGGTAATGACGCGACGATGGCGCCCGTAATGGCGCAGGCGACCAGCTTTGCGGTGAACGTGCTTGCCGACTCCCAGGAGGCGCTCTCGCGCCGCTTCGCCGGAAAGTTCGACGACCGGTTTGCCGGGGTCGGCTACGCCGAAGGCGAGCTGGGCGACCCGGTGCTCGACGATGTCCTGGCGTCGATGCAGTGCCGCATCGTGGCGCGCCATCCGGCCGGCGACCATGTGATCGTGGTCGGGCATGTAGAACGGGGGACCGCGCGCGATGCGAAGCCGCTGCTCTACTATCGCGGTGGGTACGCGCAGTTGGAACGATAGGCCGGCGCGTCGCTGCCATGTTCACGCCGGCGCGCCAACGCGGCAGCGAGATCCTCGACAATCCCGGCGAGGATCCCGCGCTCGCGTTGCGCTCGCTGCGCGATGTCGCGTTGGCCAACCGATTCTTCGGTGGACGTCGCGCGGTGCTGGCGGAGGTGCAGCGGGTGGTGCGCGCCGTGCCGTTGAGGCACCGGACGGCTGGGGACACACCGGGGTCGATCAGCTTGCTCGACATCGGCACCGGCCTTGGCGACATCCCACGCGCGGCGCAACGCATGGCGATGCGTATGGCGATACCCATGACGACGATCGGCATCGAACTCGTGCCGGCACTCGCGCGCGCGGCGGGTACGGCGTGTACGCATGCGCTCGCGGCCGACGCCATGGCGCTGCCATTCCCGGATGACAGCATCGACATCGTGACCTGCTCGCAGGTGCTGCACCACTTCGACGGCGCGGAGGCGGAGCGCCTGCTGCAAGAATGCACCCGCGTAGCGAAGTCAGCCGTGATCATCGGCGATCTGCGGCGCAGTTGGTTTGCGGTGGCCGGGCTTTGGGCGGCATCGTTCCTGCTTGGGTTCCATCCGGTCAGCCGCCATGACGGCATCGTGTCGATTCTGCGCGGCTTCACGCGCAACGAATTGCAGCGACTCGTCGAGGACGCCACGGGTTGTCGGGCGCGCGCGCACCGCGCGCTCGGTTTCCGGGTGGTCGCCGTGTGGTCACCCAGCCATCGTGACATCGCGCCCACATAATGTCTCCGCATTCTCCT
>JBBARJ010000144.1:0-8464 GCA_040399825.1 Gemmatimonas sp.
CGACTACGTACATTTACGGTGCTCAGTGGTGTGAACTTCGCGTGGAGCCTTGGAGGCCGTATGCGTTCGTGGGTCATGATGTCGGTGGTACTGGTGGGATCGGCCGTTGCCTGCGTCCGTGGCGCCCAGGAAGGCGCTGTTCAGCAAGCGCGTCCCATCGCCTCGGCGGAGGGGGCGGCCCCGCGTCCGCAGGGCCCGCGTCGGGTCCCGCCGACGCCCATGAAGCTCGATACGCTGCGCCGTGAAGCCGTGGCCGCCCTGATGGCCACCTTGGTGGGCCGCGAGAACGAGCCGGCGGGCACCGTGTTCAAGAATGTGAAGTTGCACAAGACGATGCCGGCGAAGGAGTTCGTCACCATGATGGACGAACAGTTCGGTCGCGGCCTGGGCATCAATTGCACCGGCTGTCACATGGACAACCAGGATTACGCCAGCGACGCACGCAAGGACAAGATCATCGCCATGCAGATGATCAAGATGCAGCGCGACATCGACGCGAAGTACATCGCCAAGGTGAAGGAGCTCGACGAGCCGCGTCCGAAGTCGACGTGTGTGATGTGCCACCGCGGTGCCACCCATCTGACGACCGAGATGGACGTTCCCACCGCGCCCGTGCCGCTCCGCAAGCGTTAGGAGCGAGCAAGGAAGGCGTCAGCGCGACAGCGCGACCGACCGCGACATCACGCGGTCGGTCTGCAGGTCGGTGCCCAGCCGGAACTCCTTCGCGCCGATATCGACGAATCCGTGCTTCTGGTAAAAGCGGATCGCCCGCGTATTGCGCTCCCACACACCGAGCCACATGGTCGCACCGCCGCGCGCGCGCGCCGTGTCGATGCACGCCGTCATCAACGCCGGTGCGACACCCCGCCCGTGCCAAGCGTAGTCCACGTAGAACCGCTGCAGCTCCACCGGCAGCGCCACCGACGGGTCGCGCCCATCGGGCGCCTCGATGCGCAGGAGCGCGTACCCCGCCAGTGTCTCGCCGACCTCCGCGAGCAGACAGACCCCTGACCCATCGGCGATCTCCGCCGCCTGCTTCTCCGGCGCGAAGGCCTCGCTCAGATACGCATCCATGTCCATCGGGTCGTTATCGGGCGCGAACGTCTCACGAAACACCTTCGCCGCAAACGCCGACAACACCTCAGCGTCGGCTCCCGTAGCCTTCCGAATCGAGAGCGCACCCTCAGGGCACCCGTCAAGAGCGGTCTTCATCATTGTCCAGGCAAGTCCCCATCGCGCCGGTAACCGTTAGCGCCGTCAACTGTTAGCGCCGTTTATTGTTAGCGCCGTTTATTGTTAGCGCCGCTAACTGTTAGCGCCGTCAACCGTTAGCGCCACTCTGCCCCCGTCATCCCCTAACCGCCACCACGACTCCCCGTATTCCATTATTCCCGTAGCCGAACCGGTTCCACTGAATCTGCGCCGGCTGCGTGTTCCCTGTCGTATCCGTAGCGCGACTCCAGATGGTCGCCGTGCCCGCATCCGGCAACATCAGCTCCGCTTCAAACGGCATCCATGCATACGCCGATGCCGGCGTCCCCAATGCCGCCTCGATCCACACCGGCGCCTCATTCACCGCCAGCTCCACGCGCGCAATCGGACCGGCTCCCGACCACGCCCAGCCCTGTACCGTCACGGTCCGCGAGCACGATCCGCCGTCGATCGGTGACGTGATCATCGACTTCACGAGCGTGCGGCGCACCGGCTCCACCGTGCCCTCGACCTCGTACACATAGCGTTGCCGCTGGAAGTAGCCCGTGAACGGCGTCGTGATCGCCTCGAGGCGGGCAAGCCACTTCACGCTCGCCATGCCGTACCAACCGGGCACGATCAGACGAATGGGCGCTCCGTGATCCACCGACAGCGGCGCGCCCGCCATGTGCGTGGCCACGATGGTGTCTGGATGCATGGCGTCGGCGAGTGGGAGTGACCGCGCGAAGCGCACCTCACCGTCGGCATCATCGCGTGGTCCCGCGTCGGCGCCGAATCCGAGAATTTCCACCACATCCGGTGCCACGCCGGCACGCTCCAGCAGTGTGCGCAGCGACACGCCGGACCAGGTCGTGGTACTCACCGCGCCAAAGCGCCATGGCTCTCCCGTGGGCACCGGGTTCATGCCGAGACGGCCGTTACCGGCGCATTCCATCGTGACCGTGACGTGACGCTGCGGCAACGCCGCCAGCTCGGGGAGCGAGATCGCGAACGGCGACCGCACCGCACCGCCAATCTCGATCGTGTGCGTCGCGTCGAGTGACGGCAGCGCGAAGTTGCTGCGCACATATACGCTGGGCGCCGGCGTGATCGGCGCCGTCAGGAACTGCGCTGGCGTTTCCGCGCACAGCGGGTCCGCGCGGACGACATCGAGCACGACATCGAGCAGCACATCCTTCGCGAGAGCATCAGGCACGGCACTGGTGGTCGGAGAATCGTTCGGAGCGGCAGTCATGACGGTATGTTAGCGCAAACGGGGGCAGGACGCCGGTGCTGATCCCGCTCAGGAGATCGCACCGCGGCATGGGGCAGGACTCATGACGCGCGTACGGCCAGGCGCTCGAGGGTGCCGCTCAGCGTCGTGCCGGCCACGTTGACGAAGATCGTGCCATCGGTAACCGACAGCTCCAACTTCATGCGCCGATCAAGCTTCTCGGCGATCGCGTCGATCAGCTCACGATCGAGGGCGTACAGCTCGATCTGCTCGGCCCGATGGATCTTCTCTCCCTCCCACTGCCGCCACAGCTGCGCCGGATCGCGATGGGTGTAGACCGCCACCCGTGGCGCGGCCTTGCTGGCCTTGTGTAACCGCGCCGCGTCCGGTGCCCCGAGCTCGATCCAGACCTTCAGGCTACCGGTCAGATCGCGCACACTCAGGGGCGGTTCGTCGGGATCGGAAATGCCGCGCGAAAAGGCGATCCCTTCCGTGTATTCAAGGCAGTACGCCAGCAGGCGCGCGACAAAATACTCCGCCGATTCCGACGGATGCATGGCCATCCGGAACTCGAGAGATTCGTACACGCCGCGATCGACATTGGCGAGCGCGATGTCGAACGCATACATGGTGGAGGTCAGCGCCATTCGTGAGAACCGGGAGATACGAGACAGTAAGTGAAGAGCGCACGCGACATCGATGTCGCGTGCGCTCTTGCGGTGCATACCAACACGATCAATCGCGGCAGTACGTCAACCAGCCGTGAGGATCGTCCACGCGACCATGCACCATGTCGAGATACTGCGTTTGCATCAGTGTGCTCACCGGTCCCGGCTTGCCGGCACCGATCGTAATCTTGTCGATGCTGCGTACCGGCGTGATCTCGGCGGCGGTGCCGGTGAAGAACACTTCGTCGGCCATATACAACATCTCGCGCGGGATATGCGCCTCGCGCACGGGAATGCCCGCCTCGCGCGCCAGTGTCATGATCGTGTCACGCGTAATGCCGCCCAGAATCGTACCGTCGAGCGGCGTGGTCACCATCGTACCACCCGACATCAGGAACACGTTTTGCCCAGAGCCTTCACTCACCATACCGCTCGGGCTCAAGGCGATCCCTTCGGCATACCCGTTGGCCAGCGCTTCCATCTTGATGAGCTGACCGCTGAGGTAGTTACCGGCGATCTTCGCCATCGCAGGAATCGTGTTCGGCTCCACGCGATGCCACGACGAGATGCAGGCATCCACACCGTTCTCCAGCGCACCGGCGCCGAGGTACGTCCCCCACGGCCAGCACGGTAGATAGACCTCAACCGGCGCACCGGTCGGCACCATGCCGGCCGAGCCGTAACCGCGTACGACCATCGGACGGAGATAGCACGAATCCACGCCGTTGCGGACGATCAGTTCACGCGACGCGGCCACGAGCTGGTCGATCGTGTAGGGCACATCCATGCGGTAGATCTTGCATGACATTATCAGCCGTGTGAGATGCTCACGCAGACGGAAGATCGCCGGACCACGCGGCGTACTGTACGCACGAATGCCCTCGAAGGCGCTCGAGCCGAACTGCACGGAATGGCTCAGTACATGGATCGTGGCATCCGCCCACGGGATGAACGCACCATCGCGCCAAATCCACTGGGTCTCGGCTAGTTGGCTCATGTCGGAACGCTGCAGTAAGGGGAAAGGGGAAGGCTACAGCAAGGAGCGCACAGCACCGCCATCCACCAGCACGGCTTGCCCGGTCATGAACCCGGCACGCGCGGAACAGAGGAAAGCTATCACCGCGGCCAACTCGTCGGGGCGGCCGAGGCGGCCGACCGGCGTTTCCGCCGTCCACCCATCGAACACCGACTCGCGGCTCTGACCGGTGCGCGTTGAGGTGGCACTGGCCAGCGCATCGAGTCGTTCCGTGGCCGTAAATCCGGGAAGCACCGAGTTCACGGTCACGCCATCGCCCGCGACTTCATCGGCCAGGGTGCGCAGATACCCCGTCACGGCAGCCCGCAAGCTGTTGCTGAGCACGAGCGATCCCTGCGGACGCTTCACGGCCAGTGAGGTGATCGACACCACCCGCCCCCACTTCCGCTCACGCATGCCCGGTACGAATGCCCGCGTGAGTTCGACCACGCTGCGCAACAGCAGTTCGCTGGCCTGCGTCCACGTCTCCCACGCATGCGACATCGCCGCGCCGGTCGGCGGGCCACCGGTGTTGGCCACCAGAATGTCGACGCGACCGTGTGCCGCCATGGTCTGGGCGATCACGTCGGCAATGCCGGCCTCGGTCGCCAGATCGGCCACGATCGCCGTGACCGAGGCACCGAGCGCTTCCAGTTTCGCCTTGGCACGACCGACCGAGGCCGCATCGCGCGAGCAGATCACCAGCGTGCAGCCTTCACGCGCGAACTCTTCCGCGGCGGCGAACGCGATGCCACGACTCGCGCCGCACACCAGCGCGACTTTTCCCGTGATGCCGAGATCCATCAGCGCGTCCCGCGGAGATAGTCATCGGTCTTGTCGATCCAGTCCTGCCGCGGCGGATTGAAGATGTCGACGTCGAGGGTGTCCTCGAGGGCTTCGGCACGATGCCGCACGTTGCTCGGGATCACCAGCACATCGCCGGCACCGACATCCGTGTACGTATCGCCCGGCGCATCGGCGTGTTCGCCGAGCCAGAAGCGCAACGTCCCCGACAGCACGTAGGTGAACTGTTCGTTGATGTGCTCGTGTGCCGGCACGAGGGCACCCTTCTTCAGGTACACGTGCGCGAGCATCATCTTCTCGCTGTAGATCAGACGGCGACCAATGAGCGGCGTGAGCTCTTCGATGGGAAGGTCATCCCAGGTCTGCTTGCGGAGGTCGGACATGATCGGATCGGTTGAAGGGGGACTTCGGCGACTCAGCGATTGGCCGCGTATACGGCCTGCTGCGCGAAACGCGTGTGCTGAATTTCATGCACCAGCGCGTTGGCCAGCGAGGCCCGGGAAATACGGCTCCGCATCCCAACGGATAGCGCGGGGCCAACGTCCACGGCGTCGGTGGCCGGATCGTCGGTGAGGCGCGGTGGCTTGACCAACGTCCAGCCGGTCAGCGCACTGTTCCGCACGAGGCGCTCCTGCTCGTTGCGATCCTCCACCATGCCGTCGTGCGCCGACCGCTGCACGAGCTTGCGCATGAAGCGCATGAACAGCGACACGTTGGACGGCATACCACCCGTCATCGCGCCGGTCACCACCAGCAGTCGCTGCTGCGACTGGGTGTGCATGGCAGCAATGATGTTCTTGGTGGCGGCGGCGCAGAAGGGGATGCGCGCGTCGTTGTGCGGACCGAACAGCACCACCACCGCATCGGCGCCACGCAACACTTCGCGCACCGCCGTCGGATCATTGAGTGATCCCACCACGACCGTGGACGAGATCGGCACCTGCTCCGACGGCTTTGCCCGATAATGCAGCCTGAGCGAAATCCCGGCGTCGGTCGCCTTGGCGATAAACGCGTGGCCCGTCCGCCCAGAGGCGCCGAACACGGAAACGATCATGACGTCCCCTGCCGGAGTGCGGCGGGCGCCATCGGGCGCGTCGCTCGCTTGGAGTCGGCAAGCCGGCGAGCCGACTGCCAACTTCGGCAGTATCTTCGGGAGATGTCACCATCGGCGGTTTTGGGTGCGTAGCGCATGCATCAACATGCATCCGGATCGGTCGGTTCGGGAGCATCCGTCGCCCTGTGGCCCCCCGTCTTCCACCTCAAGCACCGAGCCGCATGACCGCTACCCCACCGTTCGTCCCGTCGGATATCGAGATCGCGCAGCAAGCGCGCCTGCGCCCGATCACGGCGGTAGCGGCCGACCTCGGCCTCGGCCCCGACGATATCGACCAATACGGACGCTACAAGGCGAAGCTGCCCCTCGCGCTGGCCTCGCAGCCCCCCAAGGGCCGACTGGTGCTGGTCACCGCCATCAGCCCCACGCCGGCGGGTGAAGGCAAGAGCACGGTCAGCGTCGGGTTGTCGCAGGCGCTTCGACGCATCGGCCATAACGCCGTGCTCTGCATGCGCGAGCCCAGCCTCGGCCCGGTGTTCGGCGTCAAGGGTGGCGCGGCCGGCGGCGGCTACGCGCAGGTACTACCGATGGACGACATCAACCTGCACTTCACCGGCGACTTCCACGCCATCGCCAGTGCCCACAGCCTGCTGTCGGCGATGCTCGACAATCATCTGTATCACGGGAACGCGCTGGGCCTCGACACCAAGCGCATCACCTGGCCGCGCACGATCGACATGAACGACCGCGCGCTGCGTCAGGCGATTATCGGCGTGGGCCCCGGTAACGGCGTGATGCGTGAAGAACGGTGGGTGATCATCCCCGCCAGTGAAGTCATGGCCATCATCGCGCTCGCCGCCGATGCCGAAGACCTCGAGCGGCGACTCGGCAACATCATCGTGGGCACCACGAGCGGGAAGGAACGCACGCCGATCCGCGCACGCGATCTGCAGGCCACCGGCGCGATGTCGTTGCTGCTGAAAGACGCGCTGCGTCCGAATTTGGTGCAAACGCTGGAAGGCGGTCCGGCCATTCTACACGCCGGCCCGTTCGGCAACATCGCACACGGCTGCAACAGCCTGGTCGCCACGCGTGCCGGCCTCGCACTGGCCGACATCGTGGTCACCGAAGCCGGCTTCGGCTCAGACTTGGGCGCCGAGAAGTTCTTCGATATCAAGTGCCGCGCCGGCGGACTCAATCCCGAAGCGGCCGTGCTGGTAGCCACCGTGCGGTCGCTCAAGATGCAGGGTGGACTGGCCAAGAACATGCTCGATCAGGAAGATCTTGGTGCCCTCGAGCGCGGGCTGCCGCATTTGGCGCATCACATCACGAACGTGCGGCAGTTCGGCGTGCCGGTGGTAGTCGCGATCAACCGCCGCCTCTCCGATACCGACGCCGAGTTGGCGATGGTGGCCGACTACGCCGCGCAGTACGGCGTGCGCGTGGCCCTCTGCGAGGTGTGGGCGAACGGCGGTGCCGGCGGCGAGGCGTTGGCGCACGAAGTGCTGGCGCTGCTGGACGCCAAGTCGGCGAACTTCCGTCCGCTGTACGACACGGCGCTGCCGATCCGCGAGAAGATCGAAACGATTGCCGCCAAGGTGTACGGGGCCGATGGTGTCGACTATTCGCCGGCCGCCGAAAAATCCATCGCGTGGCTCGAGCAGCACGGCATGGGCAACACACCGGTGTGTATGGCGAAGACGCAGTATTCGCTCTCGGACGATGCATCGAAGCTTGGTGTGCCGACCAACTTCCGCATGACCGTGCAGGAAGTGAGCGGGTCGGCTGGTGCCGGCTTCGTGGTGGCCAAGTGCGGCGACATCATGACCATGCCGGGCTTGTCGAAATCACCGGCGGCCGAGCGGATGAAGCTGCGCCCGGATGGGACCATCGAGGGACTGTCGTAGGCGGCGCGCTCAGTCGTTGAGCGTAATTGCGGCCGCGCCGCGCGTAACGTTCTGAATCGCATGCTCCATCGCGGCCACACGTACGCGCGGCACCCGCACGCAGAATTCGGCCTCGACCTCGAAACGCTGCTCGAGAAGTTCGGCGTCGAACTCAGGGAAGAGCTGTTGCAGGGCCCCGATCGCGCCGTATCCCACCCGCACGGATAGATCGACGCTGTCCACGCGCTCCGCGCGCGGCATGTCGGCCAACGCTTCCTGTACGGCGCCACCATAGGCCTTCACGAGCCCGCCGGTGCCCAATTTGGTGCCGCCGTAATAGCGCGTCACCACCGCGGCGATTTCGCCAACGCCACTGTGCAGCAGCACGGTGAGCATGGGCCGGCCGGCGGTGCCGTGCGGCTCACCGTCGTCGCTCATGCCCACGCGATCGGTGCTGCCCGGCGCCCCGACCACATATGCCCAGCAATTGTGCGTAGCGTCGGCGTACTCGGCGTTCATCGCTTTGATAAACGCCTGTGCCTCCTCACTCGACTGAACTCGCGCCACGGTACAGATGAACCGGCTGCGCTCGATCACCTGCGTCACGCGATA
>JBBARJ010000145.1:0-8461 GCA_040399825.1 Gemmatimonas sp.
CGCCCTGCTGCGGCTGCGCGCCGCCGACACCACCCTCTTGCTCGGCACAATCACGCTTCCCACCGGACCGGGCATCTGGGTCTCCACGGCCGGCAGACTGCCGGTGAATCCGCGCTGGGGCGAGGCGAAGCCGTGGCTGCTCACGTCGGCCGCGGCGATCACCGTGCCACCGCCCCCTGCCCTCAACTCGCCGGCGTTCCTGACCGGGCTGGCGGAAGTCCGGCAGATCAGCGACACGCGCACCAGCGCCCAGCTCGCGAGCGCCGTCTACTGGTTCTACGGCTTCGGCACCCCTACGCCACCGGGCTACTGGAATGGCGTGGCATCCGATCTGTGCGTGCATTATCAGGTCAGCGAGCTGCAGTGCGCCACGATGCTCACCACGATGAATCAGGCCATCATGGACGCCGGCATCGTGACGTGGCTGGAGAAATACCGCTACCTGCTGGCGCGCCCGAACCAGATGGATCCGGCCATCACCATGCCGACCACGTTGTCCAACCACCCGTCATACCCCGCCGAATCGTCGTACTCGACTGCCGCCGCAGCGGTGTTGTCATGGTACTTTCCCCGCGAACAGCCCCTGCTGGAGAGCTGGGTGAAGGAGTCCACCCTCGCGCGGATATACGGCGGCGTGCACTACCGTTTTGACGGCGACGCCAGCGACGCCCTCGGCCGCCAAGTCGGGGCCCTGTACGCGGCCACGCTCCCCGCCGCCGGACTGCGGCCGTTCCAGACGAGGGTCCAGCCGTAGCGCGCTGGAACCGTGACGCACGTCGCGCGCTGGCGTGACCCTACCACCACCTGCACCTTACAGCAGCCCGACGGCGCGCCCGCATTGAGAACGCCGTCCGCCCCACCTTTCGCCCCTGCCTCCATGCGCCGTCTCGCCCTCGTACTCGTGCTCGCCTCGTCGAGCGCGGCTGCGCCACTGTCCGCGCAGTCCGCTCCGCCGTCGTCCGCCTCGATGCCAGCGGTCAACGACCTGCCGAATCCGTATCGCACCGTGGCCGGATGGGCCAAGCTGCCCGAGGGGCGCACCTGGGGCTCCACCAGCGCCGTGGCCATCGACAAGGACGGCAAGAGCATCTGGGTGGCCGAACGCTGCGGCGTGAACAACTGCGCCGGCTCGTCGCTGCCGTCCGTGCTCAAGTTCGATGATAAGGGCACCCTCGTGACCAGCTTCGGCGCCGGCATGATCCTCTCGCCGCACGGCATTCACGTCGACAAAGACGGCAACGTGTGGGTGGTCGACTGCGCCTGCACCCTCGGCGCTGCCGCCACCGCGCCTGAGAACGCCGCCAAGGGACACCAGATCTACAAGTTTTCTCCGAAGGGCGAGCTGCTCATGACGCTCGGCGCGCCGGGCGGCGGCCGCGATGCCGCATACTTCTGGCAGCCCAATGCCGTTATCACCGCGCCAAACGGCGACATCTTCGTGGCCGAGGGACACTCGTCGCGCAACACGTCCAACGCGCGCGTGTTCAAGTTCGACAAGTCCGGCAAGCTGTTGAAGACGTGGGGCACGTGGGGTAAGGGCGCCACGGAACTCGATCAGCCGCACGCGCTGGCCTTCGACTCGAAGGGACGCCTCTTCGTAGGCGACCGCGGCAACGATCGCATCATCATCGTCGACCAGAACTTCACGGTGCTCGACACGTGGTATCAGTTCAGCCGCCCGAGCGGCATCTACATCGACAAAAACGATGTGATCTACGTGGCCGACTCGGAGTCGGGCTCGGTGAATCCGCCGCACGTGGCGTGGAAGCGCGGCATGCGCATCGGCAGCGCACGCGACGGCACGGTGACCGCGTTCATTCCCGACCCCGACGACAAAGCCCCCAGCACAAGTTCGGCTGAAGGCGTGGCGGTCGACGCCGCCGGCAACATCTACGGCGCCGAAGTGGGACCGAAGGCACTGAAGCGGTACGAGAAGAAGCAGTAGCCGATACGCCGGCGACTGCGGATAGGATAGATTGTTACAGATCTGGCATGACTTCTCCCCGACCAGACGATCCTATTCGCAGACGATCCCGTTGACGCTCCCGGCACCAGAGTCAGTCTCTCCGGAGACTGACTCTCCTCATAAGCTTCCTCCAGAGCGACGCTACTTCAACATCAGCGTCCTCTGGATTTTTTATTACGACCGGGTCATCCTCGCGCTGTACCGCCTGCGCGTGCGGCATGAAGTGGTGACGATGGCATCGATCGGTTCAGGGCTCGCGGCCGCCTATACGATCGTGCACGCGCGAACGATGTCCGGCTTCTTGCTCGCCGCGCTGCTGGTGCACGCCAAGGATCTGTTCGATGCGTGTGACGGCGCGCTCGCTCGGCTCACCGGTACGGGTCACCGGCTCGGTCGCTTTATGGACACCATCGGCGACGGTGTCGTGTTCACGGCGTGGATCGCCGCCGCTGCCTATCGCGGCGTGGCGGCGGGCATGTCACTGCCGGTGGCGATGTCCTTCGGGGTGGCGGCGTGGCTATCGCTGTTTCTCCAATGTTCGTACTTCAACTATCACCAGCTGCACTACGTGAGACGCTCGGGTGCGTCACTGACCAGTCGCCTCGACGAGCGGGCGGAAACGGACAGCGGCATCGTGGCGGTGCTCGCCCGCGTCTACGACCTCTGGTTCGGCTGGCAGGACCGCATGATTGCCCGATTTGACGGGTGGCAACGGGAGCGGGTTGGGCTCCCCAGCGATCCGCTGCATCCGACCAACGATGCCTGGTTCGACCATCGGAACCTCATGGTCGCGAATTCTGCGCTCTGCTTCGGCACGCATGCCTTCGTCCTGATCGTCTGCCTCGTCGTCGGGTCGCCGTTCTGGTTTCTTCCGCTGGTCTTGGTGGCCATGAACCTGTACTGGGCCGCGATCATCGTCACGCGCGCGGTGACGTTCCGGCGGGGGCTGGCCGTTTCGGTCGCCTGAACGAGGGCGCAACGACAACGCCCTCAGCACGACGTCGGCTGAGGGCGTTGCCATCTCGAGGGGTGAGCAGTTCGCGCTTACTTCTTCACCGGAAGTGCCAACGCCGTCAGCTGCGTTTCGTTTTCCGCGCCACTCGCGAACACGATGTACTGCCGACCCTTGTGCAGGAACGTCATCGGCACGGCCGTGGTCTTCGACTCGATCTCTACGGCGCCCACCTGCTTGCCGGTGGTCTTGTCGAGCGCGTACAGCTTGGGTGCTTCACCCGGCGCGCCACCGCTACGACCGGTGCCGTAAATCAGCAGCGTCTTGGTGGTGATCGCCTGCGCCTGTCCGCGTCCACCCTGCGGCGGCAACGTGACACCGGCGAACAACGGATCGCGGCTGGTGACTTTGAGCATGCCGGCGTTCGGTGCCCACCACGACTTGTCGCCGCTCTTCATGTTGTACGCCGTGATTCCGCCGAACTCCTTGGGCTTCACGATCGACACGCCGCCGATGATCGAGCCACCGGCGCGCCCGGCAAAGTCACCGCCGCGCTCACGCACGGGGCCTTCGTATCCCGGCGGCGCCGGTAGCGCGCCCAGCAGGCCGCAGCTGTTGCGTGGCGAGCTGTAGTCGAACTCCGAGCACGGATCCTTCTGCAGCTGCGCGGTGCTCATGCCGGTGATCGACGCCACGTACATCATGCCGGTTTCCACGTCCACCGTGGCGCCACCGTCGATGTTCACGCCGCCGCTGGCACCGGGCGCGTACCACGAGCACTTGAAGCCCGTGCTCCCCTTGCCGTCGGCCGCGGCCGGGGGGATGAAGTACGGTCCCATACGGCACTTCTTCGCCATCTTGAGTGCGGAGTCCTTGATGGCCGGCGTGTAGTCGATGAGATCGGCCTCCACGAGCCCCTGCTGCGAGTACGGCGCCGGCTTGCTCGGAATCGGCTGCGTGGGCGATGAAATCTCACCCGGCACATCGCTCGTCATGACCGGCGTTTCCACGATCGGCCAGATGGGTTCACCGGTGGCACGATCGAACGTGTACACCCACCCCTGCTTGGTGGTCTGTGCCACGACCTTGCGCAGCTTGCCGTCCACCGTGATGTCCATCAGGTTCGGCGCCATAGGGGTGTCGTAGTCCCAGATGTCGTGGTGCACCATCTGGAAGTGCCACTTCCGCAGCCCCGTCTTCGCGTCGAGTGCCACGAGCGAGTTGCCGTACAGGTTGTTGCCCGGACGATGGCCGCCGTATTCGTCCATCAGCGGCATCCCCACCGGGATGTACACCAGGCCAAGCTGCTCGTCGGCCGCGTACGGCGCCCACGCGTCGTTCTTGCCCACGCCCTTGCTGCCGTTCTTCGAGCCGTTCTTCCACGTGTCGGCGCCGAACTCACCCGGCTGCGGCACGAGGTTGAACTTCCACGCCTGGCGGCCGGTGCGCACATCGAATCCGCGCACGGTGCCGGTCACGTTGTGCGCGCGAATCGGGTAGTAGCCGTGAATCGACGAGTTGCCCAACACGATCATGTTGCCTACCACCATCGCCGGTGAACTGGCGGCGATCTGTCCGGCGGCGGGATCGAGGCCCACCGTGCCGTCGGCACCGATCTTCTTGACCGGGTCCCACGTTTCGCCCGGCTTCGCTTTGCGCATCGGCGCGGCGTCGGAGATGATGAGCGGGCCCGAGTCATCGACGGCCAGCGGCACCATGGGGTAGCCCAAGCCGTCCATCAGGTCGACCACACCGTTCTTGCCGAACAGCGGATCAGGCTTGCCCGTCTTCGCATCGAGCGAGATGAGGTGATAACCCGGCGTGACCAGCAGCACGCGTTCAATGCGGCCGTCGGTCCAATACGACAACCCGCGACCGGCGAACTGACGCGGGGCCTTCTGCCACCGGATGCCTTCATCCAAGCGATACATCCACAACGTTTCACCGGTTTCCGGATCGAGCGCGGTCGCCACGCGACGTGTGCTCGCCACAGTGAACAGTCGACCGTTGGCGAAGATCGGCGTGGTGCGATAGTACTCGTCCTTGCCGAACGCGCTGGCCTTGTACTCCCACGCCACCTGCAACGAATCGAAGTTGCTGGCGTTCACCTGTTCGAGCGGCGAGTAGCGCGTGCTCCACTGGTCTGCCCCCCAATGCCGCCATTCACCGTACGCGTTCCCGCGTACCAGTGGTTTGCCCTGTTGCGCCACCGTGGGAGCGACACGCGTGAACGTGGCGCCGATAACTGCGGCACCCGCGACCAGCGCGAAGCCGACGAACCGTTTGGTCCTGCGTTGCATCATCTGATCTCCGTCAAAACTGCGGGACGAGTCTGAACCTGCGTACTTCCCAACGATCTTCCAACAGCGACGGCGCATACTCCGGCGCGTTATTCGGCACCGTCTCGATGCGCACCGCCTTCAACCACGCCGGCTCGGCGTTCAACTCCACCTTCCCGGCCGGCATGCCGTTCAATTTCAGGATGTAGGCCGTGACCCACACGTATTCATCTTCAGTGAGCGTACCCGGTGCGGACTTGGGCATCAGGTTGCTGAGATAGCCGTACAGCTCCCATAACGGCCGACCGAACCACTTCAATTCGAACGCCGGCCCCATGTGCGTGGCCGTGGTGTGACAGCCAAGACAGGCGCCGTTGAAAACGTTCTTGCCTTTCGTGGCCTGCGCGACCGTGTACACGCCCTGCATCGTCGACTTGGGCGCCTGCGCCTCGCTCGCGCGCGGGGCGAGCATCACAGCCGACAGCATCAGGAGCAGGCCCGTGACGGCACGCGACGCCGCGCGCGCCCCCGACAGCCGACGCATCACCCCCGACATTCCCCACGCCACCCCGATCACGATCAGCACCCCCATCGCTCCCCGCAGTACGTCCGCCAGAAACAGCGCATCGAGCACCGGCGGTGTGAATCGGTACGTGCGCAACGTGTCCGCACGCTCGAGCATCCAATGCCACGCCTCATGCGTAATAAACGCCGACACGATGATCACGCCCATGCGCTCAGGTACGCCGCGCGCGAACACCCAGCGCAGCGTCGGCACCGCCACGGCCAGCACGGCCAGCTGCGCGAGCTCCACGCCCACGTTGAAGGCGGCGAGTGAGGTGAGCAGATGCGACCCGGCAAACTGCAGCTGCTCGCGCAACGCCGTGGAGAATCCGAAACCGTGTACCAATCCGAAGGCGAACGCGATCATCCACCGATGCGGCACGCGGGCCCCCACGATGTTCTCGAGTGCCAGATACACGATGGACGCGGCAATCAGCACCTCCACCAACGGCGGAAACCACAGCGCCGTCGGGGCGAAGCCCAGCGCCGATGCGACCAGTGTGATCGAATGCGCAATCGTGAACGCCGTGATCACACCGATCAACGGGCGCATGGTGCGAATCGGCAGCACCAGGCAAAGCACGAACAGCAGATGATCGATGCCGCTGAACATGTGCACCATGCCGGTGCGCATGAACCGCCACGCCGCCTGCCACCAGCGCGGATCAAGGCGCACGTCGCCCGGATCGCCGTCGAACGTGATCACGCGCTCGGCACCACTGCGCAGGAGCAGCGTCACGACTGTCGTGGTGCGCACGCCGAGGTGCGCCCATGTGGGCGTGAGCACCAGGTCGGCGTCGTCGCCCACGATCACGCCGTTCGTCGGCACGTCGAGCAACACGTCGAGCATCACCTGCCCTACCGGAATGTCGGTGCTGGCTGGCAACGGCGATGCCTGCACGGCGCGCAGCGCGCTCTCGTACGCATCGAAGGCGCGGTCGGTGGGCAGCGCAGCGCGAACCGCCACCACCTGTGGCGCGCCCAACGCACGATCGCCCACGCGGAGGTGCACACCGTCGGCGATCCACAGCTGGGCGGCATCGCGCAGGGTGGGCTCAGCGCGTGCCACATCCAGGAAGCCCGCCCCGCGCGTCGGGAACGACACGTCACGCATGCTCTCCAGCGGCACCCGCACCAGCAGCCGCACCCGCGCGCCCTCGGGCTTCACGAAGGTGCGCACGACCACCGTGGCCGGGATTTCATGCGCCTGCGCACGACGTCCCGGGACGAGGATCAACAACAGCGCAAGCAGGGAGAAGAGAAAGGGCATCGCGAAGCGGGCGGCGATTCTCTGGACAGGCGGGGGATGCAGCGTTACTAAGGAGGGATTCGCGGCACCGCCGCAATCGTTCGAAGATACCATCCCGCCCCGGAATCCACACGGGGTCTTACCCCTGATGGAGTTGCTGATGACGAGGACGCGCAATACGCTGCGCTGGACGGCGCTCACGCTGACGATCGGTGCCCTGGGTGTCGCGCAAGCGTCGCTCCGTGCCACCGACCGGCAGATGGTGCAGGCCCCGCGGTTCGAGGTCGATCCGGTGTGGCCCAAGCCCATGCCGAACCACTGGATCCTGGGTTCGGTCATCGGCGTCGGCGTGGACAGCCGCGACCACGTGTTCATCATCCACCGCGGTGACTCCACCCTGAATCAGCGCACCGAAGCCGGCCTGAATGCCAAGCCGCCCATCGGGGAATGCTGCGCGTCGGCCCCGCCGATTCTCGAGTTCGACCCCGACGGCAACCTGGTGAAGGGCTGGGGCGGACCGGGAGACGGCTACATCTGGCCCGGCTCGAATCACGGCGTGGCGGTGGACGACAAGGACAACATCTGGATCGGTGGCAACGGCCCCAACGATTCGCACATCCTGAAGTTCTCGCACGATGGCAAGTTCCTGCAGCAGATCGGCACGCCCGGTCAGGGATCGGCCAGCAACGACAGCACGCACTTCGGTCGCGTGGCCAAGATCACCTTCGACACCAAGGCCGGCGAGGCCTACGTGGCCGACGGCTACGGCAACAAGCGGGTGGCCGTGCTCGACATGAACAGTGGGAAGCTCAAGCGCTTCTGGGGCGCCTACGGCAACAAGCCCGACGACGCCCGCCTTCCCCCGTACGATCCGTCGGCACCGCTGGCACAGCAATTCCGCAATCCCGTGCACTGCGCCGAGCCCACGTCGGATGGACTGGTGTACGTGTGCGACCGTCCCAACGATCGTATCCAGGTGTTCCAGAAGGACGGCAAGTTCGTGAAGGAAGTGCGCATCGCCCCGGCCACGCGCGGCGACGGTTCGGTGTGGGACATCGCCTTCTCGAAGGATGCGGCACAGAAATACCTCTATTTGGCCGACGGCAAGAACGAGCGCGTGTACGTGATCGACCGGCAGTCGCTGGAAATCCTGACCAGCTTCGGCGACGGCGGCCGTCAGCCCGGACAGTTCTTCGCCGTGCACAGCATCGCGACCGACTCCAAGGGCAACATCTACACCACCGAAACGTACGAGGGCAAGCGCCTCCAGAAGTTCCGCTACAAGGGGATCGGGGCCGTGAAGCGCGGCAACCAGGGTGTGGTCTGGCCGACGGGGAAGTAACCGAGGGGATCGCCACCGCTCAAACAGAAAGGCCAGCGCAGGGATTGCGCTGGCCTTTTCGTTTCCTACCTAACAAACAACAAAAACAGCGTACCGCGGATTAGCGCCG
>JBBARJ010000146.1:0-8447 GCA_040399825.1 Gemmatimonas sp.
ATCGAGAACATCAACACCACCACGAACGTGGTCACGGTGAGCGACACGCTGGCGCCGATGGGCAATCTGTTCCCGACGCTCGAGTGGAACCTCAGCAACACGGTCACGCTGTTCAAGAATCTCCGCGTGAGTGCGTTGCTCGATGCGAAGCGCGACTTCGTGATCATGAACAACACCGCGTTCTTCCGCGAAACGCAGCTGGTGCGTTCGAACCTGCGCCTCGACCCGACCGTCCTGTCGGCCACCGAGCGTCTTCGTCGCTACGGCAACCCGACCTCGGGACAGCCGGCGTTCGTCACGAACAAGGGCAACGCCGCGACCGTCAACGACGTGCGCGACGCCTACCTTGAGCGTGGCGACTTCGTGAAGCTGCGCGAACTGTCCGCCACCTACACGCTGCCGAACAGCTTGGCCAAGCGTATGGGCGGTCGCGTCGACGGCGCGTCGGTCACCTTCGCGATGCAAAACATCGCGATCTGGTCGGACTACTCGGGACCCGATCCCGAAGTGAACGCCCAGACCGGCGCATTCTCACGCGAAGACTTCCTGACGCTGCCGAATCCACGGAAGACCGTGCTTCGCTTCAACTTCACCTTCTAACCGCGAGATGATCATGAAGAAGATCCAACGCGCGGTTACGCGCACCTTGGCAGGCACCACGCTGGTCCTGGGCGCAGCCGCCTGTTCCGACCAGTTCCTGCAGGTCACGAACCCGAACGTCATCGACGCCGCCACGGTTGATCCGACGTCGGCCGGCAACACGCTCGCGGCCTCCGCGCAGCAGAACTTTGCCACGGCGCTCGGATGGCTCGCGATGTACAGCGGGTACTTCACGAACGAAGTCAATGTGTCGGACACCTTCCCGACGCGGAACGAGTTCGGGTTCCGCACCGTCTCTGACCTGAACAGCTCGCTGAACGGTGACGTCTGGGCCCCGATCTCCTTGGCCACGGCCTCGGCGAAGACGGTCCTCGACCTCACGCTGCCGAACCCGACCACCAATATCAGCCTCGCGCGCGCCGCCACGTTCCGCGGCTTCTCGATCCTGATGATGGCGACCGATTTCTGCACCGGCTCGCTGTCGTCGGGCCCGGAGCTGACCACGGCGCAGCTGCTCGACTCGGCCGCGTTCTGGTTCACGCGTGGCAGCGATGTGGGCAAGGCCAACGGAACGGCCGACGGCATCGCCCTGTCCAACGCGGCGCTGGTCGGCCGCGCGCGTGCCAAACTCCAGAAGGGTGACAACGCGGGCGCAGCGGCCGATGCCGCGCTCGTGCCGGCGGGCTTCGAGTACAACATGCGCTACACGGACGATGCGAACAGTCGCACACGTCTGTCAAACCGCCTGTACCAGTTCAGCTTCGACCGCGGCGCGATCAGCGTCGCGCCGTGGTACCGCCAGACCGATCCGCGCGTCCCGTTCCGCGCGCCGGGCACGGGCACCGCGGTCGGCCAGGACGCCGTCCCCGGCGGTTTCTTCCAGCAGGCGAAGTTCGCGGGCTATGCCTCAAGCATTCGCCTCGCCTCGAAGCTCGAAGCGGACTACATCGCCGCCGAGGCCTCGGGCAGCGCAACCACGCAGCTCACGCTGATCAACGCGCGTCGTACGGCCAACAACCAGGCGGCCTATGCGGGCGCCACGGATGCGGCCAGCGTGAAGACCGAGCTGTTCAACCAGCGTGCCCTCGAGTTCTACCTCGAAGGCAAGCGCCTGGCGGACTTCCGCCGCTCGCCGGCGTCGACCACGACGACGGTGACGGCGACCGGCCAGCCGTACTTCAAGCCCGGCTACGCCAACACGGGGTCGCAGACCTGCTACCCGCTGCCGCGCACCGAGCGTGACAACAACCCGAACATGGCCGGCAAGTAAGCCAGCTTCACGCGGGGTGGCACAATAAAGCGGGCGCCGGGGAATCCCTCGGCGCCCGTTTTTTCATTTCGCGGGAACCGTCAATATTTCCTGACACTCCTGCTGTAAATAATGGTTGACAGTCTTGTGAACCGACCGCAGCTTATCTTGTGTCAATGCATCGGGACAGCGCGTTCGCACTGTGTCGACGCAGACAGGAACCTGTCCTCGTTTTCTGCGTTCATTCGGCGGGGGCGTCAGGCTCCCGTTGTCCGACCCGCGGCCGAAGTCATCCCGCCTGACCACCGTTTTGATGAGTTTCCGTCCCGGCATGAGTCCTTCAACGCAGCCGATGCTGCCCACGGTAGCATGATCGTGAACGCGTCTCTGGACGACGCGTCCGAATGCGCCCGGATCACGATGGTCCATGCGCGGACCTTCTCGCTGGCGAGCAAACTGCTCCCCGCGACGAAGCGCCGGGCGGCCTACGCGCTGTACGCGTTCTGCCGGATCGCCGACGATCTGGTCGATCAGGCGGACCACGACAATGTGTCCGAACTGGCCATCCAGCTCGACGCGTACGCGAATCAGCTGCAGGCCGCCCTCGATGGCCGCCCCAGCGGGCCGATCTTCCGTGAGGTGGCGTGGGTTGTCGGGGCGTACGACGTGTCACCCGCCCCGCTCTTCGAGCTGCTCGGTGGCGTGCGTCGTGACCTCGAGGCGCACACGTATGGCACGTGGCCCGAGCTGGAGCAGTACTGCGAAGGCGTCGCGAGCTCGGTCGGCGAGATGTGCACCTACGTGTTTGGCGTCCCCGCCGGCCCGACCATGCGCACGCAGGCCATCCAGTATGCCCGCACGCTCGGTACGGCCATGCAGCTCACCAATATCCTGCGGGACGTCGGGGAGGACGCTCAGCGGGGCCGTTGTTACCTCCCGGCCGAGGACATGGCCCGGTTCGGTCTGACGCCGCAGGACGTGCTCACGCGGGGCCCCGAACTGGCGCGTGACGCCGGTTGGGCGCCCCTGATGGCGTATGAAGTCAGCCGGGCGCGCGCCTTGTATGCGGCGGCGCTGCCTGGAATCTCCTTGCTCGACGGCGACGCACAGCGCTGTGCTGCCGCCTGCGCGAATGGCTATGCCGGTATCCTCACGGCCATTGAAGCGCAGCATTATGACACGATTTCCACCCGCGCGCGTATTGGTCGTTTGGCGCGCGTTGGCATCCTCTGGAATGCCTGGCGCTATCGCGCGCCGGCACCTGATCTCTCCGCCCTGGGCAACGGTCCGCGGATCGTGTGGGAACCCAATGCGGTGGCTGCCAATGCTGATTCCCTGATCCGACTGGCCTGAGGGGGCTCCTCGTATGACCGCTTCGACCGACCTTCGGGATGCTCTGAAGGACGCCTCGCCGTCCACATTGTTCAAGATCGCCGGGCTGACGCTGCTGGGTCACGCGTTTTTCAGCGCGTTCTCCGCGTTCGCCTTCGCGACGTTCCTGGCGCCGCCGTATCCGGAGTGGCTGCAGACCGCGCAGAACCAGAAGGTCATGGCCGTGGGCTTCGCCTACGGCGGGGCGACCACCGTCACGCTGGGTGCCATCGCGGGGCTGGCGTTTCTCGCCCACTGCATCGGTAGCCGACTCGCCCTGCAGGTGTTTCTCGTGTCGTTCTGTCTGGCCTTCGTTTCCGAATACGCCGGCACGGTCACCGACTATCCGTTTGGCGCGTACGAGTACACCAGCCAGTTGGGCTACAAGATGTTCGGCCGCGTGCCGTTCAACATCCCGACGTCGTGGTTCTACATGCTGGTCGCGTCGCTGGCGATCTGCGGTCGCTTTCTGCCCGCCAAAGACGACAATACGTCCAAGTGGTACTGGGCGCTCATGGGTGGTCTCGTGCTGACGGCGTGGGACGTATCCATGGACCCGGCGATGGTGAAAACCAATCATTGGTTCTGGCAGATGGGTACGCTCGCCGACCGCAGCGCCTTCGAGCAGTTCATCGGGAAGCCGATCTTCTTCGGCATGCCGATCACGAACTGGCTCGGCTGGCTGCTCACCGGCATCATCGTGGCGCGTGTGATGCTCGCCATCGTTCCGCCGAGCATGTGGGCGGCCAAGGTGTCGCCGCATCGCCTGCCGATCACCCTGTACGCCGTCAACGGCTTGCTCCCGCTCGCCATCTGCTTCCGGCAGGATATGGTGCTGGCTGGCGTGCTGGGCACGATTGCCATGGCCATTCCGCTGTGGGCGGCACTCCGCGCCGACCCGCAGCCGGTCGGCGCCCCCGGCACGTCGCCACTGGCGCGCGTCGCCGTCTCGGGGCGCTAGTGCCGGCGTTGGCCGGCTGCCGTACGGGCACCGTCAACCCGGTCAGTGCGTTAACCTCATGAATATCCCGATGGATCGCCTCATCCCGATCTTCGATTCCGACGCGCTGCCGATCGGGATTCTCGTCCTCATCGTGATTGAGGCCGCGGTCCTGTATGTGTGGCAGGCACGGAAGCCGTCGTCGCCGCTCGGCTCGCCGAACACGGCGCGCATCGTGTCGTTTCTCGGGGCCGGCGGATCACTGGTGGCGGCGATGATCTTTCATCGTCGGCCGGATCCGTCTCCCGAGGGCTTCGCGCTCGCGATGCTGTCGGCGCTCGTGATTCATCTTTGGCACATTACTGTGCTCCTTCGTCGCTGAACATCGCGGCGGAGCGGCGCTCCCCGCTTTCTTCAGCACCTCGGTTCATGCGCATTGTTGTCATCGGCAGCGGCTTCGGCGGACTCGCCGCAGCCATTCGCCTGCAGGCACAGGGCCACGACGTCACGATCGTCGAAAAGCTCGACAAGGCCGGCGGCCGCGGGTACGTGTTCGAACAGGATGGGTTCTCGTTCGATGGCGGCCCCACGATCATCACCGCGCCGTGGCTCATCGACGAGCTCTTCGCGCTGACCGGCAAGAAAACCGAAGATTACATCAAGCTCGTCCTGCTCGATCCGTTTTATAACATCCGGTTCGAAGACGGGTCGGTGTTCCATTACAACGGCGACCGCGACGCCATCGTGCGTCAGGTGGGTGAGTTCAATCCCGACGACGTCGCCGGCTACTTGAAGTTCCGCGACAAGGCGTGGGAGATATTCAACGTGGGCATGCCGCTCATTGACAAGCCGTTCCTCACGGCTGGCTCGATGATCAAGATGCTCCCCGACCTGATCCGCACGCGCTCCGATATCTCGGTGGCCGACCTCGCCGATAAGTATCTCAAGGACGAGCGCCTGCGGCAGGTGTTCTCCTTCCACCCCTTATTGGTGGGTGGGAATCCGTACAAGACGTCGTCGATGTATGCGCTGATCCACAAGCTGGAGCAGCAGTGGGGCGTGCTGTTCGCGATGGGGGGCACCGGTGCGCTGGTGCGAGCGCTGGTGCAAGCGTTCGAGGACTTGGGCGGCACGATTCGCTTCGAGAGCGAAGTGAAGGAAATTACGGTCGATGCGGCCCGCCGCCGGACCACCGGGGTGAAGCTGGTCGACGGCGAGGTCGTGAAAGCCGACGCCGTGGTGTGCAACGGCGACGTGGCGCAGGCCTATCGCACGCTGCTGCCGCCCGAGGCACACCCATCGATGAGCAACGCCAAGGTGGAGCGCATGCGCTTCTCCATGTCACTCTTCGTGATCTACTTCGGCACCGACAAGCAGTACGAGGACATCGCGCACCATGAGATCATCATGGGCCCGCGCTACAAGGCGCTGCTGGAGGACATCTTCGAGAAGAAGATTCTATCCGACGATTTCTCGCTCTACCTGCACCGCCCCACCGCCACCGATCCGTCGTTGGCGCCGCCGGGACATGACTGCTGGTATGTGCTGTCGCCGGTGCCCCATCTCGGCGGCGACGTAGACTGGGAGGCCGTGGGCCAGCGGTATCGTGACCGGATCATGGGTTATCTCGAAGAGCGTTACATGCCCGAGCTCAGCAAGCACATCGTCACTGAGCGCCGTATCGATCCGCGGTACTTCGAGACGACCCTGAACAGCTATCTCGGCAGCGCCTTCGGTCCGGAGCCGGTGCTCACCCAGTCGGCCTACATGCGCCCCCACAACGTGAGCAAGGACATCCCGAACCTGTATTTTTGTGGGGCTGGCACCCATCCGGGGGCGGGACTGCCCGGTGTGATTTCCAGCGGCAAGATTGTCGCCGAGCTCATCGGCGGGGCGCCGGCTCGGGCCGCGGCGGCCGCCCCGGAGCTTTCGCTGCGCTGATCAATACCGGCTCCAGCGGGGGTCCGCCCCCGCCGACTCCCCCGATCTCAGGGCGGCCGTTCGGAGTTTTCCCGTCGGCGGCCCTGTTTTCGCAGTTCACCCCGACTCACCGCCTCACTTAGATTGCCCGCATGACCATCACCATTACCCCGACCGAGAGCGCGGGAGTCTCGCGCCGGATGCAGATCTCGGTGCCGGCTGACACCGTCGCGTCCTACGAAGAAAAGGCGGCGCGGAAGTACGCGACGCAGGCTCGCATTCCGGGCTTCCGCCCCGGCAAGGCCCCCACCGCGATGGTGCGCAAGCGCTACGCCAATGAGGTGCGCCAGGAAGCGATCGAGCTCGCGATGAACGATGCGTTCCGCGAGGTCGTCGAGCGCGAAGGGCTGAAGCTCGCCGCGCAGCCGCACGTGCACGATCTCAAGTCTGAACCCGGCCAGCCGCTCGAGTTCGAGTTGCACTGCGAAGTGCGCCCCGAACTCACGCTCGAGCAACTGGACGGCTTCGCGGTCACACGCCGCGACCCGACCGTGACGGACGAGCAGATCGAAGAGCAGATCGAGAAGATCCGCGAGCAGAAGGCCGATTGGGCACCGGTTGACGACAAGCCCGCCCCCGGTGACATGGTCACCGTGATGCTGTCCACGGCCGACGCCGATGGGTCCCTGCCCGAGGGCAAGGAGTGCCGCCTCGTGCTCGGTGGCGGCCAGGCGATCGCCGGCATCGAAGAGCTCATCATGGAGACCGCCCCCGGCGGCACCACGGAGCGTCAGGTGCGTTGGCCCGAAGACTTCCCAGACGAATCGCAGCGTGGCGCCACCAAGCTCGTGCGCGTGGTGCTGACCGACGTGAAGCGTAAGTCGCTTCCGGCGCTCGACGACGCGTTTGCCCGCGAGATCGGCGACTTCGAGACCGTGCAGATCCTGCGCGATGCCGTGCGCGCCGACATGGGCGAGCATTCGAAGCGCGAAGCCGACACGGACGTGCGTGGACAGCTCATCGACCGGATCGTCGAAGCCAATCCGTTCGACGTGCCGAAGGCGTGGGTGATGCAGCTGGTCGACGGCTATATGCAGATGTACGGCGTGCCCGATGCGGAAAAGCAGCGCTTCTCGCAGGAGTTCATTCCTATGGCCGAGCGCCAGGTGCGTCGCGATCTCATCATCGACACCATCGCCGAGCGGGAGTCGCTCACGGCGAGCGCGTCAGCGGTCGATGCGCGCATCGAGAAGCTCGCGAAGGCGCGGAACGTGGACCCTGGCCAAGTGTACGCGCAATTGCAAAAGTCGGGTCGCTTGCAGGAGATCGAGCGTGAACTCACCGAAGACCGCGTCTTCGGCTGGCTGCTCGAGAAGAATCCGGTCACGACGGCGTAACCGCACGATCCCCGTTCGAGACACCGCCCGACCAACCGTTTCAGGAGAGTTGTAGCATGGCCTCGATCTACATGCCGTACATCATCGAGCGCTCAAGCCGTGGCGAGCGCACGTATGACATCTTCTCGCGCCTGTTGATGGACCGCATCGTGTTCCTGGGGTCGCCCATCAACGACGACGTCGCGAACATCATCATCGCGCAGATGCTGTTCCTCGAGGCCGATAACCCCGAGAAGCCGATCCACCTGTATATCAACTCGCCGGGCGGCAGCGTCTCTGCCGGTCTGGCGATGTATGACACCATGCAGTTCATCAAGGCGCCGGTGCACACCACGTGCATGGGGATGGCCGCCAGCATGGGTGCGTTCCTGCTCTGCGCCGGTGCTGCCGGCCACCGCAGCGCGCTCCCGCACGCGCGCATCATGATCCACCAGCCGTCGCAGAATGGTGGCGGTGGTTCCGCGTCCGATATCGAAATTCAGGCGCGCGAGATTTTGTATCTCCGCTCGAAGATGAACGAACTGATGGCCAAGCACTCCGGGAAGCCGGTCGAGCAGGTCGAGCGCGATACGGACCGTGACCGTTTCATGAGTGCCGAAGACGCCAAGGTGTATGGCCTGGTCGACAATGTGATTCAGCATCAGGCGGAGTTGGTGGCGGTCGCGAAGTAAGGCGGCAACTGCCAACGGCTTAGGGGGCGAGCTCGGAACTCCCAACCGCTTAGGGGCAGGAAGGAGGGTATCAGGGAGGAGGACGCAGCAACCGCTCGCGCGGTACACCTGCTTCCTCCTCCCTTTTTTCTCCGCCCTGCCCCCTAAGCGGTTGGCCGTTCTGAGACGGCACGCACCCGCATCTGTATCTCCACCGCCGGCCGCGTGGTGAGCCGCGCAAATGGCCGCACACTGTCCGCCTCGAGGGTGGTGAAATCAAATCCCCGCACGAGTGTGGCCAAAATCAGCGCCGTCTCGAT
>JBBARJ010000147.1:0-8422 GCA_040399825.1 Gemmatimonas sp.
TGTCAATCGAGAGCAGCGAGCGTGGCGCCGGATCGGTGCAGGTGCCGGTTGGCTCAGTGCCTTGCACGAAGAATTCCGTCGTCAGCGCCGACATGCAGCTGCTGTTCGCGAGCTGGCCGGTGAGCGCATCGATCTCGCGCACCACCACGCCATCTGGGCGCGGCCAGTCGGGCGGCTGCGGCTTGCGACGATAGACCTCGGTCATGAACGACGCCCAGGCCGGCGACGCGAGTTCACCGCCCTGCGCATTGCCCTTGATCTTCTGCGGCTTGTCAAAGCCCATCCAGACGCCGGCGACCAGGTCGGCGGTGTAGCCAATGAACCACACGTCGGCCCCGTCGTTCGTCGTGCCGGTCTTGCCGCCGGCGGGCACGCGGAATCCCGAGCTCCAGACGCGGGCGCCGGTGCCACGCACCACGACGTCCTTCATCATGCTCACCATCAGCCACGCTTCTTCAGGCGATAGCACCGCCTCGCGGTCCATCGCGGGCTGCCACACGACTTTGCCGTTGGCATTCTCCACCTTGAGAATGGCATGCGGTGTGGTGCGCAGACCGAGGTTGGCGAACACCGAGTACGCGGCGATCATCTGGACCGGGTACACGTCGGCCGACCCGATAAAGATCGATGGATACGGCGGGATCGGCGTCGTGATCCCGAACCGTTGCGCCATGGAGATCACGCCGTCGGTGCCCACCGCCATGCCGGTGCGGATCGCCGCCAGATTTCGCGACTGATACAGCGCTTTCCGCATGGGCATGTTGCCCTGGAACTTCATGTCGTAGTTCTGCGGCGTCCACGTTTCACCCGTGACCTGATCAAGCGAGATCGGCGAGTCATCCACGATTTGCGCCGGGCTGAACCCCTCGTGCACGGCGGCCGCGTACACAATCGGCTTGAACGTCGACCCCGGCTGCCGTAACGCCTGAACGGCACGATTGAACTTGGAGTCGCCGAAGTCACGACCACCGACCATCGCCCGCACGGCACCGCTGCGTGGATCGACGGCCACGAACGCGCCCTGCAGATACGGTGAATTGGCGGCCCCGCGCTCGCCACCTTCGGCCGACCGCGCGAGATACGCCTCGTAGGTCAGGTGCGAGTACTTGCCATGCCGTCCCGCTTCGATCGCCTGGAGCTGATTCTCGAGCGCGCGCTCGGCGGCACCCTGCATGTCGACATCGAGCGAGGTGTAGACTTTGTAGCCTTCATCGTAGAGTCCCTTGCCGAAGTGCTCTTCGAGCTCCTGGCGGACCCACTCCACGAAGTAGGGAGCCACGTCGCCCGACTCGGTGCGTTCGGCGAGCTGCAGCGGATACGCCTTGGCCAACGACGCGTCAGCGTCGTTGATCGCCCCTGCGCGACGCATGAGCTCGAGCACCGTGTTCCGGCGCAGAATGGCGCGATCGGCGAAGCGGCGCGGGTTGTAGCGTTCGGGGCCCTTGAGCAACCCGGCCAGCACGGCGGCTTCGGCCACAGTCACATCGCGCACGGGCTTACCGAAGTAGCGTTGCGACGCGGTTTCCACGCCGTACGCGCCGTTCCCGAGGTACACCTGATTCAGGTAGAGCTCGAGGATCTTGTCTTTGGTATACCGCTGCTCGATGGCGCGGGCCACGCGTGCTTCCTTGATCTTGCGCAACAGTGTCTTCTCGCGCGAAATGCGATCGGAAAAGACGTTACGGGCCAGCTGCATCGTGATCGTGGAGAAGCCCTGCACGTAGCTGCCGGCCTTCAGGTTGCGCGCGAGGGCGCCGAACACGCGGTAGTAGTCGATCCCCGAGTGCGAGTAGAACCGGCGGTCTTCGGTGATGACGACCGCGTCGCGCACATGCTTGGGGATGTCCTGCAAGCGCACGAGGGTGCGACGCTCAAGGCCGAGTTCCGTGATGAACCGGCCGTCGGCGGCATACACCTTGGAGGTCTGGCGGGGCACATACTGCTCGAGCGAGGCGATCGATGGGCAGCGCCCATCGCGGCAGATGACGCTCCAGGCGCCAAACAGCCCGCCGGCACCGATCATGCCGCCGAAGATCCCAACCACGAGCAGCCACCCCAGCCACGGGCGCCGCGAAAGAACAGAGGAGAGAGCCATAGGTTCCGTGAAGGCTACCCGCTCGCGCGGGGGCGCGCCAAGAGGCGGACCGGCGATACCTTGTAGGAATGTCCGATCCATCCGCCCCGATTTCCGAGCTCGCCTGGCGCGAGCTGCTGTTCCAGCACACCGAGGGCCTTCCGGCCGCCTTCGCCGCGGGTCAGGTCACCGGCTACTGCGGATTCGACCCGACGGCGTCGAGTCTGCATGTCGGCAATCTTGTCCCGGTCATGGGATTGGTACACCTGCAACGGGCGGGCCACCGCCCCATTGCCCTGGTGGGCGGCGGCACGGGCATGATCGGCGACCCCAGCGGCCGCAGCAGCGAGCGTACCCTGCAGACGCTGGAGACGATCGCCGAGAACGCCGAAGCGATCCGGCAGCAGCTGGCCAAATTCCTCGATTTCGAGGGACCGAACGCGGCCAAGCTGGTGAACAACGCCGACTGGCTCGCCAAGCTGTCGCTGCTCGACTTCCTGCGCGATACGGGCAAGCACTTCTCGATCAACTACATGTTGGCGAAAGACTCCGTGAAGTCGCGGCTCGAGAGCGGGCTGTCATTCACGGAGTTCGCGTACATGCTGCTCCAGGCGCATGATTTCCTCGAGCTGCATCAGCGCGAGGGCGTGACGCTGCAGATCGGCGGCAGTGACCAGTGGGGCAACATCACCGCCGGCCTCGAGCTGATCCGTCGCACCACCAACGGTGACGCCAACGCGCTCACCTTCCCACTGATCACGAACGCCGACGGCTCGAAGTTCGGCAAGAGCACCGGCGGCGGCTCGGTGTGGCTCGATCCGGCCCGCACGTCGCCGTATAAGTTCTACCAGTTCTGGATCGGCGCCGACGACCGCGACGTGTCGCGGTACGTGCGCTTCTTCACGCTGCTGGATCGCGACACCATCGAAGCGCTCGACCAGTCGGTGCGCACCACGCCCGAGAAGCGTGAGGCGCAGCGTGCCTTGGCCACGGAAGTGACCACGCGCGTTCACGGAGCCGAGGCGGCCCACGTGGCGCAGGAAGTGTCGGCGCTGCTGTTCGAAAAGGCCGACCCGCAGGGGTTGTCCGACGCAGCGCTCGAGGCGCTGCGCCTCGAGATTCCGTTCGCGACGTACGCCGCACCGGCTGACGGTGGACCGGTCAACGGCCCAGCGCTTTCCGAGGGGATCGACGTATACGAGTGTCTGACGGCCCTCGGCGTGGCGGCATCGCGCGGGGCCGCGAAGCGGCTGCTTGAACAGGGCGGCGTCAGCATCAACGGCACAAAGCTCTCGGCCGCCGATCGACTGATCGGTGAGGACCGGCTGCTGCGCGGCCGTCATCTGTTGCTCAAGAAGGGCGCACGCGAGTTCGGGCTCGTACAGGTCCCGTAAGCACGCAGCAAACACCCAGTTCTGGCAGGAATCCACCCTTCCGAATACCCCATCGCATGGACAAGTCGAAGCTCCCGAGTCGTCACACGACCGTAGGCCCCGAGCGCGCGCCGCATCGCTCGTACTACTACGCCATGGGCCTCGACGAAGCGCAAATCGCGCAGCCGATCGTCGGGGTCGTGTCCAGCTGGAATGAGGCGGCACCGTGCAACATCTCGCTGCGCCGTCAGGCGGAGGCCGCCAAGCGTGGAGTCACCGCCGCGGGCGGTACACCGCGTGAGTTCACGACCATCACGGTGACCGATGGCATCGCGATGGGCCACGCGGGCATGAAGTCGTCGCTGGTGAGCCGCGAAACGATTGCCGACTCGGTTGAACTCACAGTGCGCGGACACACCTACGACGCGCTGGTCGCGATCGGCGGCTGCGACAAGGCGCTGCCCGGCCTCATGATGGCGATGGTGCGGCTCGATGTCCCGTCGGTGTTCCTATACGGCGGCTCGATCATGCCCGGTCGCTACCAGGGGCGCGACGTCACGGTGCTCGATGTGTTCGAAGGCGTGGGCAAGCACTCGGCCGGCAAGATGACCCTCGAGGAGCTCACCGCCCTCGAGAAGGTGGCCTGCCCCGGCGCCGGCTCCTGCGGAGGACAGTACACCGCCAACAGCATGGCGTACGTGTCGGAAGCGATCGGTCTCGCGCTACCCGGTTCCGCCAGTCCGCCGGCGGTGCTCGAGTCGCGTGATATCTACGCGGAACGGGCCGGCGAAGCGGTGATGCGCCTGCTGCGCGACGGCCCGCGTCCTCGCGAGATCGTGACGCGCAAGTCACTCGAGAACGCCGCCGCGGTGGTGGCGGCGACGGGCGGCAGCACGAACGCCACGTTGCATCTGCCGGCTCTGGCGCACGAAGCCGGGATCGCCTTTGACCTGTTCGACGTGGCCGAAGTGTTCGCGCGCACGCCGCTGTTGGCCGACCTCAAGCCGGGTGGCAAGTACCTCGCGAAGGACGTCCACGAGATTGGCGGTGTCTCGATCATTCTCAAGGCGCTGCTGGACGGCGGCTATCTGCACGGTGACTGCATCACGGTTACGGGGCGCACGCTGGCCGAGAATCTGGCCGATGTGGTACTGCCCGAGGGGCAGGACGTGGTGATGCCCGTGTCGCGCGCCATCTCGATGACGGGCGGCCTGGTCGGGATGCGCGGCAACCTCGCCCCCGACGGCGCGATCGTGAAGGTGGCTGGGCTGCAAATGCGGGTGTTCACGGGTCCGGCGCGCGTCTTTGACAGCGAAGAAGACGCATTCGCCGCCGTGACCGAACGCCGCTACGAGGCGGGCGACGTGATCATCATTCGCTACGAGGGACCGCGCGGCGGTCCCGGCATGCGCGAGATGCTCTCGACGACGTCGGCGATTTACGGGCAGGACATGGGCGACAAAGTCGCGCTCATCACCGACGGCCGGTTCAGTGGGGCCACGCGTGGCTTGTGCATCGGCCACGTGGGCCCGGAAGCCGCCCTGGGTGGTCCGATCGGCCTGCTGCGCGACGGCGACATCATCGACATCGATGCGAACGCGGGCACGATGTCGGTGCGGTTGTCCGACGAGGAACTCGCCGCGCGCCGGGCGGTATGGGCACCACGCCGTCACGACTTCCAGTCGGGCGCGATCTGGCGGTATGCCCAGACGGTAAGTCCGGCGCGGTACGGCGCCGTGGTGCATCCCGGTGGGGCGGCGGAGACGCACAATTACTTCGAGAGTTAGGGGCGATCGGCGGGGATCGAAACAGCGAACCCCTTAGGAAGCAGGAGGGAGGGTTTCAGGAGGCAGGAGGCAGGTGAACGGCGCGCAGTTGCTGCTTCCTGCTTCCTGATACCCTCCACACTGCTACCTAGGGAGTTTCCAGTTTTGCGTTTTCAGTTTTGTGTTTCCGCCGACGCAACCACCTCAACGCGCGTCACGTGCAGCGTCAGCGCGCGCGCGAAGCTCACAAACCCCACCGCACTGGCGAGCGCGCGTGCGGCCAGATCGCCAGCGGCAAGACGTACGACAGGAATGAATCCCTGATTCAGCACGTGGCGCACGAGGGCGTGGACGACCGCGCGTCCGTAGCCCATGCGACGATGGCGCGGCGAGACGAGGACGCGAACACGGGCCAACCGTCCCTGTGGGGCTTCGACGGTGGCCAACGCCACCAGCACGCCACCCTGCATCGCGCCGACGCGATGCGGCGAATCGAGGTTGCCGCCGCCCTCATTCCAATCATCCGGCGACACATCATGGCGCAGCATGTCGAGGACGTCGCGGCGCGGATCGTATACCAGCATGCCGGCGACTCTCGGCCCGGGCGAGAGGGTGCACTCGTCCAGTAATTCGATGGCGGCCGGGTCTGCGCTCACGGTCAACCGCGCGGTGCGGAGTGCAACCACGGAACCGGGCGAGGCCTCGAGGCGGGTGAGCGAGATCAACTCCTCGAGATCCGCCGGCGCGAGCCCGAGGTCGATCTCCTCCTTGCACGGCACCGAGACCAGACCGACCGCGTCGCGCACGAACGTCCGTACCACCCGCTGATCGGCACCGAGTCGCTCGACGATCGCGACCCGCTGTCGTTCCAGATAGCCGACCGGCGATCCGAGCGACATCGCGCAGGACCGCAGCGCTTCCGCCACGCTGCGGTCAGCGAGTGACTTGGATGAGTTCGACACCATGCTAGAACATGGCAGGTTCGGACTCAAGGTCCAATAGGCAGGACTCTAATTGTCAAGAATCTTTAGGACGTGCTCAACCTCGGCGATCGTCGTGTAGCAATGGGGTGACAGGCGGATGGCACCCTCCCGGACGGTGTGCGTGATCTGCGCCGTCTCCAGCCGTGTGGCCATTGCCGCCAGCGAATCGGAGGCGAACGAAATCACACCGGCTCGCCGTGCGGGATGGGCGGGGGTAACCAGCCGGACATCCGAGCGCGACTGTGCCCACTCCACGATCCTCGTGCCGAGCGACGCGATGTGGGCGGCCACCGCGTCCACCCCGATATCGAGCAACATCCGGGTCGAGGCATTCGCGACCGCGAAATCCTGATAGGCCAGGGTGACGACTTCGAACCGCCGCGCATCGTCGAAGAAGTCGTAGTCGTAGTCGGTGAGACGGGTATAGTCGGTGGACGACTTCATACACGCCCATCCCACATCGATCGGATCGATGGCCGTGACGAGCGCGCGCCGCACGTACACGAAGCCGGTACCCCAGGGACTGAGCTGCCACTTCTGCGCACCGCTGGCGAAGATGTCGATCGGCAACGCGTGCAGATCGATCGGGCGCACACCGCACCCCTGAATGCCGTCCACGATGAAGAACACGCCGCGCTCGCGACACGCGGTGCCGATACGGGCGAGATCGGCGACGTACCCCGTGGCGAACTGTACCCACGAGACGACCACGGCGACCACGTCCGGGCGCGCGATGGCGGCGACCAGCGCGTCTTCATCGGGGAGTCCGTGCTTCCGCGGAATCAGCTCCAGGTTGATGCCGCGCGATCCCAGCGCCTGAAAGGGATACACGCAGCTCGGGAATTCCCCGTCGAAGGTCAGGATCGTGCCGGGCCGCAACGGCAGCGCGCGCGCGGCGAGATTCAGCCCATAGGTCGTGTTGGGCATGAGGGCGATCTCGTCGGCGTCGGCACCGACCAACGCGGCAAACTGCGCGCGCGCGGTTGCGGCCGCATCGAGCATCCACTGAAACGGCAGCAAGTGGGGCTGCGCCCGCATACGGCTCCACGTATTCGCCACCTCCACCGCCACCGCCGGCATCGGCCCCACGCTGGCCGCATTCAGGAAGATCGCCGGATCGTTGGCCATCCAGGCGTACTCGCGGGCGCGAAGGGCCTCGACGTCGTGCGATGTGGTCATGATCTGCTCATCGGGGATGGCGGCGTTCGGGGAGACGAGAAAACGGCGTTATAGCAAGCGACGGGCGCCGCGCGGGTCGAGGGCATCCCGCAGCGCATCGCCGAGCAGATTGAAACCGAGCACCGCGACGCCGATCGCCAGCCCCGGCGCCAGGCTCGTCCACGGCGCATTGCGCAGTTGCGACAAATCACGGCCATCGGCGATCATCGCGCCCCAACTTGGCGTTGGCGGTTGCACGCCGAGTCCCAGAAACGACAACGCCGCCTCGGCCATGATGGCGCCGGCGATGCCGAGTGTCGCCGCGATCACGACGGGCGCGATCACATTCGGCAGCACATGACGCAGTAGAATGCGACGATCGCGCGCCCCGAGGGCACGCATCGCCTGCACGTACTCGAGCTCGCGCACCACCAGCACCTGTCCGCGCACCAACCGGGCCATGCCGGCCCAGCCGACAACGCCGATTACCGTGCACACCACCGTGAGCGAGGGCTCGAAGGCGGCCGCCATCGCGATGAGCAAAAGCAACGACGGAAACGCCAGCGTGACATCAGCGAGGCGCATGATGATCTCCTCCGTCCACTTGCCGCGATATCCCGCTACGAGGCCAAGCGCGAGACCAATCGAGAGCGAGATCCCCTGCGACGCGAGCCCCACCAGCAGCGAGATGCGCGCCCCGTGGACCAGGCGCGACCAGACGTCACGCCCTTGCGCGTCGGTGCCGAGCCAGTGGGCGCCACTCGGCGCCTGCAGCGCATCGCGCAGATTGATCTGAATCGGATCGGCGCCGTCAATGAGTGGGGCGAACATCGCCGCCAGGATCAGCAGGGCAATCACGCCAAGCCCAATGCGGGCTCGCCGATCGACGCGCACACGCGCCCATGCGGCGTTCCCCGTTGGCGGTGCCACCGGCGGTGACGCGGAAGCTGCGGCTGTCATCACCGCCTCACGCCGACGTCAGCGTCGGACCGAGCGCTGCCGACGCGACTCGCGACCCCGAGGCCCGCGACAACCCGTCAGCCGCGTCGTCGACGAACGGCGTCAGGA
>JBBARJ010000148.1:0-8383 GCA_040399825.1 Gemmatimonas sp.
TGATGACGCGGGTGGCGCGCTACATCGCCGAGCGGTGTCCGGTGCCGAAGATGCATGAGTTGCGGCTTACCGTCGATCGCGACCCGGTGTCGCTGCTGTAGCCACCTCCGCTTTCCGGTTACTTTCCGGGATGTCGCTCAACAGCCTCGCGGCGATTCCGCCGTATGTGTTCTACGAACTCGATGCGCGTCGCATTCGGCGGCGCGCCGCCGGCAAGTCACTGATCGATGTCGGCATCGGCAGCCCCGATGGTCCGATCCCCGACGTTGTGGTCGAGGCGATGCAACGCACCGCGGCCGACCGGGCGTTGAGCGGCTACCCGTCATTCCGCGCGCACCCCGCGTATACGGCCGCCGTATCGGCCTATTTGCACGCACGCTTTGGGGTGACCGTCGACCCGGATGCCGAACTGCTGGCCTTGGCCGGCTCGAAGGAGGGGATCGCCGAGCTGATTCTGTCGCACACGAATCCGGGCGACGTGGTGCTGATGCCCGAGGTGTATTACCCCGTGTATGCTCGCGCGACGATGCTGGCCGGGGCGCAGCCGGTCTTCGTGCCGTTCCTCCCCGACGGGCGTATGGATCTCGAGGCGGTGGCGCCGGCCGACGTGGCGCGGGCGCGCGTGCTGATCGTGAACTATCCGGGCAATCCCACCACGGCGACGATCACGCTGGACGATCACGCGCAGCTCGTGGAGTTCGCCGCGCGTCATGACCTCCTGCTGATCAGTGACTTGGCGTACAGTGAGCTCTCGTACGACGGCTACGTTGTGCCGAGTGTGCTCCAAGTGCCGGGCGCGTCGAAGGTGGCGGTGGAGATGCACACCTGCAGCAAGAGCTTCAATATGGCGGGTGTGCGCATTGCGTTCGTGGCGGGCAAGCGGGAAGCGATTGCACAGCTGGATGCGTACCGGTCGAACATCGGGTACGGCGTGAGCACGCTCGCGCAGATGGCGGGGACGGCGGCCTTCACGCACCATGAAGCGATCGTGCCGCCGATCGTCGCCGAGTACCGCGTGCGTCGCGATGCGCTGGTGGCGGCGATGCAGACGGGGGGATGGGATGTGCAGGCTCCCAAGGCCACGATGTACCTCTGGCTCCCCGTCCCGGCGGGTTACGACGACTGGGGCTGGGTCGATGCGTTGATGGAGGGGCCCGGCGTGGTCGTGACGCCGGGCATCGCCTTCGGCGAGGCGGGACGCGGGCGTTTCCGGGTGTCGCTGGTGCAGCCAGCAGACGTGCTGACGAACGCGGCCGCGGCGATCACCTCGGTCGCCGCGGCCGCGCCCACGCGCTAAGACGGACCGCTGGTGTTCGGCACCTAAGTGGTTCAGTGCTAAGATACTCAGGATTCTCCAGAAGGCGAGGCATTCCGGTTCTTGCCTTGTTCGCTGATGCCGAGGTCGATGATCTTTCCTCGGTGATCACGCGTCGCGTGCCGGCACGTTGCCTTCTCCGTTCCTTCCGATCACCTGATTGACGTGATGACGATTCCCATCGAAGCGGTTCTTCCCGATGACGACGCGCTGCAGGCGGCGGTGGTGGACGCGACGGCCACGGCCCTGACCGAGGCGGAGACGCTCGAGGTCGACGTGCCGGAGGTGGTCGCGCCCGATCGCGCCGACGCGCCGGTGTCTGAGATCACGGAGCGATTCTTGAAGGTGGTGCTCGCGCACGTGCCGCTTGATCGTATCGAGGAATTGCATTTGTTCTCGCCGTTGCGGCAGGGTGGCGTGGAAACCGGTATCGCGGTGATCGCCGCACGTGTGCCCATCGTGGTGGTCGAGCAGCCGGCGGCACCGGAGCTGCCATTCGAACGCGACGTCGTCGAGGTGGCGGAGACGGCGGAGGCGGTCGATGGGGGTGCCGACGAACCCGCGACGGAAGCGACGGTGGCCGAAGTCGATGCCGAAGTCCACGTCGACGCCGAGGGTGTGCACGCCGACGTCGACGAGGCGCTGGATGTCGAGGTGATCGCCGAGCAGTCGGCCGACGAAGAACTCGCCGAGGCGGATGTCCTGGCCGACGCGGATGACGCGGCGATCATCGAGACGACGCCGGTGCCGCGCATCCGGCACACGGTGTACACGGCGCGCTATCGGCTCGTGCAGAAGGGGCCCGAGCGCGGCAAGTGGGAAGCCGATGTCGTGGCCGAAGCGGAAGCGCCGCTGATCACCGTCGATCTCGTGGTGCGCGGGGTACAACGGCGCGCGGGTGAGGAATCGGAAATCGTTCGGTACTCCGCACCGCAGCTGGCGCGTGCGGTGCGCGTGCCGTACCCCACGGTCTGATTCGCGCGGCGAGCGATGGCGCATGAGTGATTCGCACGACGTCACGACGAGTGCGGCGGCCATTGCAGCGGACAGGGAGGCGTTTCGCGTGTTCTTGCGCGACCACAATCTCCCGGCCACAGCGCAGCGTCTGGCAATCGCCGATGTGGTCCTCGGGACCGACCGTCACTTGTCGGCCGAGGATGTGGCGCGCGAGCTGCGCGCCCACGGGGCGACGGCGGGGACGGCGACGGTGTACCGCACGCTCGACGTGCTCGTGCGCAGTGGCCTCGTGGTGGAGCGCGACTTCGGTGAAGGCTTCAAGCGGTACGAAGCCTCACGCGGGATTCCGCATCATGAGCATTTGTTGTGCACGGTGTGCGGGAAGGTGACCGAATTCCGTGATGAACGATTGGAACGCATGACGACGCTGCTGGCCGAGGCGCATGACTTCTCGCGTCAGCGTCACCGGCTTGTCATTTATGGTCTGTGCGGCACCTGCCGCCGCGGACTTCCCTCCAGTTCTGCGAGTGCGCGTCGTGGCTCCTGATTCCCTGACTGTTCTGGTCGCGTTCACCGCGGGATTGCTGAGTTTCCTCAGCCCGTGTGTGCTTCCGCTCGTGCCGAGCTACATCACGTTCATCACCGGCATGGGACTCGACGATGTGTCGCGCTCCCGGCGGGCGGCGCTGACGCACGCGGTGCTCTTCGTGATCGGCTTCTCGTTCATCTTCGTGGCGCTCGGTGCCGGCGCCACCGCGTTCGGCCAATTGATGCTCGCCTACCGGGTGTGGATTGCCCGCGTGGGTGGTGCGCTGATGGTGCTGATGGGGCTCTGGATGATCGGCGTACTGAACATCGGTGCGTTGCAGCAGGAGCGACGCGTGCACCTCAGCGACAAGCCAATCGGCTTCCTTGGCACGATCCTGGTGGGCATTGCCTTCGGTGCGGGCTGGACACCGTGTCTCGGGCCGACGCTCGGCGCGATTCTCTTGTTGGCGGCCAACGAGTCGCAGCTGGCCAAGGGAATAACCCTGCTGTCGTTCTATTCGCTGGGGCTGGCGGTGCCGTTTCTGCTGAGCGCACTCGCGCTGGAGCATTTCCTTGGATTCTTCCAGAAGTTCAAGAAGAATCTGGGGCTCGTGAATCGCATGGCCGGCGCGTTGCTGATCCTCGTGGGCGTGCTGATGTTCACTGGCTGGTTTGAACGATTGGCGGCGATTCTCCAGCCGCTTACGCCGGCGTTCCTGGTTGAGCGGCTCTAGCGTCCGCGATCGTTCTGCAGCGCCCTACGCGGCTTCGATCGCCTCGAGCAGTTGCTGGCGCTGGAGCAACTGCGTGTAGCGTGTCCCGAGGCGGACGAGCTCCTCATGCGTGCCCTGCTCGACGATGCGGCCGTTGTCGAGGACGAGGATATGATCTGCATCGCGCACGGCGCTGGCCCGATGCGACGCGATCAAGGCCGTGCGACCCTGCAATGCGGTGCGAAGCTCATGCAGGATGGCGGCCTCGGTCTGCGTATCCACGGCGGAGAGCGCATCATCAAGCAACACGACGCGTGGCGACCGGGCCAGTGCGCGCGCCAGCGCCGTTCGCTGCTTCTGCCCGCCGGACAGGTTGATGCCACGCTCACCGAGCCTCGTGTCGAAGCCGTCGGGGAGTTCGTTGATGGTGTCACGCAGCTGTGCGACATCGGTGGCGTGCTCAAGACGTTCGTGATCAAGTACGTCGAGCCCGTAGCCGATGTTCTCGCCCATCGTCTCGCTGAAGAGCAGGGCTTCCTGGGGGACGTAGCCGAGCTCGGCGCGGAGCACGCCAATCGGTAGTTCGCGGATGTCGACGCCGTCCATGAGCACCTGTCCCTCCTGCGGATCGAAGAACCGCGGCAGGAGATCCATGAGCGCGCTCTTCCCCGAGCCGGTGGCCCCGACGATGGCGAGTGTACCGCCGGCGGGAATGCGGAAGGAGAGATCGCGCAGAATCCATCGCGAATCGGACGGTATCGAGCCGCTCGGCGTCTGTTCGTAGTTGGCGTCGCGCGCGGCGCCGTCTTCACTGACGATGACGGGGCGCGGATACCGGAACGACACGTGTCTGAACTCGACCGTGCGTCCTCCCTGCGGTGTATCGATGCCGCCATCGGCGACCGGGAGATGCGCGGTGCCCGTGTCTTGCACCGACACTGGCTCGGCGTCGAGTAGTTCCAGCACGCGGCTCATCGAGGCGGCGGCGCGCTGAAACAGATTCGTAGTCCAGCCGAGGGCGATGAGCGGCCAGGTGAGTTGCGCGAGATAGATGCCGAACGCGACGTAGCCGCCCACGGTGATCTGGCCTTGGATCAGCAAACGTCCACCGAAGCCGATCGTGAGTGCACTGCCCAGGCCAGCCAGCAGGACGAAGCCTGGGTTCATGATGCCGTTCAGCTTGGCGAGCCGCATGTTGGCGGTGAGGTACGTGTCGCCGAGTGTGACGAATCGCGCGGTCTCGGCCCGCTCCTGCCGGTAGGCCCGGACAACGCGCACGCCAGAGAGGTTTTCCTGGGCGCGGGTGGTGAGCTGACTGAACTGTGACTGCACCGCTTCGAAGCGGTCATGCACCAGGCGGCCAAGGCGCAGCATGAGCACCGGTAGGCCGATCATGGGGAGGAGCGCCACGGCCGTAAGGAGCGGGCTGATGCGGACCATCATGACCATCGCGAACAGCGCGCCGAAGATGGTGTTCACCAGGTACATCACCGCCGGCCCGGCGGCCATGCGGATGGCCCCGAGGTCGTTCGTGAGTCGCGCCATGAGATCCCCGGTGCGCCAGCGGGCGTACCAACTGGCATCGAGGATGCTGAGGCGGGCGAAGATGTCCTGGCGGAGGTCGGTTTCGATACGGCGACTGATCCCATTCAACAGCAACCGCATGATGAAGCGCAGTACGCCGCTGGCAATGGCCGTGATGAGCATCACCCCACTCAGGCGCACGATGGCGCTGACCTCCGCGCCGGAGCGGAGGTCGTCGACTGCGCGTTGCAACAGGGACGGAATGACGCTGGCCAGAAGTGCCGCGACGACCACCGATGACAGCCCCTGTGCAACTTGCCACCGGTACGGGTGGTAGTAGGGAAGCAGCCGCCGTAGGGCGCGCCCTGATGGCATCGGCGCGATTCCGCGTGTATCTCCGTTCATCGTTCTCCGAAACTCGCGCCGCGACGCGTCCGACCTCACTTGATCCCGCGGGCGTATCCCGCGTCCCTTTCACAGGAGTTTCTGTATGCGTCAATATATTCGTCCGTCACGTTCCACGATGATCGTATCGGCGTTCGCGCTGGCCGCGCTGGCCGCGTGCGGCGACAAGGCCGCCGACAACGCGTCGCTGAACGTCGACAGCACCCTGGGCCGCGACCTGGCGATGGCGACGGACTCAGCGCAGCCGACGCTTCAGGACGTGCCGGTGACGCCACCGCCGGCTCCGGCCGCCGACGCGCCGGTGCCCGCACCGGTGCCTGTGCCTGTGCGGAAGCCAGCTGCACCGAAGCCGCGTCCGGCGCCGCCCGCTCCCACGCCGTCCATGCCGTCCCCCACGCCCGCCCCAACCCCGGCGCCGGTCGCCGTGACGGGCGTCGTGGCATCGGGTACGTCATTCCGTTTCGCCGTGAACACCAAGGTGTGCAGCAACACGGCGACCGCTGGTGAGAAGTTCACGGCCTCGCTGGAGGAATCGGTACCGGCGACGAACGGTGTCGTGATTCCGGAACGCGCGACGGGCACGTTTGAAGTGGTCGACGCTTCGACGGCGAAGAATGCGAACGATCAGACGTCGTTGACGGTGAAGTTGGTGTCGGTGACGTACGGCGGTCGCACGTACCCGCTGGAAGCGACCGTGCAGTCGGCGTCGACTGAACGCGTGCGCAGCGCGTCGAAGGGCACCGATGCGAAGAAGGTCGCGGGTGGCGCGATCATCGGCGCGATCGCCGGACAGATCCTCGGCAAGAACACGAAAGGCACGGTGATCGGTGCGGCGGCTGGTGCCGCGGCGGGGACGGCAGCGGCGGCGGCCACGGCGAACTTCGACACGTGTATCAACGCAGGCGCTGGCATTAGTGTGACGCTAGACGCGCCGGTGACAGTTCGACCGGTGGCGACGCCGTAAGCTGAACCGCGAGGAGCGCCAAGAGTGAACGGCGCGAAGAGTGAACGGCGCCAAGAGTCGACGGCGCTAAGGTAAGGAGCGTTGAGGGTGGACTACGCTTTGCGCCGTTCACTCTTCGCGCTGTTCACTCTTTGCGCCCCTCACTCTTCGCGCCGTTCACTCTTCGCGCCGTTCATCAGTTCAGTACCCAACCGCTCCCCCACTCCGTCTCGGCTCCGGTGTCCCTTCCCATCCCCCTTTCACGCGCATGATCGCGTTGATGTTCACGAGCGCGCGCAGTTTGCGCATGGAGTAGCCCAGCTTCGTGAGCGAGTCGAGCACGGCGGGCTGGATGCCACCGTCCTCGTACGTCAGCGAATCGGGCAGCGCCTGATGGTGAACGCGAGGCGCGCGCATGGCGTCGGCGAGTGACATGTGATGATCGATCACATTCAGGATGACCTGCGTGGTGCCCGTGATGATCGTGGGGCCGCCGGCGGCGCCGACCACCAGGAATACGCGGCCCGACTTGTCGAGCACGATCGTCGGGGACATCGCGCTGAGCATGCGCTTGCCGGGCTGAATGGCGTTCGCTTCGCCTTGCACCAGACCGTACATATTGGCGGTGCCTGGCTGCACGGCGAAGTCGTCCATCTCGTCGTTCAGCATGAAGCCGGCGCCGCGCACCCACACGGCCGATCCCCACGAGTTGTTCAACGTGGTCGTGGTGGACACGGCGTTGCCCTGCGCATCGACCACCCCGTAATGCGTCGTGTGCTCCGGCTCGCGCACCGGCTGTTGCATCATGGGCTCGAGCGCCTTCGTGCTCGTGGCGCGTGCCTCGTCGATCGTGGCGGCCAACGTCTTGGCGTAGGCTTTGCTCGTGAGTTGCTCCATCGGCACTTTCACGAAGGCCGGGTCGCCGAGCTTGCTGTTGCGATCGATGAACGCCCGCTGGAACGCACTGCCGACGAGGTGGAACCAGCGCGTGCTCCCGTACGCCGGCACCGTACTGTACTGCTCGAGAATGTTGAGCGCTTCTGTCATCGTGACGCCACCCGACGACGATGGCGGCATCGCCAGCAGGCGATAGCCGCGATACGTGCTCGCGATCGCGTTCCGTGACACCGGCGTATAGGCCTTGAGGTCAGCGCGCGTGATAATGCCGCCCCCGCGTTGCTGCTCGGCCACCAGCGAGTCGGCGATCCATCCCTCGTAAAACGCCTTCGCACCGTTGTCGGCGATCGCCTGCAGGGTGCGCGCGAGGTCGGGCTGTACCAACCGGGCACCAGCGGGGAGCGCCTTGCCGTTCGGGAAGTACGGCGTGACGGGGCTGTTACGCGTCACCGTGGTCGCGGCGCGTGACATCGAGCCCGCCAGCGCGGTATCGATCACGAAGCCCTCGCGTGCGAGCCGGATAGCCGGCTGCATGACACGGGACAGCGGCATGGTGCCGAACTGCTCGAGCAGCCGGTTCAGACCGGCCACGGCGCCCGGGACGCCGCTCGCGAGATGCCCTTCGATGCTACGGTCCGTGACCTTCCCGTTCGCATCGACGTACATGTTGCGGGTGGCGGCCAGCGGCGCGACTTCGCGATAGTCGATGGCGGCCGAGCGTCCATCGGCCATGTGGACGATGGAGTACCCGCCACCACCGATGTTGCCCGCTTCGGGCCAGGTGACGGCCAAGGCGAAGCCGAGGGCGACGGCGGCATCGACCGCATTGCCACCGGCCTTCATGATCTCGGCCGCGGCGGCGCTTGCTTCCGGGCTGTTGCTGACCGCCATCGCTTGCGATGCGAACGTCGATGACGCGCCCGAGGGAAGGCGCCATCCGACCGGAAACTGCGCGGCTTCGCGCGCGGGTTCCGCGCTGCTGCCGGTGGCGGGTGTCGTCCTCTGGGCGCAGGCACCGAGGAGCGCGAACACCAGGGGCCACGTGCGTGCTCTCGGAACAGTCATGGCGGTCATATATGAATCGTGGAGTGCGATGGAGGA
>JBBARJ010000149.1:0-8363 GCA_040399825.1 Gemmatimonas sp.
GGCAGCCACGCCCAGCCGCTGCGCACGCCGTCGAACACACTGGGTTTGGCGTGCCCATCACCCCACCCATTCCGGTCGGGCACGACCAGGTGCGGCGCCACGTGCATGATCGCCGCCGTCTCGAGCTCGCCGGCGTGATCACCAGCACTCTCGAACACCCCATGATCACCAGCCTGCCACCAGTTCACGATGGCCAGCACGATCGGCGTGTCGGGCTGCAGTTCACGCACCAGCGCCCGCAGCTCATTACCACCGTGCGCATTCAACAACACCAGGGCGCGCACGCCGTGCGGCTCGAGGCTCTTCACCACATCGCGCAACACGGCCAACTGCGTGCTCGGCATCACGTTGATGGTAAAGCGCAGGTCGAGCTGCGTAGTGTTCACGCCAAACGGCACCGCCGGCAACGCCGCCACATTAACACCCTGTTCGGCGCACGCCGCCGCGACGCGAGCCGACACCTCACGCCCCATGATGGTGTCCGTGCCATACGGTAAATGCGTATTGTGCGGTTCGGTGGCGCCGAACGGCAGCAGCGCCACTGGCCATTCGCCGTCACGCATGGCCGGCCACGCTTGTTCCTCGAGTACACCCACGCGAGGGGTATACCCGCGGTGTTCACTCCCGTTGTGCAACGAAGCCGTCATCGAGCGTCCTTTCTAAAGAGTGTCACGGGGGCGCTGCGTGCGCGACCGCCAGGAAACGGCGCGTACCGAATGGTCGCCTGCCCGCGCCTCTGACGCGAGTGACCTACGCCGCCATGAGATCCGCCCGCGCGAAGGCCAGACTCACCGCACGGCGTGCGCCACGTTTTAGTGCGCGATGCACCGACCGCGCGTAGCGAACAAAATTGGCCCCCGCCCACGGATGGCGTGCGAAGAAGTCGAACGGGAGCATATCGCCCTTGAGCCGGTTACATGGACCACAGGCCGTGACCAGGTTGCCCGGGTCATGCTCGCCGCCGCGGGCCACCGGCACCACGTGATCGAGCGTGGCATTACGATGATCGAGTCGCGCGGCGCAGTACACACAGCGTTGGCCGCAGTCGCGCAGCGCGGTGCGACGCATCGCCCTTTTTGCCGCCACGTGGGCCGCCACTTGTGGCCGAAGTGACGACGCCCCGGCGGAGGCGGCGAGCCTCACGACGGGGCGATGAGTACGGTCGGTGCGAGTGAGCCGGCGCGAGAAAGGCCGGGAGCGTGAAGACGGGTGGGCTGCCGGGCACGGGCAAGAACTACCGCGAGTGGAACGCATCATCCTCCAGGAAAACTGGGTGGACACGCACACCAAAGCTGCAGCAAACGCTGCGACAATCCGTCTAACGGGGCCACGATACGATCACGGTCCAGCTCCCGTCAAGACGAAAGCAGGACCGTTACACCGTACCCGGCTTACCCCTTCATGCCGCTGTTCGTGAGCGGGTCGCGCAGCATGCTGCCGATTCGAGCGGCCATGCCGTCGAGCTGCTGCCGGTTCGGCATCTGGGAGCCAGGGAACGGCAGCGGCACATCGAACCCGTCGCCTTCCCGGCGCGGGATCAGGTGAATGTGGTAATGCATCACGTTCTGGCCGGCGGCCGCGCCCGAGTTCACGACGATGTTCATGTCGGTCGCACCCGACGCCGTTTGCACCCGCGGGATCAGCTTCGCCGCCACCATGTACAGGTGGGCCCCGACGTCCTTTGGGATATCCTGCAGGACTTCATAGTGCTCACGCGGGACGACCAGCACGTGACCGGGGTTGACCGGTTGAATATCGAGGAAGGCGATCGCGACCGAATCCTCGTAGCAGATCGAGACTTCGGCGGCGCCACGAATCAGATCGCAGAAGATGCAGTGGCCGCCGGACGGCGTCATTGAAGCAGTGGGTGCATGCATAGGATTTCACCAGAGGGGAGAGACCGCGTTTTGAACCTGCCGCAAAAGGCGACGTCAGGCAAGCACCGCCTGAACCCGGCCGCAGAATGTCTCATCTGCTCGCGCAGGCGCTACGTTTAGGAGCAATCTGTCTCCAGCCCTCCAGATCACTTCGATGGCCACTTCGACCCGCCCGAGCCGCCCCCGCAAGGGAGCTGCCACCGAGCCCGCGCTCACCCGTGAGCAGATGGTGAACGCCTACCGCGTGATGTACACGTCGCGCCGGTTAGACGACAAAGAGATTCAGCTCAAGCGCCAGAACAAGATCTTCTTTCAGATCTCGGGCGCCGGCCATGAAGCCGTGCTCGCGGCGGCGGGCCTGTTGCTGCGTCCGTCCTACGACTGGTTCTACTTGTATTATCGCGACCGGGCACTCTGCCTGCAGCTTGGCATGACGCCCGCCGAAATGCTGTATAGCGCCGTCGGCGCCGCGGTCGATCCGAACTCCGGCGGTCGGCAGATGCCGAGCCACTGGGGCCATAAAGACCTCAACATCGTGTCGGTGTCGTCGCCCACGGGAACGCAGTTCCTGCAGGCCGTCGGGAACGCCGAGTCGACGCTGCGCGCCTCGCAGGGCCAGCTCCGCGACGGGTTCCCCGGCGACGAGGTGACGCTCGTGACCACCGGCGACGGCACCACCAGCGAAGGCGAGTTCTGGGAGTCGCTGAATACGGCGTGCAATCTCAAGCTGCCGGTGGTCTATCTCGTGGAAGACAACGGCTACGCGATCTCGGTGCCGGTGGAAGTGAACACGGCCGGCGGCTCGATCTCCAAGCTGGTCGCCTCGTTCCCGGGGCTCTACATCGAAGAGGTGGACGGCTGCGATTTCCTGGCCTCGTACGCGGCGCTCGATCGCGCCGTGACCTACGCCCGTGAGCGGAAGGGACCGGCCTTCGTGCATGCCAAGGTGATCCGCCCGTACTCGCACTCGCTCTCCGACGACGAAGTCCTCTATCGTCCCAAAGACGAGCGTGATGCCGACGTCGTGCGTGATCCGCTCACCACGTTCCCGCTGTACCTGCTCGCCGAGGGGCTCGCCACCGAAGACGAACTCCAGGCGCTGCGCGACGCGGCCGACGCCGAAATTCTCGTGGCGACCGACGATGCGCTCGCACAGCCGCAGCCTGGCGCCGACACGGTGCTGTTCGGCGTGTACTCGCCGGACGTCGATCCCACGGCCGAACAATTCGATACCGAAGACGATCCGCAGTTCACGGGCGAGCCAACTACCATGGTCGATCTGCTGAACGCCTGCATGCGCGATGAGATGGCGCGTGACGAACGGATTCTGGTGTTCGGCGAAGATGTGGCCGACCTGTCGCGCGAAGAGCACCTCGGCAAAGTCAAGGGCAAGGGCGGCGTCTTCAAGGTGACATACGGCCTGCAGGCGAAGTTCGGCGGTGGCCGGGTGTACAACTCGCCGCTGGCCGAAGCAAACATCATCGGACGTGCCATCGGACTGGCGCACCGCGGCTACAAGCCGGTGGTCGAAATTCAGTTCTTCGACTACATCTGGCCGGCGTTCATGCAGATCCGCGACGAACTCGCCACCATGCGCTGGCGCTCCAACAACGCCTTCACCGCGCCGGTGGTCATTCGCACCACGTACGGCGGCTACATCCGTGGCGGCGTGTATCACTCGCAGACGGGGGCCTCGCTGTTCACGCACAACCCCGGCCTGCGCGTGGTGTGCCCCAGCAACGCGCTCGACGCGAATGGCCTGCTCCGCACCGCCATTCGCAGCGAAGACCCGGTGCTGTTCCTCGAGCACAAGCACCTGTATCGCCAGACGTACAACAAGGGCCGTTACCCAGGCCCGAATTTCATGATTCCGTTCGGCAAGGCGAGCGTGCTGCGCGAGGGCACCGACGTCACGCTCGTGACGTACGGCGCCACCGTGCATCGCGCCCTCGTGGCCGCCAATCAGGTCGCCGAGGAAGGCGGACCGAGCGTGGAGGTCATCGACCTGCGCACGCTCTCGCCGTGGGACGAGGAAACGGTGCTCAACAGCGTCAAGAAGACCAGCCGCGTGATCGTCGCCACCGAGGATTCACTCTCGTGGGGCTACGGCGCAGAGATCGCCGCCAAGATTGCGGACGAGTGCTTCGCCTGGCTTGATGCGCCGGTGAAGCGCATCGGCAGTGCCGATGCCTTCGTGGGATATGCACCGTCACTAGAAGATGCGACGCTGCCGCAGGTCGAAACCTTCCGGAAGGCGTACCTCGACCTCGCCGCGTTCTAAGCACCGCGACCGACGTTCGCACAACGCCCCACGACGCCTTCGCGTCGTGGGGCGTTGTGCATCACGCCACCAGTGTGAGTTCGCGCGGTACCGGGTGGGTGGTTCCGAGCGCGATGTACTCCGGCACTAACTCCGCGATGCGCTGCCGCAGCACGGTGTCATCATCACGGCGCATGGCCGACTGCACAAGCGCGTCGACATTCGCGTGCACGCCCGCCGGCGGAATGCCAAGGCGCGAACACAGAATCGTGTGGTGCGACGTCGGCTGCAGACTTTCATCGTCGCGCGAGAGTTCTTCAAACAGCTTCTCGCCCGGCCGTAGTCCCGTGAAATGAATCTCGACATCATCACCCACGCGCAGTCCAGACAGCCGGATCAAATCCGATGCAAGATCGACGATCTTGATCGGCTCACCCATGTCGAGCACGAACACTTCGCCGCCTTGGCCGAGCACCGCCGCCTGCAGCACCAACTGCACCGCCTCGGGGATCGTCATGAAGTAGCGCTGCATATCCGGATGCGTGATCGTGATCGGCCCACCGGCACGGATCTGCCGCAGGAAGGTCGGCACCACGCTGCCGCGGCTGCCGAGCACATTGCCGAAGCGCACGCTGACGTAATTCCGGCCCGTCGAGACGGCGGCGCGCTGCACCAGGAGCTCGGCGATCCGCTTGGTGGCCCCCATGATGCTGGACGGATTGACCGCCTTGTCGCTTGAGATGAGCACAAACTGCGGCGTGTCGTGACGCACGGCGGCATCGATCAGCGTCCGCGTGCCCTGCACGTTGTTCGTGATCGCTTCGGCCAGGTTCTCTTCCATCAGCGGCACGTGCTTATGGGCCGCCGCGTGGAAGACGGTATTGGGGCGGTACTGGCCGAAGATGGCGTCGAGGCGCGTCTCATCGCGGATGTCGGCGATGAGGCACGTGAGCGGCACCATCGGGAAATGCGAGCGCAGCTCCTGCTGGATGTCGAAGATCGAATTCTCACCGTGGCCCAGCAGCAACAGATGCGCCGGCGCGTTGCGCGCGATCTGGCGACATAACTCGCTGCCGATCGAGCCACCGGCACCCGTCACGAGCACCGTCTGTCCTTCCACGATGCGCCGCACCGAACCGAGGTCCGTCTGTACCGGGGCGCGGCGCAGCAAGTCTTGAATCTCCACCGGACGCAGCTGATTCACACCGATCCGACCAGAGAGGATCTCACCGATCTGCGGCATCGTGCGCGTCTCGACGCCTGCCGCCGTGCAGATGCGCACGATCTCGCGAATCTTCGCGCCCGGTGCACTCGACATCGTGACGATGACGTGGCGTACCCCGTGCGCACGAATCCGCTCTTCGAGCTCGCTGACCGGACCGAGGACGCGGAGTCCACCCACATGCAGGTGACATTTCGAGGCGTCGTCGTCGAGATAGCCGATCGGGTGAAGGCCCATGGCCGGATGCTCGAGCATTTCTCGCGCCGTGAGTCGTCCGGAGGCGCCAGCGCCCAGAATGAGCACGGGCACCTGGGCTGTGTGATCACGACGCTGACGGCGGTGCACGATCCACACGCGCGCCAACAGACGTGGCAGCGTAAGCGCGACAATGCTCCACATCGTATGTGACGAAATCACGGAGAGTGGCAAGCGCGTAAGCGACAGCCCGAGCACCGGCAGCAGGAAGACACCGAGGGTCACGTTGGCGATCGCCGCCACGAACACCGCCGCCATCATCGCCTTGAGTTCCTCGATCGACGCCATGCTCCACGCGCGGCGATACAGGCGGAATGCCGCCATGATGCCGATCCACATGGGTACGGCCAGCAGCAGGTGATAGCTCGCCGCCTCACGCCAGCTCGAGGTGAGCCACTCCAATCCTTCAAAGCGCAGCGTCCAGGCAAGGCCCCAGACGAAGGTCAGCAGCGTGACATCGAGGACGAACAATTGACTGTGCGTCAGCCACGGTGTCTTACGGAACTCGGTGGGCGATCCGACCGCCGGCACTTGCGCCGGCGTCGCAGACGTGGAACTGGGCGTCATCATAGGGTACGGCCGGCGGTGAATACTGCGTCGATGCATCGCGACTTCTTCAGGAGCCCGGAACGGCCCCGTCTCGGGCCGTGCTGCGCCCACTCACTCCACGCGCATACCCGAGTAAGTATCGGGAGACGCGTTCCCAGCCTTGAGCCGACAGGTCGTACCGATGCGATCATGTCGGCTGCCGTGTCAGTTGGTACGGCTCAGGACCACCGCAAGCGTCACCAAGCTGCCGACCACCTGCGTCATGGTTCCGAGGAATTGCATGATGTCGCGCTTGTCGGACGGATCACGGGACGGCACGATGATCTGACTGCCCGGCCGAGGCTTCGGCTGCGTGGCGATGAGGCCGAAGTACCGGTGGTTCGTTTCCACCTTGCCGTTTGCCTGCACGACGTAGGCGCGTTTCTCATCGGCGTTGCGTGTCGCACCACCGGCAGCGCGGATGTAGGACGACAGCGATGCCCCAGGCTCATACGGGAGTGCCACCGCCGAATTCACGGCGCCCGACACCGAGACCAGCGCGTTGTAGCGCGGCACGTGCACCGAGTCACCGTCCAGCAGCAGCAGATTGTCACGGTCCTTCGGGTTCTGCAGCACACCGGGCAGATCCACCCCCACCCGACCCACCGCATTCTGCGCGCGATAGAAGGCGACGCCGGCGGAATAGGCCGACGGTGTGAGTCCACCGGCGCGGGCAATCACATCCGAGAGCCGCTCGGTCTTCGAGGTCAGGGCATAGGTGCCCGGAAACTGGACTTCGCCGGTGAGGGTCACCGTCGACTGCAGTTGCCAGTCCGGCTGACGCAGCACCAAGACGTTGTCGTAGGGCGACAGGCGCGTGTCCGCGCCGGGCGAGGCGGCCGCCGGCGAGTCGAGGACATACGACGAATCGAGCGGGACACGAAACGTGATCGCCAGCTGCCCCGGCACGCGCGTCTCCGGCAATCGGGCGATCTCCGCCTCTTTCAGCGACGCACTCGGTAAGAAGCCGCCGGCCTGCAACACCAGATCACGCATCGTCATGCCCTCGCGATACGGATACTGCCCGGGCCCACGCACCGCGCCGCTCAGGGCGACGTACGTCGGCGCCCGGAACTCGGTCAGCGAGAACACCGAGATCTCATCGTCTTCCTGCAGCGACATCGGCGTGGTTGTCGTGCCGTCAGTGCGCAGCGTAGCGCGGATCTGCTCGCGCGTGGAATCGGCGCGCAGTCGCGAGATGATCACACGGCCGAGGTAGGTATCGGACTTGAGCCCGCCAGCCTGACGGATGGCGTCGTTCAGCGTCGTGGCCTTTTCGATGCCCTGGGTGCCGGGCTGCCACACGTTGCCGGTGATGGTAATGCGACCACGCACGCGGTTCGACACACGCGGCACTTCCACCACGTCGCCGGCTTCGATCGGGATACGCACCGCCGCCACGCCTTTGGCAGCGTCCGGCAAACTCACGTCGAGGACGATCCGATCGCTGCCCTCGGCCGTGCGCTGTGATGGCGGCACGATGCGCTGAATGCGGATCCGACGACGCGACGCATCGTCGGTGAAACCGCCAGCGCTGGCGACCAGATCATCAAGGGATTCGTTCTGGCGCAATTCGTAGGTGGCTGGTCGCAGCACGCCGCCGCTCACGCGAACGCGGGCCCCATGCGTGGGCACGAATAGCACATCACCGTTCTCGAGCCGGACGTCTCCACTGGCGTCGCCGCGCAGCAGATATTCGTACACATCGAATCGCTGCGTCGGCTTGCCACGGCGCCGAATCTCCACCTGCCGGAGCGAGCCGCGTTCGCTTGGACCGCCCGCCGCGTAGAGCGCGGTGAGCGCGGTGCCGGCACTCGAGATGCGATAGCTACCAGGCTGCTGCACGTCGCCCACCACAAACACTTGATTGCTGCGCAAGCGCGCCACACTCACGGAGAAGCGCGTGCTGCTTCCGATGCCCGAGTACACGCGCTGAAGCCGCGAGCGCAGCAGGACATCGAGATCGCCTAGAGTGAGATTCGCCACCGGCACCGTACCGACGACCGGAATCACCACGAAGCCTTCGCGCGTGATGTCGAGCGTGTAGGCCGCTTCGACATCACCGCTGAGAATGAGTACCAGCTGGTCGCCGGCACCGAGCTTGTAGGACGCGTCGACCGGCCCGCCAGCGTTCGCGTCGAACACCGTGGTGGGCTGGGAG
>JBBARJ010000150.1:0-8260 GCA_040399825.1 Gemmatimonas sp.
CGCGAATGGCCGAGCACGTCCCTGGCGGCATCATTTTCAAGGCCAGTTTCGACAAGGCGAATCGCTCGAATGTCGACGGCGTGCGCGGACCGGGGCTCGAGGAGGGACTGGCCGCACTTGAGCGCGTCCGGGCTGCAACCGGACTGCCGATTCTCACCGACGTGCACGAAGCCTCGCAGTGTGCGATCGCCGCGGAGGTTGTGGACGTCTTGCAGATTCCGGCGTTCCTGTGCCGTCAGACTGACTTGCTGCTTGCGGCCGGCGCGACGGGGAAAGCGGTGAACGTGAAGAAGGGGCAGTGGATGCATCCCGAAGGCATGCGCGGGGCCGTTCGAAAGGTGGAAGCTGGAGCGACGCACGCCGCGGTAGATGTGGGCGCGCTGGCTGTCACCGAGCGCGGCACGTTTTTCGGCTACGGGGACCTGGTGGTGGACATGCGCAGCTTTGCACGCATGCGTGAATCCTGCGATGTCCCGGTGATCTTCGACGCGACGCACAGCGTGCAGCGCCCTGGTCAAGGTGCGGGCGGTACCAGCGGCGGCGCGCGCGAATTCATCCCGCCCCTCACGCTGGCTGCGATCGCCGCTGGCGCACAGGGCCTGTTCATCGAAACGCATCCCGATCCAGACCACGCGCCGAGCGACGGACCGAACATGCTCCGGCTTGATCAGATGAGGGACCTCATGGCGCGCGTGGTCGACATCTGGGATCGCGTGCGTTCGTGATGGAAGCGGCTTCTCCAGCCCTCATCGATGTGCTCCCGCCGCTCGTCATCGATGCGCCGCGCATCGAGCCGACAGTCGCCGGGCGAATCCGCGTGGTCGGTCTCGACGTGGACGGCGTTCTGACGGACGGCGGTGTGTACCTCGGCTCGGCGAAGTCTGACGGCGCCGACGTACCGTTCGAGCTCAAGCGCTACAATATTCAGGATGGCCTTGGCATTCAATTACTCCTTGACTGCGGCCTCAGGGTCGTGATCATCACGGGTCGTGTGTCGGACAGTGTCGCGCAGCGAGCGCGTGAACTTCGCGTCGATGCCGTCGTTCAGGATCCGGAAGCCCGGAAGCTCATGGCACTGACGAAGATCGCGAACGACTTCGGCTGCACGCTCGATGAAGTCGCGTTCGTCGGCGACGATCTTCCTGATCTCGCGGTGCTCCGCAGAGTCGGACTGCCCGTCGCGGTGGGCAATGCAGTCGCCGAGGTTCGTCGTGCTGCGCATCTGCAGCTGAACGCACACGGTGGGCATGGGGCGGTGCGTGAGTTCGCCGAGGCGCTCTTGCTCGCGCGTGGCGAGTGGATCGATGCGGTGGAGCGCTACGTAGCCAGTCGTGATGTTCCGGCGACCACGGCTCAGGACCCGCGTGAGGACGCGCACGCATGACGGCTGAACTGATCATCGAGCGCGGTCGCCGCGTCTTGAATCTCGAAGCGGCCGCACTGGCCGATGTTGAGCGCGCGCTGGGCGAAGACTTCGCGCGTGCCGTGCAGTTGCTGGCCAGCTGCCGTGGACGGGTGATCATCGCTGGTGTCGGAAAATCCGGGCTCGTCGGCCGAAAGATGGCCGCGACGTTCACGTCGACCGGAACCCCGGCGATGTTCTTGCACCCGGTGGAAGGCGTGCACGGCGACCTTGGCATTGTCGGCGCAGATGACGTTGCCATTCTGATTTCGAAGAGTGGTGAGAGTCAGGAACTGCTCGGGTTGATCGATGCCCTGTCGCGGTTGGGGGTCCGCCTGATCGCGATGACCGCCGACCGTTCGTCGCGCCTGTCCAGACACGCCGATGTGACGCTGGACCTGGGCGTGCGTGAGGAAGCGTGCCCGCATGATCTCGCGCCGACCACCAGCACCACCGTGACGATGGCGCTCGGGGATGCCTTGGCTGTAGCGCTGATGGAGGAGAAGGGATTCCGCGCGGAGGATTTCGCCCGGTTTCATCCGGGTGGATCACTCGGCCGACGGTTGCTCACTCGGGTGAGTGACGTCATGGTGTCGGCGAATCTGCCGGTGCTCGACGATGCCGCGACGATGCGCGAGGCCATTGTTCTGCTGGCCGAGCGGCGAGGAATCGCCGTAGTCGTGGAACATGCCCGCGTGTTGGGGGTCGTCACCGCTGGCGACTTGACGCGTTTGCTGGAGCGCCATGCTGACGTCCTGTCCGTTCCGGTAGCGTCGGTGATGACCACCGCGCCACGGATGGCGCACGATCATGAACTGGGGAGTGCCGTTGTGCACCGTATGGAAACGCATGGCATCATGGCGATGCCAGTGCTGAATACGCAGGACCATCTCGTCGGAATCGTGCATCTCCACGACCTGATGCGCGCGGGCGCGGTATGAACTGGCGCTTCGTTTCAATCCCGGTAGTTGCCTTCCTGGCCTTGACCGCGGCGGCCTGTCCGACCGCGAAAGGCAAGACGCAAGTCAAGGCGAAGGCCACCAAAGCGGTGATCCCAGATTCGGCCGATCAGATCATCTTCGGCGGTCGTATCTTCCTCACTGATCAGGGCGTGTCCAAGGGGGTGCTGCTGGCGGACACCGTCTTGACGTACGATGAGGGCACCCGGATGGAGCTGCGTCGGGTGAACGTCACGTTCTATACGACGGTCGGGCTGAAGGATGGTGTGCTCACCGCCAAGGCGGGCACCTACAACTCTCGGCTCTCGCGTCTTGACGCGCGTGGTGACGTGGTCGTCATTCGAGATGACGGAAAGCGACTGTCGTCCGCCCAACTCGTCTACGATCAGGTCCGCAACCAAATCTTCACGGACAGTGCGTTCGTCCTGAACGAGCCGTCACGCACCTTTACGGGCCTTGGATTCGAATCGGATCCACAGCTCACGAAGTTCCGCTGTATCCGCAACTGCAAGGGCCTTGCGCCCGTCAAGATTCCCACCAAGTAACTTGTGACTCCTCGTCGCTCGCGCCTTCGCGCGTTCGCTCTGCTCGGTGCAGTGTCGGTGCTGGCGTTCTTCGCGGGCTGCCGCGGCGCGCGCCGGAGCGCGACGTCGGTCGCACCCGTCACGACGGTGGCGGCGACCGACAGTGCGCGACGACCCGAGTCGCGGCCGGATTCACTGCGCGCCGATTCGGTGCGGTCCGACTCGCTCGTGAGAGAGGCGACGGCGGCAGGAACGGACAGCGCCGCGCCGCGCGACAGCGTCGCTCGTGAAACGGCGCGTCGAGACAGCGTGGCGGCCGCAAAGAAGCGCCCAGCTAAGAAGCCTGCGTCTTCCGCCACGACGCGAAATTGCGTCTTGGATTTCGCCGATAGTCCTCCGGAGACCCGCCTCATTTATTCGCGGCTTCCCGACAGCACGGCGAACACCTTTATCGGTGGCGGGTTCGTCGGGCGTTGCCAAGGCGAGAATACCCGAATCAGTGCCGACAGTGCGGAGCAGTACGAGGCCGCCGGCATCGTCAACATGTACGGCAACGTCGTGTATGAGGAGCCGAATAAGCTGCGGATTCTGGCGGCTCACGCGACGTACTTCACGAGGGAAGGCCGCCTCTTCGCCGACGGCGGCGTCGTCGCCACCCAACTCGCCACGGGAAGCACGTTCCGCGGGCCGAACATCGAATACTACCGGGTGATGCCCGGTCGTCCGGCCGCAAGACTGGTCGCGCCGAACCGGCCCACCGCCCAACTCATCGAGAAGGACAGCACCGGCAAGCCAGGGCAACCCACGATCGTCATCGCCGATCGGTTTGAAGATGTTGGCGACACGCTCGTGCTCGGCTGGGGTGATGTCATCATTACCCGCGAGAAGATCACGGGGCGTTCTGATTCGCTGGCGTATAACAAGCTGACACAACTGGCGCGGCTGGTGCGTGCGGCGCGCATTCGCAGTCTCGATACGTCCCAAGCGTTTACGCTGAACGGCGACACCATCGACCTGTTCACGACCGACAAGAAACTCAATCGGGTCTTCGCGCTACATAGTGCGACGGCAACGAACAAGGATTTGGTCATAAGCGCGGAACGCATCGATCTGCGGCTTAAGGAGCAGAAGATCGACGAAGCGTACGCCTTCGGAGCAGGCCGCGCGCGTGCGAAGACACCACAGCAGGATGTCGAGGCGGACTCGATTCGTATCGTACTCACCGACCAACGTCCGAGGGAAGTCCGCGCGATCGGCGGGGCGGTGGCGAAAGGCTTTCCGGACACTCTTCAGATCAAATCGAGCGATCGCGACATGCTGCGCGGTGACAGTCTTTTCGCCTACTTCGATACCACGCAGGTGCCGACGGACACGAGCAAGCAGACGCGAATCAAGGAGATTCGCGCCTTTGGAAATGCCAGTTCGCTCTTTCATATCGCCTCGAAGAAGGGACCGACCGCACCGCCCGCGCTGAACTACGTGCGGGGGCAACGCATCTCTGTCCAGTTCGACACGGGCTCCGTTCGGGATGTTCGAGTAGATTCCTCGGCATCCGGACTGTATCTCGAACCGGCCCCAGACAGTCTATCTGACACGACCGTTCGGAAGGCGCCCGCCAAGAAGCCACCGCTTGCCCCCGTTGCCCCGCTGCCGGACCCTCCGGCGCCGATGTTCGCTCCGCTGGCCGCCGCCGTCGTCACTCTATCTCGCCGACCGACATGACCGATTCCGCTTCGCCCACGCCGCATTCGCTCGAAGAGACTCGCGCGCTGGTCGATCGCGTCGTTGACGGCGATCGGTCGATGGCGCTGGCCCTTGGCGCGGTCATCGAAGCGGCGGACGCCCACGGCTCGGCCGCGCTCCATGCGATCGCCAACCGGTACATCGAGCGGCATACCGACGGAACGCCGCTCCCGATGGACGAAGTGCGCACACATCTGGCGTCGGCGATCCTGCCGCGACTTGCGGCGAGTGGGGTGGTCGAGATTCCCGCACATGGACTGTCGTTGCCGGAGGCGACGGTGCACATCGCACCGGCGCTCTGGACGATTCTCCACGCACATCGTGCCGATCTGGCCCGTCAACTGAGAGCGACCGGCGAGTCCCCTCGTGTCGAACGCACGCCCACGCCGACCGCCAGCCTTCCGGCGACCGGCGACTCGGTACTGAGCGCCGAGGGGCTGGTGAAGGCCTACCGTGGCCGTCGGGTCGTCAATGATGTCGCGTTGAACGTGGCGCAAGGCGAAATCGTTGGATTGCTCGGCCCGAATGGCGCGGGCAAAACAACCACGTTCTACATGCTTGTCGGCCTCATCGAGCCGCAGTCGGGCCGCATCAAGCTCGATGGACGGGACATTACCGGCATGCCGATGTATCAACGTGCACGCCAGGGGATCGGCTACCTGTCGCAGGAGCCTTCCATCTTTCGGAAGCTGACCGTTGAGCAGAACATTCTGGCGATTCTTGAAACGCTCCCGCTGTCGGCGGCCGAGCGGAAAGAACGCCTCGAGATGCTGCTGGATGAACTGAGTATCAAGCACCTGCGCAGCAGTCGGGCCTTCCAGCTTTCGGGTGGCGAACGCCGTCGGCTCGAGATCACGCGCGCCTTGGTGACGCAGCCGAAGTTCATGATGCTCGATGAGCCGTTCGCCGGGGTCGATCCAATCGCGGTACACGACATCCAGACCATCGTGGCGGGACTGCGCCACCGGGGTATCGGCGTACTCATCAGCGATCACAATGTCGAGCAGACGCTGGATATTGTGGATCGCGCGTACATCATGTTCGATGGGCAAGTAAAAGTGTCTGGCACCGTACGCGAACTGGTGTTTGACGATACCGTTGCCGAGATCTACTTGGGGCCGACGCTCACTGCGCGTCTCCGTGCTCGCTTCGCTGAAGCTGATGAAGAGGTCGTGACGTCATGAGGCCAGGTCTCCAACAGAGTACCGGACTCCGACAGGAGCTGAAAGTCAATCCGCGCCTGTATCAGGCGATGGATTTGCTGTACATGCCGTTGCTCGACCTCCAACAGCATCTCAAGCAGGAACTGCTCACCAATCCGTTCCTCGATTTGGTCGAACCCGAAGACGAGGACGACGAATCCGCCGATGCGGATGAAGTGCCGGAAGCGCAGGATCTTACCGAGCCGGAGACGGCGGTCGAAGCCGAGCCGGAGAAGACCGGCGACGACGACGTCGACTGGGAAGCGGTGCTACTCGATGGTTTCGAGACCGGCGGTCAGCGGGAAGAGCACGAGCAGCGCGAGTGGTACGAGCCGGTCACGGTCGACACCAAGCATCTGTCCGACCATCTCACCGAGCAGTTATCGTTGATCGAGATGTCGCCTCGCGAAGCGATTCTCGCGGACGAATTCGCCGGCAACATTTCGGACGACGGCTACCTCTCGTGTCCGCTCGAGGAAATCCAGCGTGGTTTGAACGAGTGGCTTGCCGCCGAAGCAGAGGAGCGCGACGCCGAGGTGTCGCCGTTCAGCGACGCCGAGATGCAGGCCATGCTCGCGATCATTCAGGAGCTCGATCCCCCTGGCGTCGGCGCACGCAATCTTCGCGAATGCCTGCTGCTGCAGTTGCGCGCTGCCGGACAACGGGAGTCGTTGGCATATCGGCTCGTCGAAGAATCCTTCGAAGAGCTCATTTCGCACCGATGGAGTGAGCTGTCGAAGCGATTCGGGATCAGCCCGCAGGACGTGCAGAGCGCGGCGGATGAAATCGCCAAGCTTGATCCGAAGCCAGGCCTTCGCTACGGCGCGGGTGGGGATAACTACATCATTCCCGATCTCGTTGTCGACAAGATCGATCAGGCGTATCACATCTTCCTGAACGACGGGAATCTGCCCCGACTCAAATTGTCACGAGCGTATCAGGAGATCGCGCGCGACAAGAAGAAGTTCGATAGCGAGAGTAAGGACTTCATCGCCAGCAAGCTGAATTCGGCGCACTGGATGATTCAGGCCATCGAACAGCGTCGCCAGACAATGCTGAAGGTCATGCACTATATCGTCGATCGACAGCGGGACTTTTTCGAACGCGGTGTTCAGGCGCTGCGTCCGCTCACGCTTCGTGAAGTGGCCGAAGCCGTGGGGATGCACGAGTCCACCGTCAGTCGCGTCACCAACGAAAAGTTCGTGCAAACGCCGCGCGGCGTGCTGCCGCTCAAGTTCTTCTTCTCGTCGGGACTCGCCACCAGCGATGGCGACGACGTGTCTGCGCGCGGTATCAAGGATCAGATCCAGAAGTTGGTGTCAGGGGAAGACACCAAGAATCCTCTCACCGATCAAGCGATCGTCGAGATCCTGCAGCAGACCGGCGTGCAGATTGCGCGTCGTACGGTCGCCAAGTACCGCGAACAACTCGGTGTGCTGCCCGCCCGTATGCGAAAGCGCGTCTGACCCAGGCGCGCGACTGAACGCGATCTCACTCCTCTCCGAATGGCCGTCTCTGCTCGTCCGCTCCGGCGTGTCTCCCGTTCGATGTCTACGCACGATGTAGACGTCAGCGTCCTCGTTCCTGCGAAAGACGAGGCGGGCAACCTCGCCTTATTCCTCGAACTGTGCGAGGCAACGTTTAGGAACGCGTCGCCCCGCTACGAAGTCGTCGTCGTCGACGATGGCTCGACCGACGGAAGCTGGGCGCTGCTGCAGGAACTCCGTGCGCGGTATCCGTTCCTGCGACCGGTGCGCCACCGCGCGCAACGCGGCATCGCCGAAGCGCTGCGCACCGGATATCTCCATTCGCACGGGCGCGTGCTGGTCTTCTATCCCGCCGACCTGCAATTCAAGCCCGAGGACATCCCGCGGCTGGTCAACCCGATTCTGGCTGGTGAGTCAGACATGGTCACGGGGTACAAACAGGGCATGTACGAGAAGGCATTCGTGTCGGGCATCTATAACAAGCTCAGTCGTACGCTCTTTCATGTGCCCGTGCGCGATCTGAACAACGTGAAGGCCTATCGCCGGGAGATCATGGCGGCGCTCCCGATGCGACCGGATTTTCATCGGTACATGATTGTGATGGCGGCGGCGCAGGGCTTCACGGTCACGGAAGTGCCTGTGCCACTCTACGCTCGGCACTCCGGTCGTTCAAAATTCGGCTTCTCGCGTATTCCCATCGGCGTGCTCGACATGCTCGCCGTGTGGTTCGAACTCAAGTTCGGACAGAAGCCGCTGCTGGCGTTCGGTATGCTCGGGGTGGCGCTCTTCGGCGTCGGGGTACTGTCCGGACTCGGCGCGCTCGTCTGGCTCGCGATCACCGGCGAAGGACAGCGCTGGGCTTGGACCGTCATTCAGACCTGCCTCATGCTGGGCTCGATCTTCTTTGCCACCGGACTCGTGGGCGAGCAGATCGCACAGCAGC
>JBBARJ010000151.1:0-5169 GCA_040399825.1 Gemmatimonas sp.
GCCCGCCCCGAGTATCGCGAGCTGGCGCCGGTCACGTTCCGCGATGTCCTTGGCGGCGTCAGCGTCACCGGTAACGATCAGCTCCGCCGCTCGCTGATCGACAACGTGGACCTGCGCTGGGAAGCGTTCCCGAATCCCGGCGAAGTGCTCAGCATCGGCGTGTTCGCCAAGCGCTTCGACAGCCCGATCGAGCGCATCGAACAGGCCACCTCAGGCGCGTATCAGGCGCGCTTCCAGAACGCGCTGAGTGCCGTGAACGCCGGCGTGGAGCTCGAACTGCGCAAGCAGCTCGGATTCCTCGGTGGCTGGGCAGAACCGCTCACCGGCTTCAGCAACGTCACGCTGATGAGTTCCTCCGTCGATCTCGACACCCTGGGCGGCCTCACGGTCACCGACCGCACGCGTCGCTTGGTGGGTCAGGCCCCGTATGTGGTGAACGCCGGCATGACGTATTCGTCGCTGTCGGGCAGCACGAACGCCACGATTTTGTACAACGTGGTGGGCGAGCGCATTCAGGCGGCGGGTGTGGTACCTCTGCCGAACATCGTCGAGAAGCCGCGGCACATGGTCGACCTGTCGCTCCGCTTCCCGGTGCTCGGCAGCCTCTCGGCGCGCGTCGACGCGCGCAATCTGCTCGATGCCCGCTACCGATTCATGCAGGGCAACCTCGAGCGGGAAGGCTACAACGCCGGACGTACGTTCTCCGTCGGCTTCTCCTGGAAGCAGTAAGCACCCTTCCGTCGAGATGAAGTTCTCGACACCAATCACACATGGCCCGGCACGGTGACACATCCGTGACCGGGCCATGACGCATCCGACACCGAGTATCGCGTTACTTCAAAAAGATTCATCGCTCGTCTCCGACGCTCCACCTACCACTTCAAGGACTCCAGATGACGACGTTCACGCGCTTCCGCGCCCTCGCCCTAACGTCATTCAGCCTGCTCGCGTTGTCCGCGTGCGGCAGTGATGAGCCGGCTGGACCCGTGACGCCGGCAAACGGCACGCTCAACGTTACCGTGTCGGGCTTGCCCGCCGGCGTCAATGCCGCCGTGACGGTCACCGGCCCCAGCTCATACTCGCAGTCGCCGACGGCCTCGGCCACGTACAGTGTCGCGCCCGGCACGTACACGGTCGCCGCGGCTCAGGTCACGACCAACAACGTGCGCTACAACGCCGCGATCACCGGCTCTCCGGCCACCGTGACGTCGAACGCGACGGCCACGGCCACGGTGACCTACACGCTCACCGCCAACCCGACCGTGACGCTCAGCGGTTCCATCGCGGCCAACCGCACGCTGACCCCCGATACGAACTACGTGCTGCGCGGCTTCGTTTACGTGAACAGCGGTGCGACGCTCACGATCAACGCCGGCACCAAGATTGTCGGCGACACGACGGCCCTCGGCTCTGCCCTCTTCGTGCTCCGTGGCGCGCGTATCGTCGCCAATGGCACGGAAGCGGCGCCGGTCGTCTTCACGTCGCAGCGCACCGCCGGCAACCGCTCCCCGGGTGACTGGGGCGGCTTGGTGATCGTCGGCAACGGCCGCGCGAATCGCACGGGGAACGTCATCGTCGAAGGCTCGAACGGCTCAGTCGTCGGCGCCAACCAGGCCGGTACGATCTACACCGGCGGCACGGTGGACACGGACAACAGTGGAACGTTGCGCTACGTGCGCGTGGAGTTTGCCGGCTACGCCACCCTGACCGACGCTGAGCTCAACTCGTTCACCTTCGCGGCCGTCGGCAGCGGCACCACGGTGGAGTATGTGCAGGCCCTCGCCGGCCTCGACGACAATTTCGAATGGTTCGGCGGTTCGGTGAACGGCAAGTATCTGGTGTCGTACGAGTCGGGCGACGATCACTTCGACGGTTCGGAAGGATATCGCGGGCTCAATCAGTTCATGATCGGCATGCAGAGCACCTTCATCACGCCGCGTCCGGGCGCCGGCGCCGTGTCCACCGATCCGCAGGGCTTCGAGATCGACGGTTGCAACGGCGGTGGCTGCGTCGCGCCGAGCGGAGCCAACGCGCAGAGCGCGGGCCGCGACGACGGGCTGTACAACATGAACGTCTTCGCGAACTTCACGATGATCGGCACCCCGACTGGCGTGACGGTTCCGGGCTCGGGTGGTGTGGGTGCGGTGCTCCGTCGCGGTACGGGCGGTTACTACCTGAATGGTGTGCTCGCGCGCTGGCCGCGTGCCGGCATCTCGCTCCGCGACTCCACGTCGAACAACCGCTTCCTGGTGGATTCGCTGATCGTGCGGAATCTGTACTTCGCCGAGAACGGCGTGCTGGCCGCCGGCGCCAACTTCGACGTGGCCAGCGCCACCAACTTCGGTACGGAAGCCGCCTTTACGGCGAAGAATTCCAACATTGTGGTTGGTGCCAGCACGGTGACGGCCGCCAGCCTCTTCACGAACCTGCCCACGGTCTCCGGCACCACCACCGGCGCCAATTTCGATTGGTCGCCGGCGGCCAGCTCGCCGATCGCCACGGGTGGTCTGAACAGCTTCTCCGCTGATCCGCGCATCGCGGCGCGTGTCGGCACGTTCATCACCCCGACCGCGTACCGCGGTGCGGCGGCTCCGGGCGGTGCCAAGTGGTGGGCCAACTGGACCAACTACGCCCGCAACTAACACCGGCGGCGACAGCGGCGGCTAGCGCACAGACGCGCTAGCTTCCCTGAAGTCCGAACGGCCGGTGCCCCTCGGGCACCGGCCGTTCTCTCATTCGGATACCATGCCTCTACACCTTACGTCGCGCTGGCGCCTGAGTGCCCTCCTGCTTGCTGCTACGACGGCCTGTGCAGACAAGTCGGCCCCGTCACCCGCCGACGACCAAGCCAGACATGTCGCCGAGGTCGTCGCGGCGGGGGGCGTCGTCGATTCGATTCTTCCCATCGCCGAACAGCTTCGACGCTTCCGCGACGCGCTGCCGCCCACTGATACGCTGCTGCACGCGAGTCCGTCGCGCGACGCGCTCGTCCAACGATGGGCGCGAGCGATCGGTGGGAATGACACCACCGATCTGAACGCGATGATCATGGACCGCGCCGAGTTCGCGTGGCTCTATTACCCCGATTCTCCCATGAGTCAGCCGCCGTATGAAGCCCCCCCGGCGTTGCTCTGGGGGCAGTTACTCGCGTCGTCGAACAAGGGTGCGACGCAACTCGTGAATCGCTTTGGGGGGAGTGCGATCACCGCCACCCGACTCCGCTGCGCGACGCCACCAGACACGCAAGGCGTGAACGTGCTGCTCGACAAGTGTGAGGTGCGGCTGTCGGCGCCTGGGAAGCCGAGCGTCGAGGGCGTGTTGTTCGGAACGATTCTTGAGCGGGCGGGGCGATTCAAGTTCGTCGGACTCTCGAGCAGCCTGTGAGCAGATCCCGCGCGTTCGTACTGCTCACGGCACTGCTCCTCGGCGCCTGCAGCACGCCAGCGAAGGATGCGCCGAGTCCGAATGAAAGCGCGGCAGGATCTCCGGCACCGAATACCGCCCGCGTTGATCTCACCGGCGCCGGGGCGACCTTCCCGTATCCGCTCTACTCGCGATGGTTCAACGAGTACGCGATCCGCACCAACGTACGCATCAACTATCAGTCGATCGGCTCGGGTGGTGGCATCCGCCAGGTCGTCGCGCGAACGGTTGACTTCGGCGCCACCGACGTCCCGATGACCGACGAGGAACTCGCCAGCGCCGGCATGCCGGTGCTGCACATTCCGACCGTCATCGGCGCCGTCGCCATCACCTACAACCTGCCCGGCCTCGCACGACCGCTCAATCTCAGCCCCGACGTAATCGCCGACATCTTCCTCGGCCGCGTCACCCGCTGGAGCGACCCGCGTATCGCGGGGCTCAATCCCAAGCTCACGATGCCAACCACCGACATTCTAGTGGTACATAGAGCCGAAGGCAGAGGTAAGTCCTACATCTTCAGCGACTTCCTCACCACCGTGAGCCCCGCATGGGCCGCCGGTCCCGGACGTGGCAAGGACGTGCGCTGGCCGGTCGGCATCGGTGGCAAGGGGAATGAAGGCGTGGCCGGTCAGGTGAAACAGATGCCGGGCGCTATCGGCTATCTCGAAGTGGTGTACGCGCGGCAGAATCGTTTGCCCGTGGTGCACGTGCGGAACACTGCCGGCCATTTTATCTCGCCGATGCCATTCGAGATTGCCTCGGCGGCGACGGCGATGCTCGAGTCGGACCGCAAGCTCAACGCCTCCGAGACCAATGGCACGCCAGACCTCCGGATCTCGCTCGTGAACGCGCCGGGTGCGCAGTCGTACCCGATTGCGTCGTTCACCTGGATGCTCATCGCCCCGTCAGCCATCGGCCCCGACAAGAGTCGCCAGTTGGCGGCCTTCATCCGTTGGGCCCTCCTCGACACCCCAGACGTCGCCAGCATGCTCGGCTACGTTCCCCTTCCCTCGGAAGCGGCCACGCGTATCGTCGACCGGCTCGACGCCGCGCTCGCGATGGAACGGCCGCGGCTGCCGTGACAGACCCGTTACACGGCTCAGGACGGTCTCAGCACCTGAAAACCTAGCTTCAGTCAATGCAGACCCCGCTCGGTGACCGGCTCTATCGTACGGTCACGACGGTGTGCGCCGCCGCGATCCCCCTCGTGCTCGTGCTGCTCACCGCCGTGGTCCTCCGCGCGGCGTGGCCGGCCCTCTCGATCCACGCCGCCGACTTGGCCTTCGGCACCACATGGGACGTGCCCCGAGCGCAATTCGGCGCCTTCCCCGCGATTGCCGGCACCCTGCTGTCGTCGCTGATCGCCCTGTGCCTCGCCGCACCGCTCGCCCTCGGTGTCGCCATCTTCACCGTCGACATCGGACCGCGGCGCCTGCGGGAGCCTGTGGCCTTTCTGGTCAACTTGCTCGCGGCGATTCCGTCGGTGGTGTACGGGCTTTGGGGAGTATTCGTCCTGGTGCCGCTGCTCCGCCGCACGATCATGCCGGCACTCGTTCCCCTCGGGTCGTTCCTGCCGATCTTCCGTGGACCGGCGTATGGGCCAAGCTTGCTCGCGGCCAGCCTCCTCCTCGCCATCATGATCCTGCCGTACATCGCGAGCATCAGTCGCGAAGTACTGCTGGCCGTGCCGCAGGCGCAGCGTGAGGCCGCCCTCGCCCTCGGTGCCACCCGCTGGGAAGTCGTGCG
>JBBARJ010000151.1:5179-8253 GCA_040399825.1 Gemmatimonas sp.
TGCTGCCCGCGGCCCGTTCCGGGCTGATCGGTGGCGTAATATTGGGGCTCGGCCGTGCGCTCGGTGAAACGCTCGCGGTGACCATGGTGATCGGCAACCGCCATGCGATTCCCGATTCGCTGTTCGATCCGGCGTACACGATGGCGTCGCTACTGGCCAATGAATTCGCCGAAGCGTCGAGCGACGCCCATCTCTCCGCCCTGATGGCCGTCGCCGCCCTGTTGCTCTTGATCACACTGCTCATCAATCTGCTCGCGCGATGGCTCGTACGGCGTGTCGCGACCGGCTTGCCCGCTGGGCGCTCGCTATGAATGCACGCTCTCAACAGCGTCGCCGCACCGGTCGCGTCATGACGGCGCTCACGTGGACAGCCGCCATCGTTGCGATCATCCCGCTCGTCACGATTCTGGCGCATCTGCTCGTAAACGGGCTTGGGCAACTCACGCCGAGCTTCTTCACGCAGCTACCCGCTCCGCCCGGCGTACGGGGGGGCGGTGTGGCCAACGCGATCATCGGGTCAGTCATCCTCGTCGCCATCGCCATGACGTTGGCGGTACCGATCGGGATCGGTGCCGGCCTCTATCTCGCGGAGCATCGCCGCGGTCGCTTCGCGCAGGCCGTGCGCTTGCTCGCCGATGTGCTGAGCGGCCTCCCCTCGATCGTTCTCGGCATCTTCGCCTGGGAATTGATCGTACGACCGTCGGGACATTTTTCAGCGTGGGCGGGTGGCACCGCGCTCGGGCTCCTCGTGCTGCCGCTGGTCGCGCGTGCCACCGAGGAAATGGTGCGCCTCGCTCCGCCCTCACTCTCGGAAGCCGCGTTGGCCCTCGGCTTCTCACGATGGCGCACGTCGCTCACCGTCGTGCTCCGCACGGCCATGCCCGGTATCGTGACCGCGGTGCTGATCGCGATGTCGCGCGCGGCCGGAGAAACCGCGCCACTGCTCTTCACCGCCTTCGGTAACCCGTTCTGGTCGGTCGATCCGGCGCGCCCGATTGCGGCGTTGCCGCTGCAGATTTACGCCTATGCGCAGAGTCCGTATGACGAATGGCGCGCGCAGGCATGGGCGGGCGGCCTCGTCTTGCTCATTCTCGTCGCATTGATCAGCGCGGCCACGCACGCCGTCATTCGCGCGCGCGCCAAAATCCTCTCCGCCGTTACCCCTCGCGTGGGACGGGTTGATGCCTGAGCGAACGCCGGCAGCCGCCACGGTCGCCGCCACGGTAGCCGCCACGGTAGCCGCCACGGCACCTCATGTGCGTCTCAGTAATCTGTCCGCCGGGTTCGCCGATCGCGGCGTGCTGCGTCAGGTCAACCTCAACGGTCCAGCAGGCCGTGTGCTGGCCATCGTGGGTCCGTCGGGGTGCGGCAAGAGCACGGTCCTGCGGTGCATCAATCGCCTGCATGAACTCGATGATGGCGCCTTCGTGAGCGGTGACGTATCGGTCGGTGCGCTGCCGGTGTACGACGTCTCGACCGACGTGATCGCCTTGCGTCGTCGGGTTGGCATGGTGTTTCAGCGACCCACCCCCTTTGTCACCGCATCGATCTTCGACAACGTCGCGGCTGGCGTTCGCGCACACCGGCGGTTCATCGCCGCCAGTGAACTGGAGGGACTCGTCGAAGACGCACTGCAGCGCGCCGGTTTGTGGCGCGAAGTCGTCGACCGACTCTTCGGCACGGCCATGGCGCTCTCTGGTGGTCAGCAGCAACGGCTCTGTATCGCGAGAGCGTTGGCCGTCCAACCCGAGGTCCTCTTGCTCGACGAGCCCACGGCGTCGCTCGACCCCATGGGCACCCAGCGCATCGAAGAACTGTTGTACGATCTGCGTGACACGGTCACGGTGATCATGGTGACCCACAACATGCAGCAGGCCGCGCGCATTTCCGACGTTACCGCGTTTCTGCTCAACGGGCGCATCGTGGAGTGCGCCCCCACGCGGCAGCTGTTCACGACCCCGTCCGACGCGCGCACCGAAGCCTACATCACGGGGCGTTTCGGATGAGCACGGACATCCATAGCCTCCCCGGCGCCGTCATTTTCGAACGGTTCTCCGCGTGGTTCGGCGCAGCGCCGGCGCTGCACAACGTCGACGTCGCCGTGCGTCCCCGTTCGGTCACCGCGCTCATCGGCCCGTCAGGGTCGGGGAAGAGTACGCTGTTGCGCGCCATCAATCGACTCAACGATGAACTGCCCGGCGCGCGCCATAGCGGCCGGCTGCTCCTCGACGGCGACAACGTGTACGAGCCCACGGTCGACGTGAGCGTGCTGCGGCAGCGGGTCGGCATGGTGTTTCAGCGATCCAATCCATTTCCACGGTCCGTGTTCGACAATGTGGCCTATGGACCGCGCCTCAATGTCGGCCTCGCGGGGCGCGCACTCGACGACACGGTCGAAGACGCCTTGCGGCGGGCCGCCCTCTGGGACGAGGTCAAGGATCGACTGCACCAGAGTGCGTGGTCGCTCTCCGGCGGCCAGCAGCAGCGGCTCTGCATTGCGCGCGCGCTCGCCAACCGGCCGGCCGTGCTGTTGCTCGACGAACCGACCAGCGCGCTCGACCCGCAGGGCACGCAGCGCATTGAAGAACTCTTGTACGATCTTCAGCAGGACCTGACCATTATCATCGTGACCCACAACCTGCATCAGGCGGCGCGCGTGTCCCGACGCACAGTATTGCTGGTGGACGGCGTCCTTGTCGAAGACGCGGCCACCGATCGTTTGTTCACGCGCCCGTCCGACTCGCGGACCGAAGCGTTTATCACGGGGAGGTTCGGCTGATGCGTAGTGTCCCCGCCGGCTATCGGCACTTTCACGATGAACTCGCGCTGCTCAAGCAGCGGCTGCTCGATATGTCCGAGCGCGCCGAGTCCTTGGTCGCACTTTCGGTTGAAGCGCTGCTCGAGCGTGACCGCGAGAAGGCGATCGCGGTCATCGAGGCCGACGAGGAGCTCGACCGGCTCGAGGTGGAGGCCGAGAATCAGGCCATCGCGATGCTGGCCCTGCAGCAGCCGATGGCGCGTGACCTCCGCTTCCTGATCGGCGCGATCAAGGTCTCGAGCGACCTTGAGCGCGT
>JBBARJ010000152.1:0-8202 GCA_040399825.1 Gemmatimonas sp.
CATGAGTGATGAATCGACAGAAGGCGGGTGCCAGGAATACCAGCAGCTGGCGCGTCGCGATTTCCTGACGTTGGCCGGCGGCGTCGGTGTGAGCGCGCTGCTCCCCACGTGGCTTCCCAAAGTTGTGCTGGCGCAGACCTCGAACGGCAGCCGCGACATCATTGTGTCGGTGTTCCTCAGCGGCGGCATCGACGGCATGTCGCTGGTGGTGCCGTTCGGAGATCCCGACTACTACACGGGGCGTCCGAACATCGCGATCGCCCGTCCCGATGCGGCGGGCACCGGACCGAAGGCGGTCGCTCTCGACAACTTCTTCGGTTTTTCGCCCGGGATGGCGCCGCTCATGCCGGCGTACACCAACGGCGACCTGCTCGTGGCGCACGCCACGGGGTCGGTCGACAACTCCCGTTCGCACTTCGATGCGCAACGGTACATGGAAGTGGGCAAGCCGCGTGATGCGCGCGTCAGAGGTGGATGGCTTGGCCGGCATCTGGCGACCAGCACACCGATGCGGTCCGACGCTCCGCTGCGTGGACTCGGCTTCACCGCTGGCCTCCCCCAAACGCTGTCGGGCGGACCGAAGTCGCTGCCGATTCCGAATCCCGCCAATTTCACCATCGGCGGTACCGCCACGACCGCCACCGCGCGGGCGCAGTGGCTTGCCGCGAACCATGCCAGCACCGTGAACCCGGTGGCGGCGAATGCCCTTGACGCCACGAACACGATCGCGTTGCTGCAGCGGATCAATTTCGCCGGGTACGCCGCGGCCAACGGCGCGGTGTATCCGAACAGCGGCTTCGGCCAGGCGCTGCGCTCCACGGCAGCGCTCATCAAGGCCGATGTGGGCATCGAGGCGATCCACGCGTTCAACGGTGGGTGGGACACGCACGTCAATCAAGGGCCCGTTATCACGTTGGACGGCGGCGCCATGCATACCCGGATGTTTGACCTCTCGAGTGCGCTGGCGGCGTTTCACGCCGACGTCATTCAGGGCAGCACACCGTACGGCGTGACCGTCGTGATCGTCTCGGAATTCGGACGCAACGCCCGAGAGAACGGCAATCGCGGCACCGATCATGGCCGCGGCAACGTGGCGTTCGCCATGGGCAAGAAGATCAATGGCGGCCGTGTTCTCACCAACGGCTGGCCGGGACTGGCGCGGGAAAATCTCGAGAACGGACAGGATTTGCGCGTGACGCTCGACCATCGCGACATCTTTGCTGAGATCGTGCAAAACCGACTCGGCAACAACAATTTGTCGATCGTGTTTCCCGACTACACGCCGCGCTTCCGGAACGTCACGAAGGCCTAGCGCGGCGGCGGTTGCTTCTGCGACGAAGGGCGTAACCGATCAACGGTTGCGCCCTTCGTGCATTGTGAGTCCGTCGCCGCGGTTCGATGACGCCGCGAAAGCTACGGACCGGCCGTTGCGTCCGCAGGGCGCGAGCGGCTAGCGTCCCCTGTACCATGGGGACTTCTCTGCTTCGCTCGGGGTTCTTTCGTACCCTGTTTCGTGCGGCGCCGCAACGCGCGCTTCAGCGCCGCCTGCTGCTGGTCGCGGTTGGCGCTTGGCTGCCCGTGGCGGGCGCATGCCGTGACAGCGGCCCGACCACCGTGGCGCCGCCCGTCGGCGGACCGCGCATCAGCAGCCTCATCGCGTCACCGGCATCGCTGAACTTGCAAGCCGGACAGCAGCGGGCGATCGACCTCGTCGCGCGCGACAGTGCGGGACAGCTGGTCGCGAACCCGGGGATCACGTGGCGGAGCGATGCGCCAGCGACGGCAACGGTAGACGCGTCGGGGATGATCCGCGCGGTCGCGCCCGGTACCGCGCGGATCAGCGCAACGTCGGGCTCTGTGAGCGCGCTGGTGCAGGTTGGCGTGACCGGAGCGGCGCCGGGTGTGACACAGTGGCGGCTGGCGCGGCCCGGATTCTCCGACGTGACCATCCTCGGGCTCTGGGACGATGGCGCCGGGAGCAGCTATGCGGTCGGTCAGAGCGGGATCATGCTGCGATCGCGCACGAACGGTCCATGGGAAGTGATCTCGCTCAACACCACCGAAACGCTCACCGGCATCTGGGGCTCGTCGCCAACGGATATCTGGATCGTGGGCGCCGGCGGCGTTCTGTATCATGGCGACGGCGTGCGCTTCGCACCGGTGGCCAGTGGCACGACGATCACGCTGCTCGAGGTGTGGGGCGTCGCGGCCAACGATGTCTTCATCGCCGGCGATCGCGGCATCATCCTGCATTACGACGGCAGCGCGTGGACCCAGCAGCCCACCCCCGTGACCGAAGACCTTTGGGGGATCTGGGGCGCGAACAGCACGAACGTGTTCGTGGCCGGCAACAATGGCGTGATCCTGCGCTGGAACGGGACGACCTGGCAGCGCATGGCCACGCCGAATGCGAACCCGCTGTTCGATGTGTGGGGCACGAGCGTGGGTAACGTCTTCGCGGTCGGCACCGCGGGCACGATCCTCCGCTTCGACGGCGTGCAGTGGAGCGCCGTGACCGCGCCGGGGCGCGCGAATCTCTTTGCGATGCGCGGTCGTGCATTCAACGACGTGTACGCCGTCGGCAACGGCGGCGCGACGTATCACTTCGACGGCACCACGTGGCGGGCGCTGTCGATCGGCTCGGGACAGAACCTGCGAGCCGTCGCACCGCGCGGTGACGGCACGCTGCGCCTCGCCGGCTGGTGGGGCACGGTGATCACGTTGCGCGGCATCGGCGCCGCCGCGACCGCCACGACCGAGCTGTCCGACCCTGCCCTGCTCTCAGCATATGGGACCAGTGGCGGCACCACAGGCGGCGCCATGTTTGCGGTCGGATTCGGTGGCACCGTGTATCGTCGCGCCGGCAGCGCATGGCTGCAGGAAGCGGTGCCGTCGGTGAACGATCTCTACGGCATCAGCGGGAACGGAGCGACGGACATCGTCGCCGTTGGCGACACCGGCTCGGTGCTCCGCTACAACGGCACCACGTGGACGCGTGAGTCGGCGCCCACCACAGGGCTCTTGCGGGCCGTGTGGAGTGGCGGTGGGCAGCATGTGATCGTGGGAGAACGCGGAACGATTCTCCGCTCCAACGGCCCAGGCTGGTCGCCACAACCAAGCGGCACGCAGCAGTTCCTGCGGAGCGTCTGGGGCACCGATCCCGCCAATGTGTATGCGGTGGGAGACGGCGGCACCGTGCTGCGCTTCGACGGTGGCCGGTGGCAGTCGTTGGCGGTGCCGTCCAGCAGTCGGCTGCGCGCCGTGTGGGGCACGGGCGCCAACGACGTGTTCGTGGTGGGCGATTCGGGGACGGCGATGCGCTACGACGGGGTGGCCTGGGAGCGATTCCCGCCACCGACCACGCGCGACTTGCGCACGCTGTGGGGACGTGGCCCGACCGAGGTGTACGCGGCGGGTGACAGCGGGACGGTGCTGCGATTCACCGGGGCGGGGTGGCAGACGCTCACCACCCCGGCGCGGGGATTCATTTATGCCATGTTCGGCATTCCCAACACGGTGGGGTTCGCGCTTATGGGCGAAAGCGCGCGCATTGTGGAAGGTCAGCCGTAAGCGAGGCGCGCTGCCGTTAGAGGGACTCGCGATACAGCTGGATGTGACGCACGTGATGGTCGCCGTGCCAGGCGTACAGACCAACAAGCTGGTCGATCGTCATCGGACCGTTCTCCGGATGCACGAGCGTCCGCGCGAAGTGTGCCGGCTCGAGGGACTCCAGCACCGCGACCAACCGCTCGTGAATGGCAGTGAACATCGCGAGTGACACGAGCGGAGACACGAGCTCGCTGTCCGCCAAAGCCACCCACGCATCCTGATCGTACGGCTTGATCATCGGCGCGTTCTCGGTGAGCGCCAGCTTCACGCGGATGTAGGCGTTGGCATGACTGTCGGCCATGTGGTGCACCAGCTGCCGCACCGTCCACCCGCCGTCGCGATAGGGCGCCGCGTAGTCGGATGCGGTGAGTCCGCTCATGACCGCCGCCAGATTCGCGGGCTGCGCGGCGAGCCGCGCAATGTGCGCCCGCCGCTGTTCGGCGGAAAACTCCGCCTGCCGCTGAAAGCGACCGATGGGAAAGCGTTGCGCGTCGGGCGCGACGTCAGGTGTGCCGGACATGTGAGAACTCCGAGTGAAGGCGAAAACGGACTACGGCGTGTCGGTTCCGGGCATCGTGATCGGCGCCCCCTGCTCCTGCCATCCACGCCATCCGCCGATCACGGAGTGCACGTTGGTGTACCCCATCTGCTGCAAGGAGTCGGCCGACAGAATGGAGCGAAACCCACCGCCGCAGTACAGATACAGCGGCGTCGTGGGGTCGGGGACGAGCTTTTCGATGTCCCGCTCGATCACGCCACGCGCCACGTGCACGGCCTGCGTCGCATGACCGGCGTTCCATTCGCGGTCTTCGCGTACGTCGATCAGGACGGCCGCGGCGTTACCCTGCAGCGCCGCCAACGTCTCGGGAATCGACACTTCATGCACGTTCGGGCGACGGCCCTCGACGTGGGCGAGAAATCCGGGGGAGTGGTCCATGCCTGAAGGTGGCCTCCTCGCTTCCGCATATCCAGCGCCCGACCTACAATTTGGTCTCGCCACGCGGAGCATCAGCGCCGAGCAGGATCACGGCCACCGCGGCGCATTCCGAAGGACCCGCCTCCACGAGCTGCCGTCATGGGAACGAAAGGACGCCTGTCGATCATGATGTGCCTGTTCCATCCGCCAATGTCGATCGCGCGGCAGCCGCGGCGCACTGAGGCCTGCGCATGACGCCGCCGTTGGTGGAAGCGTGCTGCGACTCGCTGCAGACCGCGCGCGCGGCACAGCACTACGGTGCCGGTCGCGTCGAGCTCTGCGGCGATGGCGATGGCGGTACCACGCCATCGCTCGGCGTGATCGCGCGATGCCGGGATGCGCTCACGATCCCGCTGCATGTGATGATCCGTCCGCACACCCACAGCTTTCTGTACGACGAAGACGACATGGACGTGATGCGCCACGACATCATCTCCGCGAAGGCACTGGGGGTGAACGGTGTCGTCTTTGGACCGCTGCGTACCGACCACACGGTCGACACCCGCCGGCTCGCCGAGCTCGTGGCACTGTCCCGTCCGATGAAGGTGACGTTCCATCGCGCCTTCGATCGCACGCCGGATGCGCACGAGGCGCTGGAGCAGCTGTTACTGCTGGACGTGGACTACGTCCTCACGTCTGGGCACGCCCGCACGGCGCTGGACGGCGCGTCCATGCTCCAGACGCTGCAGTCGCGCGCCGGCGATCAGCTGATCGTGCTGGCCGGCGGCCGTGTGCGCGCCGAAAACGTGCAGCGCCTCATCGACCAGAGCCACGTGCGTGAAGTGCACGCGCGCGCCACCGATCCCACGATCGTTCGCGACGTCGTGAGGGCATTAGCCACCGAACAACAGTAAAGGGTAGGGAGTGCGGGGTACGGAGTACTCCCTACCCCCTACTTCGTACCCCGTACTTCGCCGTCATCGTTGCGCGAGGAATGCGCCTTAGGAGGCGAGTGCGCGCTGGCGTTCCTGCTCGACAAGCAGCCGACGGAGAATCTTGCCCGAGGGCGACTTCGGTATCGTGTCCACGAACTCGACCTGACGCACTTTCTTATACGACGACACACGTTCCGCGACGAAGGCCATGACCTCGTCGGCGGTGAGGGGCGCCCGCGCCACCACGAACGCCTTGGGAATCTCCCCCGCGTCCGGATCGGGGATGGGAATTACGGCCACGTCGGCCACGGCAGGATGGCCGAGCAGCAGCGCCTCGAGTTCGGCTGGTGCGACCTGCATGCCCTTGTACTTGATCAACTCCTTCACACGATCGACGATCTTGTACCAGCCGTGTTCATCGACGACGGCCACATCGCCGGTCTTGAACCAGCCGTCGTCGGTGATGCAGGCCGCCGTGGCGTCGGGCTTGTTGAAATAGCCCTTCATCAGCTGCGGGCCGCGCATCCAGAGCTCGCCGCGCTCGCCCGGCGCGCAGTCCTCGCCGGTGGTAGAATCGACCAGCCGACATTCGGTGTTCGGCGCCGACGGTCCCACCGAGTCGAGCACAACGCGGCTGTTATCCATGGGATGGAAATGCGTAACGGGACTGGTCTCGGTGAGCCCGTACCCTTGCCGCACGGTGAGCCCGAGTCGTTCCTGGCAGGCCGATGCGAGCTCGGTGCCAAGCGGTGCCGCCCCGCTGAACAGATACTTGAGCTGCGACAGATCGTAGTTCGCCACGACCGGATGCTTCGCCAGCGCGACCAGAATCGGCGGCACGATGTTGGCCATGCGAATTTTGTGGTCCTGAAGAATCTGGAGCATCCGCTCGAGGTCGAAACGCGGCATGGACACGATGCACGCGCCCTGACGCAGCGCGCCACCCATCACCACGACCATCCCGTAGATGTGAAAGAATGGCATCACGCCGAGGACGCGACTGGTGCTATCGATCACCTCGTTGACGGCCTGCATCTGCTGGAGATTCGCGACGAGGTTGCGATGCGTGAGCATCACGCCCTTCGGGATCCCCGACGTGCCGCTGGAGTACGGCAGCGCAGCCACATCCGTGGCGGGGTCGATCGCGACGACGGGCGGGGTGTTGCCATGCGCGAACAGCTCGCGATACGGCGTTGCCCCCTCCGCGTCGCCGAATACCACGATTTCGCGCACGGTGCGGGCAAGCTGCGCCGCGGCCGAGCACTTCTCGAACAGCTCGGGGATGGTGACGATCAGCAGCGCTTGGCTGTCGGCGAACTGCGCGCCGATCTCTTCGGCCGTTGCGATTGGATTGACGGTTGAAGCGATCGCACCGATCGACAGCGCCGCATAGAACACCACCGGAAAGTCAGGAAGGTTGGGACTGACGATCCCGACGACGTCTCCCTTCCGGATGCCGTGCGCGTGCAATCCGGCCGCGACATGGCGCACCGCATTATCGAGCTGCGCATACGTGTAGCTCTTCCCCGAGACGCCGCAGATGATCGCAGGGTGATCGGGAAACTCCGACACGCGCCCGAGAACGAAGGGGACGAGCGGCGTGTCCGGAATGTCTACGTCGCGATGCGGACTGCGAAGAATATTGGATTCACTCACAAAGAGCTCCGGCAGGCGGTGGGACGGAACGAGCTTTCGCGAAAGTATAGCGTTCAATGACTACCACAAGCCAACCTTCCCCTTCACGGACTCGATGAGGGCCGCGGGGTCGTAGCCCACCCCCTGACGGAAGACGAGTTGCACCTTTCGGATGTCGCCGATGTTGGCGGCGGGATTGCCATCGATGATCACGAGATCGGCCAGCTTGCCCGCCACAATCGAACCGGTGAGTGCACCACGGCCCAGATAGGTTGCGCCGTTCAGCGTACCGATACGAATGGCGTCCAGCGGAGAAAATCCGGCTTCCACGAGCAACTCCAGCGCGCGCTGATTCGAGTAGCCGGCAATCACGCCACCGCCGCCGGTGGGGTCGGTACCCACGATGAGCGTGCCGCCCGCCTTGGCGAAGGCGCGCTCCATGGCCATCCCCTTGGGGAACGCCTTCGCGTACACCGACTGGGTGTTGCGCTGCGTGCTGGCATAGCGCTGCGCGAACTGCTCGCGCAGGGGTTCGATGAGCACGTCGGTGCCCGGCGGCATCGGCCGACCCGGCGTGAAGGTCTCGAAGATCGTGAGCGTGCTGGTGACGGCGATTTTCTTGTCGATGAGATACCTGAACAGCGCCTGCACCTCGGCGCTTTCCGGATCAGCCTGTGCCAACATGCTCTGTGCAGCGCCACCGCGACCGCTGCACGTGTCCAGCTTCTTGCCCGGCACGAAGTCGTTCATGGCGAAAAAGCCATGCTCGAGATCATCGATCCCGGCGTCGGCCGCTTCGCGGTACGTCACCGAGCAGAGATGGCCGGTGATCTTGAAACCGCGCTTGTGCGCCGCATCGGCGGCGGCCTTCAGCTCGTCGCGCGTGATGTTCATGTACGCCTTGAACGACGTCGCCCCCTGATCGGCCCAGTACTCCACCAACTTTCGCGCGTCGCTAGAGTCGCGCAGGATGGTCACCTGATTGAACCCCATGCCCGGACCCTCCAGATAGTGCGCGGTCGCGTCAATCCACGGCCCCGGCTTCTCCCCGCGCGCGATCGCCTTCGCGATCAGCAGCTCGGCGAAGCCGTTCATGTTGCCGCCGGT
>JBBARJ010000153.1:0-8137 GCA_040399825.1 Gemmatimonas sp.
GCCTTACGTCCAACTGCAACTGGCCCGCGCCAGTCTCGCGTCGACGATCGAGAAGTGGATCGTGACGAAGCCGACGACCGCGGCCGTGAAAGACTCACTGAGTGAGATGTTCGCGATTCGTGGATTCACCGAGACGGCGTTCGGTGAGGGCTGGTGCTCCGGCGTGCCATTCAGCAAGGTCAGTGCGACCGGTGACTTCGAGTATGGCAGCCCGCAGACCACGGCGCAGGTGTACACCCGCGCGTCCGCGTCGATGGATACCGCACTCGCGAACGCCACGGGCACGAACTACCGCAGCTTGGCCTCGATCGGCAAGGCGCGCGTGTTGCTGAACCAGGGGCAGTTTGCCCAGGCGGCAGCGGCGGTGAGCGCCGTGGCGACGACGTACAAGTACGTGCTCAGCCACTCGATCGCCACCGGTCGTCAGACCAATGGCCTCTGGTCGGCGATGTATAACGCGGGCACGCGATACACGGTGACCACGAAGGAAGGCACGAACGGTATCGACTATCTCGTCACGCCGGCTGATCCGCGTGTGCCTTGGGTGCCGACGGCCAATCTTGGATTCGACGGCACCAGCACGAACCTGCCGCGCCAGCTCAAGTACACGTCGCAGTCTGCGCCGTTTACGCTGGCCGACGGTATCGAAGCGCGCCTCATCGAAGCCGAGGCCCGTTTGCAGGGCGCCACGCAGGCCGATCGCGATGCGGTGTTCGCGCAGTTGAACACGTTGCGGGCTACTGGCCTGGCGACCGCGATTGCTCCGCTGGCGGCGTCGCCGACCACGCAGGCCGAAGCGGTGGACATGCTTTTCAAGGAGCGCGCCTACTGGCTGTTCCTCACCGGCCATCGGCTCGGCGATATGCGTCGGCTCATCCGGCAGTACGGACGGCCGGCGGCGACCGTGTTCCCGGTCGGCAACATGCGGTATCGCCCGGGCAATACCTACGGCAACGACGTGAACCTCGTGATTCCGTTCATCGAGCGGAACAACCCGAAGTTCGCCGGCTGCCTTGATCGCAACCCGTAAGGGTTGCCGGTCGGAGTTGTGAAGAAGGCCGCCGATGCACTGCGCATCGGCGGCCTTCTTCGTTCCCGTTACGGCCAACCGCCAGAGCTTACCGGCCCGAGACGCCGTGACCGATCTCGACGGCCTTGAACCCTGACTCGCCCCAGCCGATCACGAACACGCTGAATCCCTGCTTCATGCGCATTTCGATGTCGGCGGCACCAGCCGGATAGCCGCAGGGCACGTTGAATTCCTTGCAGGCCGCCAGCACCGACTGGATCGCCGCTTCCCACGCCTTCTCGTCGAACGTGCGCTTGCCGGCCGCGTCGGTGGTGCTGAACACGCCGCGGAGTGTACCGGCGCCCGGGAAGAGCACGCCAACACCCTTCACCGCGGCGATCTCACGAATCTTGGCCAGTCCCGCCTTGCTCTCCACGATCGTGAAGTTGTAGAGCTCGCCCTTGGGGTTGAGTGGCCACAGGTCGGCCTTGGCCTTGTACTCGGCCGCCGTCATCCCCCACATGGCGGGCGCATCGCCCACGTCGTCGGAGCGCGTGCCGCCGTTGCTCTTAAAGCGCATGGCGGCCAGTCCCTGCTCGAGCTCTTCCGCGCTGTCTACATCGACGAACACCACGCCCGCCACGCCGTGGTTGAGCTGCTGTCCAATGCGCTTGACGGCGAGGGCAGGATCGGGCGAGATGTCGTGGGTCTTCACGTAGATCGGGTGCGTGAAGCGCGGCGACTTGCCTTTCTGCAAAGAGCCCTGATCGACCATGCTTTTCGAGAAGGCGGCGAATTGGGGCAAGGCGGCATCGAAGTCACCTTCCATGCTGCCGTCAAAGATGTAGTGGTTCCTCTTGTAGCTCAGGGCGTCGGTGGCGAGCTGCGCTGGCGACTTGATGGAGTCGGGATGAGGAGCCGGCTGGCCGGGGCGGGCACGGCGGTTGGCGGGGCCATACAGACCGAACACTGGCTGCTTTTTGGCAATCAGGTCGATCACGGGATTCAGGCGCGTCTGAGCGTGCAGGGGGGAGACAGCGCTCAGAGAGACGGCCACAGCAGCGGCCGATAGCATCCAGCAGGGGCGCACGGAGAGTCCTCCAGGTGGGAAAGGGGCAGGGATGCCCCCGGTACCGCGTATATGCCCCCCAAACGAGATTTGAGGCAAGAGTGTTGAACATCTCAGCACTCTCCTTTCTGGGCGCGTATGATTAAGTAGCAGTTTAAGTTGCCGTATCCTGCCCGTTCCCGCCTGAGCCTGGAGTTCCGAGGATGAAATCCTTGGTTGCTGCTTCGGTTGGTGGCCTGTCGCTCCTCGCTGTCGCGATCATAGACCGACCTGATCCCGCTGCGACCCCGTCGCTGACATCGCCGCTCGCCACGTCCGCTTCATTTACCGCCCCTCTGTCGGATCCGCCCGAGCGTCCCGCTGCGCCGGTGCGGCGTGGTCTCGGGCATCCGGTGCTGTCGTCTGCCCCGTCCGTGATCGCCCCGTCGGCACTGACCGACGTGGTGAAAAAGACCTGCGCGGGGTGTCACAGCGAGCAGCGCAAACAGGGCAACCTGTCGCTGCAGGGCTTCGACATGGCGAGCATCAATGGCAGCCCGGAACTCGCCGAGAAGATGATCGGCAAGCTGCGCGCCGGCATGATGCCGCCGCCGGGCCGTCCGAAACCGGGCGGTGACACGCTCGACGTGCTCGCCGGTACCCTCGAACGGCTGATGGATGCGCGTTACGCGCTCAATCCAAACCCAGGCACGCGCACCTTCCAGCGCCTGAATCGTGCCGAGTATGAGCGGTCCGTGAAGGATCTCCTCGGCGTCGACATCAAGGCGGAGTCATGGCTGCCGCTCGATACTAAGAGCGCCAACTTCGACAACATCGCCGATGTGCAAATGCCCTCGGCAACGCTCCTCGATTCCTACCTCGACGCGGCCAGCGAAATCAGCCGCTTGGCGGTGGGCGATCCGAAGGCGAGCGTCTCCACGTCGAGCTACAAGATTGCCCGTCTGGCGTCCCAGGTCGATCCGGTGGAAGGCGCACCGGCGGGCACGCGCGGTGGCACGTCGGTAACGCACACGTTCCCCGCCGACGGCGAGTACGTGTTCACGATCACCCTGCATGCGATTCCCACGGGTCAGCTGTTCGGGTCCGCCGCGCCGTTCGATGAAAAGATCGAGATCTCGGTGAACGGCGAGCGGATGTCGGTGCTCGAGGTTGACCGCGGCATGTCGCAGGCCGACCCGAACGGCATGGAGATCCGTACCAAGCCGATCTCGGTCCGTGCCGGTCCGCAGCGCATCACGGCCGCGTTCCTCCGTACCTTCGAAGGGCCGGTGAACGACAACATCGCGCCGATCGGTCACAGCATCGCCGATACGCAGATCGGCTCGCAGGCGGGGATCACCACGCAGTCGCACGTGCAGATGTTTGCGGTCACGGGGCCGTTCAATCCGACTGGTGTGTCGGATACGCCGAGCCGTCGTCGCATTTTCAGCTGCCGGCCGCTGGCGCCGTCCGAGGCGCGTCCGTGCGCTGAGAAAATCATGACGCGGTTGGGTGCGCAGGCGTACCGTCGCCCGTTGGCGCCGAACGATGTGAAGGGCCTGCTCACGTTCTATGACGCCGGCGCGAAGGATGGCGGCTTCGAACTCGGTATTCGCACCGCGCTCGAAGCGTTGATGGCCAGCCCGCATTTCATCTTCCGCGTGGAAGAGATGCCGACCGTGTCCAAGCCGGGTTCACGCGTGGCAGTGAATGGCCTCGACCTGGCGTCACGCCTCTCCTTCTTCCTGTGGGGCGCACCGCCTGACTCGCAGTTGGTGTCGTTGGGACGCCGCGGTCTTCTCACCGACACCACGGTGCTGGTGGCGCAGACCAAGCGGATGCTCGCCGACCGGCGCAGCAGCGCCCTCTCCACGCGCTTTGCGGCGCAGTGGCTGCGGTTGTCGGACATCGAAAAAGTGCATCCCGATGCGCTGCAGTATCCCGATTTCCGCGAGCAGTTGGCCACCGACATGGTGCACGAGACCGAGCTGTTCTTCGACAATCTCGTGCGCGAGAATCGGAGCTTTCTCGATCTGTATACGGCCAATTGGACATACGTCAACGAGGATCTGGCGAAACACTACGGCATCCCGGGCGTAGTCGGGACCGACTTCCGGCGGGTCGCGTATCCGGCCAACTCTGGCCGGGTCGGCATCTTCGGACACGGCAGCGTGCTCACCCTGACGTCGCATGCGAACCGCACGTCGCCGGTGTTGCGTGGCAAGTGGGTAATGGAAGTGCTCATGGGCACGCCGCCGCCGGCCCCGCCGCCGAACGTGCCTGATCTCGAGAAGACGGGTGACAGCAAGGAAGGTCGCATGCTGACTACGCGCGAGCGTATGGAGGAGCATCGCGCCAACCCGAGTTGCCGGTCGTGTCACGTGTTCATCGATCCCATCGGCCTGGCCATGGACAACTTCGATGTGAATGGACAGTGGCGCATCCGTGAGAACGGCACGCCGCTTGACACCCGTGGCGACTTCTACGATGGCACGAAGATCACCAATGCGCTCGAACTGCAGAAGGCATTAGTAAAGCGGCCCACGCCGCTGGTGCGCAACTTCACGCAGAACCTGATGGCGTATGCCTTGGGGCGTCGCGTGGAGTACTACGATCATCCTGCCGTCCGGAAGATCGAAGCACAGGTGAAGGCCAACAATTACCGCATGCAGGACTTCATTGTCGGGGTCGTGAAGAGCGACGCGTTCCGACTGAAGAAAGTGATGGAGCAGGCTGACTCGGGGACAAAGGGCGCATCGGCGCCCGGCGTTCGCTGATCATTCGTCGCACGCATTCGCCAACGATTAGCACCCCCGTTCACGATTCCGGAGAAGCCACACCATGTATTTTCTCAGCGGCAAGGCGATGCCCCGCCGGCAGTTCCTGCAGAACCTCAGTGCCACGATCGCGTTACCGTATCTCGATGCGATGATTCCGACGGGTCGTGGCTCGCGCATCCTGGCCAACAAGGCGCCGCGCCTTGTGGCCATCGAGATGGTGCACGGCGCCGCCGGTTGTAATGAGCTCGGCTCGAAACTCAACCTCTGGTCGCCCGCGGCGGCCGGCAAGCAGTTCGACCTTGCTCCCACCGCGATGTCGTCGCTCGAGCAGTATCGCGACTACCTCACGATCATCAGCAACACCGATGTGCGTGAAGCGGAGCCCTCGTCGCCGAACGAAATCGGCGGTGACCATTTCCGGTCTAGCGCCACGTTCCTCACGCAGGCGCACGCCAAGCAGACGGAAGGCTCGGATGTGAAAGTCGGCACGTCGCTCGATCAGTTGTATGCGAAGCGCTTCGGTCAGGACACGCCGATTCCTTCCATGCAGCTGTGCATCGAGAACGTGGACCAGGCCGGTGGTTGCGCCTATGGCTATGCCTGTGTGTACACTGACTCCATCAGCTGGTCGTCGCCCACCGAGCCGCTGCCCGTCATTCGCGATCCGCGGGTGGCGTTCGAGAAGCTGTTCGGGGTTGGTGGTACCAGCGCCGAGCGCGCTGAACGTCGCCGCACGCGTCGCAGCATTCTCGACTTCGTGTCGGGGGAGATGTCGTCGCTCAAGGTGAACCTGGGTCCCGACGACCGTTATCGCCTTGACAAGTACCTTGAAGATATTCGCGAAGTCGAGCGCCGCATTCAGCGCGTGGAAGCGCGCAATCAGAGCGGCGATCCGCGCGAGCTGCCGGAAGCGCCGGCGGGCGTGCCCGATTCGTTCGCCGAGCATGTGAAGCTGATGTTCGACATTCAGGCGCTGGCGTTCGCGGCCGATATCACGCGCGTGTTCTCGTTCAAGATGGGTCGCGACGGCTCCAGCCGTACGTACCCGGAGAGCGGCACCGACAAGCCGTTCCACCCGGCGTCGCACCATGGTGGTACCGAGCGCGGCGTGAAGGACTTCAACATGATCAACAAGTATCACGTCTCGATGCTGCCGTATTTCCTGGACAAGCTCAAGGGCATTCAGGAGAGCGACGGCAACATGCTCGACAAGACGATGATCATCTACGGCTCGCCGATGGGTGACTCGAACCTGCACAACCATCGCCGCTGCCCGCTCATCCTGCTGGGTAAGGCCGAGGGCCAGCTCGCCGGCAACCTGCACATCAAGGCGCCGGACGGCACGCCGATGGCGAACGCGATGCTCAGCATGATGCACACGCTTGGCCTGAACGATCAGACGAAGTTCGGTGACGCCACGGGTGCCCTCAACCTGAATTCCTATGCCTAAGTTCGGATCTCCGTTCAGATCGACGACGGCGTATCGGTTGGCGGTGATCGCGTCGGTGTTCGGTGCCTCGTTGGCACTGGGCGCGGCGCGGGCGCCGGCCGACGAGTCGCCGGTGGCGGACGCCGTCATGCGCGGCGACAGCTCGCGCGTGCGGCAGCTGATCAAGCAGGGCCTCGATGTGAACGCGGCGCAGCCGGATGGCATGACGGCGCTGCATTGGGCGGCGCAGCGTGGTGACGCCGGCGGTGCGCAGATGCTGATGTACGCGGGGGCGCGCGTTGATGCCGTCACGCGCAACGGCAACTACACCCCGTTGCATCTAGCGGCGCGGAATGGCCGCTCGGCCGCCGTGAAGGCATTGCTGGCGGCTGGCGCCGACGTGAACGCGGTGACGACCACGGGCGCGGTGACGGCGTTGCACTTCGCCGCATCGAACGGCGATCCGGCCACGGTGACGGCGCTGCTCGACAAGGGCGCGCCGGTGGACACGCGTGAGGGCTCCTGGGGGCAGACGCCGCTGATGTGGGCGGCCTCGGCGAACCGTGTGGCCGCGCTCGACGTGCTGATCAAGCGCGGCGCGAATCTCGAACTCGCCTCGAAGATTGAGGACATCTCCGCCAAGGAGAAGGCGGAGCGCACGATGCTCGTGCAGCGCGGCCGTCGCGTGGCGGCCATGAAGGCGGCCGATGCGGCGCCGACGGTGGCGGCGGCGGGTGCTGGTGCCGCCGCGGCACCGGCGACTCCGCGCGTGGCGGTGGCGGTTGCCGCGCCGGCTCCGGTGGCGGCTGTTCCGGCTCCTGCTCCTGCTCCTGCTCCTGCCGCTCCGGCAGCGAAGACGCCGTCGAAGGCGCCTGCGGCAGCCGGTGCGCCGGTCAAGCGCGATTCCGCGCCGACGCCTCCCCCGCAGACGGGCTTCAACAATCGTGGCCCGACCTACGGCGATCTGATCGGCAACAAGGGTGGACTCACCGCCCTCTTGTTCGCGGTGCGTGACGGCAGCGACGAGTGCGTCGTGCGTTTGCTCGAAGCCGGTGCGAAGATCAATCACGTGAGCGAGGGCGATCATACCAGCCCGCTGCTCATGGCAACGATCAACGGCCGCTTTGACATGGCCAAGATGCTGCTGGAGAAGGGTGCCGACGTGAAGCTGCAGAGCGACGCCGGCGCCACGCCGCTCTACGCCACGATCAACGTGCAGTGGGCGGCCAAGTCGCTGTATCCGCAGCCCACCGCACAGTTGCAGCAGACCACGCCGTACCTCGACCTGATGGAGTCCCTCCTGAAGGCCGGCGCCGACGTGAACGTGCGCCTCAAGAAGCACCTGTGGTTCATGTCGTACAACTTCGATCTGCTGGGCGTGAACACGGTGGGCGCCACGGCGTTCTGGCGTGCCGCGTACGGCACCGATGTGCCGGCGATGAAGCTGCTGGTGAAGTACGGGGCCGACATCACGATCCCGACGATCAAGCCGACCGGCCGTCTGCCCGGTGACGATTCAGGCGGGGATGACGGGGCCGCGGGCGGCAAGGATCCGTCGGGGCTCGAGCCGATTCCTGACGGCGGCCCGGGCGTGTATCCGATTCACGCGGCCACGGGTGTGGGCTACGGCGAAGGCTTCGCCGCCAACTCGCACCGTCATGCGCCGGACGCGTGGATGGCATCGGCCAAGTATCTGATCGAAGAGCTCAAGGTCGATGTCAACCTGCGCGACCACAACGGCTACAACGCCGTCCACCATGCGGCGGCCCGTGGCGACAACGAACTGATCAAGTATCTCGCCGCCAAGGGCGGGGACTTCATGGCGATCAGCCGTCGTGGCCAGACCACCACCGACATGGCGAATGGTCCGG
>JBBARJ010000154.1:0-8131 GCA_040399825.1 Gemmatimonas sp.
GCTCTGACTGCGCGAACACCATCGTGCCGTCGGCGTCGCCGGGCACGGGCACGTTGACATCGAGCGTGTTGCGCCAAGCGAGCCGGCGCGGTTCGCTCGCGCTGGTGCGGCCGGCCGGCGCGATGTACAGCCCCGTCACCTCCCGGCCGTTACTCGCGCTCCACGCAATCGAGTCGGTGCCGACCCATCGCGGCGCCGCCGCATACCACCCACTGGCGCTCACCGCCTGCCACACGCTGTCGCCTGGCAGCGCGGACGTGACGCGCCGCAGCGAGTCGGTCATGCGCGCAAAAAGACTGTCGAACGACGCACCGAACGCCAGACGACTGTTTCGGCTCAACAAAAAGGGCACCACGTTCGCGGCCGTGATATCTACGAAGCGCCTCATGCTGCCGTCGCGCTGCCTCGCCGACGCATTCATCAGCAGCGTTCCCCATCCATAGGCGGTCTGTCCGCCGGGAAACTGCGAGGTGGACAAGCTCCACCGCTGAGGTCCCGGCACAAACGCATCGCGAACCGCCGTCCGCGCAATCATCGGAAAGTCGGTGCTTACGCTGCGCCCGCTCCCCGTGAGCTTCGACTCATAATGCACCGCCAATCCTTCCTTCACCCAGCTCGGCGTAAAGGCATTCGGGAAAAACAGCGGATTGCGACCAAACACCGCACGGCCTACGGCCCACGCACCACGCGCACGATCGATCTGAAAGATGTGCGCCATCTCATGGGTGATCACCAGGCGCAGCCACTCGTCGTGAAAGCGCAACTCACGCAGCGCGATTGGCGGCACAGCGTAGATCACCACGCGATTCGTGGGAAACACCTGCGCGTATCCGTTGCTCGCGTCCACGTTGTCGGCAATGAGCAGATCCACCGGACCTGCCGGCGGCGCCAGTTCACGCGACAGCTGCGCGTACGCGGTCTCCGCCAGCAACGCCGCGCGACGCGCCAAGGCTTCCTGGTCGGGGCGAAAGTGCACGCGAAAGTGCGGCATCGCTATTGTACGCACGGCGCCGCGCGGATCGACCTGCGCGTCAGCCGCCGGCGCGATCACCACCAGCACACACAGCAGCATCGCCATGCGGATCGCCATGCGGATCGCCATGCGGATCGCCATGCGCTGCATCCGCGGCATCACGGCTGCAGGACGGGCGTAAAGATCCGGAAGTAGCGTTCGAGCCCCACCACGAGCCCCTCAGCATACTTCCGCTGAAAACCCGCATCACGCATCGCCGCTTCCTGCTCCGGCAGCATGAGAAATAATCCTTCCGCGAGCACCGACGGATACCACGTGGGCCGGGCGACGGCGAGGTTCTGGTAATGCACGCCGAGGTCCCGCAATCCGAAACGCTTCATGAGCTCTTCCTGCACCGGACGGGCGAGCGGCTCGCTGTTCTGATGATAGAAGAGCGTGCTCGTGCCGTTGGCGGTGAACGGATTCACCCCGTCAGGGAGCGCATTCAGGTGCACCGAGATGAACGCATGCGCATTGGCCCGACGCGCCGTGACACCGCGCTCGGTCAGTCCGACCGGCGCCAGCGAGTTCCGCGTCATCACCACGTTCGCGCCGCGCGCGCGCAGGAGAGCGGCGACCTGTTCACCCACCGGAAACACGGCGTCACCTTCATACAGACCGGTCGGTCCCGTCGCGCCGGCCGGAGGATGGCCGGGGTCGACGGCGATCGTGAGACCGCGAAGCGGATTCATCGCATCGATCAGCGGCGGCCGACGCACGCGCAACACGAACTGCCGCCGACGCTCGTCCCAGATCGACTGCCAGCCGAACACCGGCTGCGACAACGTGAAGGTGATCCGCACGCGATCGCTCGTGATCTGCTCCCAACTGATGCGGCGCACGAGCGTGTCGTTGCCGAAAATCGGTGAGATCTCTGGATTGGCCTGCACGCCATACAAGGTCAGCACCAGCGTGCGTCCATCCGGCTCCACCAGGTGAGACGGGCGATCACCGGTGGAAATGGCAACATCGACCCACTCGGCGCTGGGCGTCACGCGAAAACCACCTGTCACGCGGCGCGGCATCGGCGTGCCTTCAGGAAGCACGACGAGATCATCGCTGTCCACCCACACATCGAGCGTACCATCGAGGCGGATGCGCGTGAAGCCTTGGGCTCGTCCCGTGACTTCCACGATCGTGCCGTTCAGCAACATCCACTTATAGGTGCCATCCACGATCGTGCGCGCATTCACCACACGGTCGGTATCACTGCCGATCGTCGACGTGCTGCGCAGCATCGCCAGCACACGCGTCTCGGCAGGCAGCGCACGCACCAGCGGGACGTTCAGTCGTACCGTGTCGGCGCCGCGCAGCGCGATCAGCCGTGGCGCGCGGGCGCTGTCGGCCAGCAGACGCGCGGCGATGTCGGTGGCGAACACCGCAGACAGGTCCTCGCCGCTGGCCGCGACCGCGTCGACACTCGGCACGCCGGCAAGGCCGTTGCCGCGAATCAGCGGCCGCATCACACTGTCGCTGCCCTGCACCATCACCCGCGCATTCGCCGGCGCCCGCAGGCTGACCCGCACGTACTCATCGCGCTTGGCCCACACCCCGCGCACCGGCAAGACCGAGCTGCTGTCCACCCGCAGCGTGCCCGTGCCAGCCAGCGGCGTACGCACCGGCAGTCGGACTTTCACCGTGCGACGGACGGTATCGGCCCCCCGCGCCACCACCACATCGTATCGCAGCGCAGTGGCCGGCGGATTGGGAAGCCACGCCAGAAACGCCCCGTTGGGTGCGACCGGTACTGGCTGGCCATTGATCGCGAGCGACACGTCGCCGGTGCCGAGGCTCCCCAGCACAAAGTTGGAATCGCGGCTGGTCAGCAACTGGTTGTCGGCAGGATAGCGTACGCGCACCTCGATCGGCGCACCGCGCACCACGGGCACGGCGGGCAGCCCCGACACGACCGCCGGAGGCGCCACGATCGGCGTCGGAGGCGCCACCGGGAATGTCGGGCGGGCGCAGGCACCCGCCAGGAGCGCCGCGCCGAACAGTAGAAGCGAACGGGGCCTTGGCATCGGTCCGAGGGAGTTCATCATCCCGTCGAAGCTGACGGTCGGCGGGACAGGCGTCCAGCCGTAGACCGGCCGCCGGTCACCGAGTTTTTTTGGCGAACTGGGCCAGAGCGTACCTAACGCGGGGTCGATCGGATGAATAATTCTCAACAATTTGCCCCATCGGTGAAACGAACGCCATTTTCAACCGTCTAGGGATCAGTCTTTACAAGGCGGGTCCACTCCGAGCCGTCGTCTGGAACCTTGCAAAAGAATTTCCGGCTGCAACTCCCGGCGTTCCCGATCGTACGGACTCCTGTCCCCCTGTGTGCACCGGCCTGCTCCATGATGCTGTGACCGTTCCCGCCCCACATACTGAACGTTTGCCGGGTGACCACCGCGTGGTCGCGCGGGTCTTCGCGCGTACCGATGTGGGACGCGTTCGGGAGCACAATGAGGATATGTTCCTCGTTGCGAATCTCGAATCCGGAACGCCGATCGACTTCGCCGACGACGCGCACGAAATCACCGCCGATCCACACGGGCTGCTGTTTCTGGTCGCCGACGGGATGGGCGGCGCCGCATCTGGGGAGTTGGCCAGTAACATGGCCGGATCGCTCGTGCTCGACGCGCTGCGACAGACGTGGAAGCCGGCGAACCCCTCGCCGACCGCGTTTGCCGAAGCACTCCGCGACGCCACGGTGCTCGCCAACGCGCGCATCCATCAGCACGCTCGGGAGAACCCTGAGCACCGCGGTATGGGCACCACCGCCACGATCGCCGGCCTGCTGGGCGATCACCTCTTTTTGGTGCAGGTCGGTGACAGCCGCGCGTACATGGTGCGCGACGGCGAGGTCGAGCTACTGACCAAAGATCAATCGCTCATGCAGCGATTGGTGGAAGCGGGCGAGCTCACCGCTGAGGAAGCCGAGGTCAGCTCACGCCGCAATATCATTTTGCAGGCACTCGGCCCCGAATCGCAGATCACCATCGATTTGACGTACCAGCAGGTCCGTCGCGGCGATACGCTGATTCTCTGCAGCGACGGGCTGTCGGGGCTGGTGCGAGCCACTGAGATCGCGCGCACGGCCAGCGATGAGCAGGACGTGCGGTCGATCTGCCACCGGCTGGTCGACCGGGCCAACCAGCTTGGCGGCGTGGACAACATCACGGTGATCACCGCGCGTTTTGATGGAGAGGCGCTGCAGGCGTCCAGCAGCGGGGATGCCTTCGGCTACAACACCTTCCCGCTCGCCGGCACGATGCACGACGAGGCGGGTGACCCCGCGCCGCCGTCACCCGAGGCGCGATCCACGTTCAAGAGTGACCCGACACCGGCGTTCGGAACGCCGATCCCCTCGCGCGCGGTGCGCGATCAAGAGATCGAACGCGCACGGACGGCCGGGGATCATGCGCAGCTCGGCGCGCCCGAACTCGTGGTGCAAGAACGTCGACAGGCCGTGCAACCCGTGTTCGCCGTCCTCGGTGTCATTGGCCTGCTCGCCGTCCTTTGGTTCCTGTTCGAACTGTTCGGGTAAGCGCGGAACGTTCCTGCTAGGGCTTGTTGCGCAGCAAGCTGCGTACCGCCGCCTGCTGCATCACGCGATCGCCACCCCACGCCAACACAGTGGGGTGTGTCATGCCCAGCTGGACGACCCAGCGCGGATCGCCAAGTCCAATCAGAATGACCGTGCGCTGCAGCGCTTCGGCCTGCGCCACCAGGGCATGTACGTGCGCGACCGTCTCTGGCAGCAGCGTGGTGCGTCCCTTGCCCGCCACATAATCGGCGAACAGGGCGATCACAAACGGTCCCCCACTGGCCGGTGTCGGTGCATCAACCAGTCGCGCATCGTTACCACCAAGACGCATGGCTTCGGCGATGCCGGTGCGCTCGACCGCCTGACCGTCGGCGTGGTGATCGTCATCGACAATCGCCATTTCGGTGATCGTGCCAACCGGTGGCAGCGGTCCATGCTCCACGCGAAGCACCCTGTCGGCGAGCAATGCGCCCCACGCGGTATCGGCGCCACTCGGGCGACGCCAGTCGTTCGGCGGTGACGCCCACTGCGCCCACTTGAGGCGACGGCGCACCGAGTGCTTCACGCGTTCCGGCTCGAGCGTCCCGTCATCGTACGCGCGCTCGAGCGCGTTGAGCGCCTCCTCAAGATCGCCAGGCGCCAGCACCACGTCGCATCCACCACGCACCGCGAGCACCACGGTCTCCGCGGCGGTACGCCCCTCGAGCATCGCCGCCATCGTGAGCGTATCGGCGACGATCAGATTGTCGTACTTAAGCTGCTGCCGGAGCAGCCACTGCAAGATCTCGCGGGACAGCGTGGCCGGCGCACGGCTCGAGTCGAGTGCCGGGTACACGACGTGCGATGTCATCACGCTAGCCACGCCGCCGCTGATCGCCGCCCGGAACGGCTGCAGGTCCTGCTCCTTGAGCTGATCAGCGGGCGTCTCGACCACCGGCAGTTCGAGATTCGGATCGCGCGTGACGCGACCCATGCCGGGGAAATGTTTCGCGCACGCGAGCACGCCTTCCGCCTGACAGGCTTCGACCCACGCGGTGACGAGCTGCGCCACTTTGCGTGCATCGGTGCCCATGGCACGTGTCCCGGTGATCGGATTCTCGAGGAGCAGATCGAGATCGCACACCGGGGCCAGATTCCAGTTCACGCCGATCGTGCGCGCTTCGCGAGCGGTCAACCGCGCAGCGCGGCGCAACGCTTCCATATCGTCGAGCGACGTGATGGCCGCGAGCGGCGGCAGACCGGTGGCGCCGGCGAACTGCTGCCCGGCTCCTCGCTCCAGATTGGCCGCAATCAGCAGCGTATGGCGCGACTTGAGCTGCAGCTCTTTCGCGAGCGCGCGCACGCCGTCCTGCTCGCCGCCGACCAACTGGAAACCGCCCACGCCGAGGGCGAGCGACTGCTCGATGAGCGGACGTGTGTCGGCGAAGCCGCCGGACGGCGACCAACGGAGCACCGGGATGAGCAACTGCGCAAGTTCACGACGGGACGGTTCGCTCATGAGCGACTAACGGACGGATGGAGTGAGCGAACCGAGGGGACGCGGACCTCGCGCTCCCGTTGCGCTGGGCACATTGCCGGCGCGGCCCGATATGTGGAGATAGCCCAGCAGTGCAAACGCCACCGCCTCTTTTGCCTCTCCATCGAAATACAATTCGTCAAAGATACACACCTGAGGCCCGTTCTCATGGGCCACCGCCGCCTCAATCATGCGGACCAGCGTCGGATTGTGCGCGCCCCCCCCGGAAAGCACCACATCGCGAACGGGCTCAGGGATAAACCGGCGATACTGATCGGCCAGTGATCGCGCCGTCAATGCCGTCGCGGTCGCGACGATATCGGCCGGTTCGGCCCCCGACGCCTCACAATCGCGGATGAATTGCGCGACGTACGCCCGTGAGAAGAGCTCGCGCCCCGTGCTCTTGGGGGGCGCGTCTGCGAAGTAGGGATGCCGCAGCGCGTCCTGCACGACGGGCTCGAGCACCTGCCCACTGGCGGCGATCAGCCCGTCGCGGTCGTAGGGCAAGTCGCTATAGAGCGCCCGCACCACGCCATCGATGATCACGACGCCCGGGCCCGTGTCGAACGCGCGGACCGACTGCATCCCGCCACGATCGTGTGTGTTGGCGGGCGGAACCACCGTCACGTTGCCGATACCGCCGATGTTCTGCAGCGCGCGCCACTGCGTATCGTGCGCGAACAACATGCAGTCGGCCATCGTGACCAGCGGCGCCCCCTGTCCCCCGGCCGCGACGTCGCGCGAACGGAAATCGGACACGACATCGCATCCGGTCCGTTCGGCGATGCGCGCCGCGTCACCGACCTGCCACGTGCTGTGCCCGGGTTCATGCCACAGCGTCTGTCCATGCGATGCCACGGCCGCCACATCGCGTGCCGTCACCCCCGCGTCGGCCATCGCGGCGAGCGCCGCGTCCGCCATCCAGTCACCGATGTCCGCTTGCACACGACAGTACTCGCGCGCCGTGCCCTGCTGCATCGCGTGCTCGAGCCGCGCGCGCTCCTCGTGGCGATACGCCCGATGGGTGAACCCCAGGAGCTCACCGTGCACGCCACCGTTCGGCACCTCGCGAAATCGCGCCACGGCCGCACTGATCCCATCGAGCGACGTGCCGGACATCAGCCCAACGAGAATACGCCCCTGGTCTCCGAGACGCTCACGCATCATTGCACGACCGGCGGCGGTGCCGTCGGCACGACGCGGCGCACCACACCCTGCCCTTCCTCGAGATGCCGCCGCGCGGCCTCGGCATCGACGTTCAAGGCGTGCATCACGACCGCCAGCTTGACACGGCCATCGGCCCGCGCGAGCAGCGCCCGCGCCGCGTCACGCGACAGCTCGGTCACTTCCATCACGATGCGCTCGGCACGATCCTGCAGTTTCACATTCGTCGCGCGCAGATCGACCATCAAGTTCCCGTAGCTCTTCCCCACGCGGATCATCGCACCGGTCGTGAGCATGTTGCACACGAGCTTGGTCGCGGTGCCCGCCTTGAGGCGCGTCGAACCCGTGAGCGCTTCGGGACCGACCACCGGCAGCATGCAGATGTCGGCCACCGCACGCATGGCATCGGGCGGTTCCGTGCACGCGATTAACAACGTGCCGGCGCCAAGCTCGCGCGCGCGGGTGAGCGCCCCGCGTACGAACGGGGTCGTGCCCGAGGCCGCGATCCCACACACCACATCGCCGGCCTGCACGGCATGCGCATCCATCACCGCCGCGCCCGCCTCGGGATCGTCTTCCGCGCCTTCGATCGGATTGCGTAAGGCGTGGTCGCCGCCGGCGATGATGCCGACCACCATGGCGGGGTCGGTCCCAAACGTGGGCGGACACTCGCTGGCGTCGAGGACACCGAGCCGGCCCGACGTACCGGCGCCGACATACAGCAGACGGCGGCCGCTCCGGAACGCCGCTTCGATTAGCGCAATCGACGCCGCGATCGGCTCCCGCTGCGTGGCCACTGCATCGGCCACGCCCTGATCTTCGGCGTTGAGGAGATCGACGATCGCGAGTGGCGACGCGAGGTCGATGTCGACGGTGCGCGGATTGCGACGTTCCGTGACACGTG
>JBBARJ010000155.1:0-8118 GCA_040399825.1 Gemmatimonas sp.
GGGCGCCCTCATTCTGGGCCTGCTGCTGGCCAAGGATCGCGAGCGCTACGCCGAGGCGATGCTCGATGGCATGAGCGAACGCGTGGTGATGGTGATGCTCTGCGCGTGGCTGTTCGCCGGCGTGATGGGCGCGGTGCTGAGTGCGGGTGGACTGGTCACCGGCCTCGCTTGGGCTTCGCGCACCGTAGGACTCGGCGGCGGGGCGTATGTGGCGGCGACCTTTCTCACCACCGCCATCGTCTCCACGGCCACCGGCACCAGCTTCGGCACCATCCTGCTGTGCGGTCCCATTCTGTATCCTGCCGGCGGGGCCGCTGGTGCCATGCCCGCGGCACTCATGGGCGCGGTGCTCGCCGGCTCGACGTTCGGCGACTCGATGTCGCCGGTGTCGGATACCACCATCGCCTCGAGCGGCACACAGCGCGTGGACATCGGTGGCACGGTGCGTAGCCGGTTGAAGTACGCCGTGCCCGCCGGGCTCGTGGCGCTGGTCGCGTCGGCACTGCTGGGCGGTGGCGGACCGGTTTCCGACGTCGTGGCGCAGACCGCATCAGACGCGGCACCCGCGTCGCCGAAAGGACTCGTGCTGTTGCTCTCCCCCGCGCTCGTCATCGCGATGCTGCTGCGCCGCACGCATCTCATTACCGCATTGCTGACCGGCGTCGCCACGGCGGTGGTCATCGCCCTCGCGCTGCAGCTGGTCACGCCGTACGACCTGCTGCACATCGCGCCGGGCACCTTCGGGGCCACGGGCGTGCTGGTGGACGGCATGCAGCGCGCGATCGGCGTGAGTGTGTTCACGCTGCTGTTGGTGGCGCTGGTGGGCACGCTGCAGGCCACCGACGTGCTCGACCGACTGGTGCAGACATCGCAACGTCGGGCCCATTCGCCGCGCGCGGCTGAGGGGTGGATGGTGGGCGTGGTATCGGCCGCCGTGTTGCTCACCACGCACAGCGTGGTGGCCATTCTCGCCGTTGGTGAGTTTGCCAGGCAAACCGGTGAACGCTTCGGCATCGATGGCTATCGTCGCGCCAACCTGCTCGACCTCACCGTGTGCACGTGGCCGTTCTTGTTGCCGTATTTTCTCCCCACGATTCTCACGGCCAGTGCCAGTCGCAGTGGCGAGGCCTTCGGCATGCCGCCGCTGGCCGCCGGCACCGTGGGGCTGTACAACACGTACGCCTGGGCACTGGTGGCGACGGTGCTGTTTGCGGTAATCACCGGATACGGAAGCAAACCCCGTCGGGGATGACATCGATACCTTCACTGGTACCCGGCGGAACGGGCATCAGCATCGTCAGCGACACCGTGCCGGTGGGCCGTGATCCGCGGCGTGACATCAACGCTTGCGTTGCGGCGCGGCCCCCGTCGGCGACGTGACGGCGCTCTTTTTTCCGAAGTACAGCACATTCGGCGCCTCCGAACGCCCCGCCGCGATGTCCATCTGACCGTCCATGTCCACATCGCCGATGGCGAAGCCGTACACCGTGCCCTGACCGTCGCCGAACGACACCGGGGTGAAAGTGGCACCCGTGCGGATGTACGCCACCGACGGCGCCTGGACGTAGCCCACGACCACGTCCGTCAGCCCATCGGCGTTGAGATCACCCACCGCGAGGGCGTACGGCGCCGTCTTGGCCCGGCCCAACGACACGCCGACCGCAAAGCCACCCTCGCGGGTGCCGGCGTAGAGTGACAGCCCGTTGGCTTCGTCGATGGCCACCAGATCCACCAACCCGTCGCCGTTGAAGTCGCCCGACTCCGAGGCGCGGATGGCGGCGTCGACAGGCCCGAACGGCACGCCCGTGAACATCGGTTCGGCGCCGGTGCGCGCCTGCTGCAGGTACACCATGCTCTGTCCGCCGTCGCGATGCGGCACGATGAGGTCCACCAGCCCGTCGCGGTTCACATCGGCCGGGGTGATCGTGGTGGCCGACTCCTGCGAGAAGCGCTGACATTGGTCGTCGAACCGCCCCGCCCCGCGATTCAGGCAGAGGTAATTGCCGCCGGGGTTCTTGCCGTAGCGGTTGGCCACAATGATGTCGGGCAGGCCGTCGCCATTCACATCAGCGACACTGGCGTTGCGCGTCGGCCACTCGGCCTTGCCGAAGGTCGAGCCCACCGTGAAGTGCCCCTTGCCGTCGTTGAGGTACACGAGACTCGGATCAGGACGGTCGTTACTGAGCACGACGTCGAGATCGCCGTCCCGATCGAGATCGACCAGACGCGCCGCGTACGAGCGATCGGACGCCGTGCCGAGATCGGTCGCGGGCGCAAAGCCTCCCTTCCCGTCGCCGAGCAGAACCCGGTCGGTCAACGGCCAGTGGCGCCCCTTGGCAAGCATGATGTCCGGCTTGCCGTCGCCGTTCACATCGCCAATGCTGGCATTGGCCGAGGTTTCGGAAGTGGTCTCGAGCAGGAGCACGCGATCGAACTGCGGCAGGGGTGCCTGGGCGAGCGACACCCCGACGGGGGCGGACAGGGCGATCGCCACGAGGGCGGCGGCGGTGCGTGAGGAAGACATACCCCAACCTGCTCTCCGACGCGATCGCTCGCCAGCGCCGGCGGAGGACGTGGCACGGGAACGCCAGTCCCCGACTTCTCTGCGACCTCTGCCTCTCTGCGTGATCAGGCACCCCCGGGTCGGCGGCGAGCTTTGCTGAACCGATCACACAGAGGAAAGGAGAACACGGAGGCCACGGGGGGCCAGCTGACCGTGGCGGCCTCAGCCTTGTCTACGCGAGCTCCGTTGACATAGGGGTGGGGGGTATATAAAATTAGAGAATAAGGGCACGTGCCCTTCCCCATTCAATGGAGCGACCCGATGAACCAGCTCACGATGCAGATCACCGGTATGACCTGTGGCCATTGCGTGGCCGGCGTCACCCGCGCGCTCAAGGGCGTCGCTGGCGTCACCGTCGATCAGGTGGCCATCGGCACCGCGTCGGTGGACTACGACCCGACCGTCACCACGCCGACCGACATCACCAAGGCCGTCGAAGAAGAAGGCTACCACGTCGTGTCGGCCGCCTAACTCAGGAGCCGTCATGAGCCGCACCGAGTGGCTCGTCGCGATCGCGGGGGTCGCCCTGATCGCCTGGATCAACTGGTATTTCTTTCTGGCCGGCAAGACCGCGCCTCCAAAGGACGCCCCGTGACCGCGCCCGTGACCGCCCCCCCGGCCACCGGGCCGCGCACGGTTCGCATCCCGGTCACGGGGATGACCTGCGCGGCGTGTCAGTCGCGCGTGCAGCGCACGCTGCAAAAACAGCCGGGCGTCAACGACGCCACCGTGAACCTGATTCTCAACGACGCGACCGTCACCTTCGACCCGGCCACCACGTCCCCGGAAGCGCTCGTGGAGGTGATCCGCGACGTGGGCTACGGCGCGTCGCTGGCGGTGCCCGATCAGACGGCGCTCCAGGAGCAGAATGCGCGCGACGACAGCGCGACGACCGAGTATGTCGCCGTGCGCCGCAAGGCGATCGTAAGCGGCATCGTGGGCCTGTTCGCGATGCTCATGTCGATGCCGCTCATGAGCCAGCTCGCGGCGACGATGCACACGCACGGTGGTGCCTCCACGGTGGGCGATCCGTTCATGCGCTGGACCATGACGGTGCTCGACCCCGCGCTGCGCCGCGCGGCCCCGTGGATGTACGCCGTCGATCCGCGCGTCACCACCTGGCTCCTGCTCGCCCTGACGCTCGGCGTGATGGCGTGGGCCGGCCGACACTTCTACACCGGCGCCTGGAGCGCCTTTCGACACCACGCCGCCGACATGAACACGCTGGTGGCGGTCGGCACCGGGGCAGCCTTTCTGTACTCGCTGGTCGCCACCGTCGCGCCCGAGTTCTTCATCGACCGCGGCGTGGCGCCCGATGTGTACTACGAAGCGGTCATCCTCATCATCGCGTTGATTCTCACGGGCAACAGCTTCGAAGCGCGCGCCAAACAGCGCACATCGTCGGCACTGCGGGCCCTCGTGCATCTGCAGCCGAAAACGGCGCGTGTGCTGCGTCATGACGCGGAACGCGATCTGCCGGTCGAATCGGTGATGACCGACGACACCGTGATCGTGCGCCCAGGCGAGCGGATCCCGGTGGACGGCGAGATCCTCGCCGGCCGCAGCGCGGTCAACGAAAGCATGCTCACCGGCGAGTCGATGCCGGTGACCAAGGGCGTTGGTGACCGCGTGATCGGTGGCACCATGAACACCACCGGTGCCTTCCGCTATCGTGCCACCACACTGGGCGGCGACAGCGTGCTCGCACAGATCGTGAAGCTCATGCGCGACGCGCAAGGGTCGCGCGCACCGATCCAGCGACTCGCCGACCGCATCTCCGGCATCTTCGTACCCGTCGTCCTGTCGCTCGCGGTCGTGACCTTCGTGGTGTGGTTCATCGCAGCCGAGCAGGCGCCGGCGGTGCGCGCCTTCGCGGTGTCCGTGGCCGTGCTGATCATCGCCTGTCCGTGCGCGATGGGGCTCGCGGTCCCCACGGCCGTCATGGTGGCCACCGGCAAAGGGGCCGAACTCGGGGTGCTGATCAAGGGCGGGGAAGCGCTGCAGCGGGCGGGGGATCTGACCACCGTGTTGCTCGACAAAACGGGTACCGTGACCGAGGGGAAGCCGGCGGTCACCGACCTCGTGCTGGCGCCGAACGGCGCCTTCGCACACCGTGAAGCCGAGCTCCTGCAGCTGGTCGCGTCGCTGGAGTCACGCAGCGAACATCCACTGGCCGATGCGATCGTGCAGCACGCGAAGGATCGCGGACTTGCCCTGACGGAGCCGGACAGCTTCGAATCGATCACCGGCCGCGGCGCGATCGGTGTCGTGAACATGTCCGGCACCGCGTTCGCCATGACCGTCGGCAACGCCGAACTGCTGGCCGATTACGCCGTGCGCATCGCGCCGCTGCAGGAACAGGTCGACCGTCTCGCCAGTGATGGCAAGACACCGATGTTCGTCGCCGTCGATGGGGTGCTCGCCGGGGTGATCGCGGTCGCCGACCCGATCAAGGCCAGTGCACGCGACGCGATTGCGCAGCTGCACGCGATGGGGCTCGAGGTCGTGATGCTGACCGGCGACAATGAGCGCACCGCGAGCGCGGTGGCCCGCGTCGCCGGCATCGATCGCGTTGTGGCCGGCGTGTTGCCGGCGGGCAAGGTGGCGGAAATCACCCGCCTCCAATCGCTGGGACACGTGGTGGCAATGATCGGCGACGGCGTCAACGATGCCCCGGCGCTGGCGCAAGCCGATGTCGGCATGGCCATGGGGACGGGTACCGATGTTGCGATCGAAGCTGGCGACATCGTGCTCATGCGCGGTGATCTGCGCACCGCGGCCCAGGCGATCGCCCTCTCGCGACGCACCATGCGCACGATGAAACAGAATCTGTTCTGGGCCTTCGTGTACAACGTGATCGGGATTCCGGTAGCAGCCGGTGTGTTGTATCCGGCGTTCGGGCTGCTGCTCAGTCCTATTCTGGCCAGTGCGGCCATGGCTTTCAGTTCAGTCAGTGTGGTGTCGAACAGTCTGCGACTGCGGCGCTTCGCGACGTAACGCGTCGCGGTGCCGGCGGTTCACGATCGCGCCGCCGCGCTCCGACCAGTCGGCGAGCCCCGGAACTGCCGGAACACGGATCACACCGATAGACGGAACCCACACGGATAAGCAAAAGCCTTTGCCCTCGGCTGGCACCATCCTCGGTCGCACACACCGCTTATCCGTGTTGTTTCGGTGCAATCCGTGTCATCCGTGTTCCGGCCGTTCACGATCTCGCCAGCTCGCTCCGTCTAGTCGGCGAGCCCCGCAACGGCCGGAACACGGATCACACCGATAGACGGAACCCACACGGATAAGCAAAAGCCTTTGCCCTCGGCTGGCACCATCCTCGGTCGCACACACCGCTTATCCGTGTTGTTTTCGTGTCATCCGTGGTCTCCGTGTTCTGGCGGTTCACGATCGCGCCGCCGCGCTCCGTGACATTGGGACGAAGAATCGGGCGTCAGCTGTAGCCTTCATCGACGACAGACCCGTACATTCACGGCGCTGCGTTGTGGGGCAGCCATACGTACACCGGCCCAAACACACAGGATCTGTGCCCGTTTCAAGCGCCGAGGCGCTACGACAGACCTTTCGCGATGCGGCCATCGGGATGGTGATCACCGACGTCGACGGACGGATCACCCAGACCAACGACGCGTTCTGCCGTTTGCTCGGCTACCCCGAGTCCGCCCTGCTCGGCCGCGCCATCAGGTCGCTGATTCATGTCGACGATCAGGCGCTCGATGCGCAGGCGCTTCGCGACCTGCTGGCGGGTGTGCGCCGCAGTGACGTGATCACGAAGCGCTTCGTGCACGCCAGCGGTCGCGATATCTGGGGCGACATCAACCTCTCGGTCATTCGTGACGAGCACGACGCGCCGGCGTTCATCGTGCGCATGACCGAGGATGTCTCGGCGCGGAAGCGGGCGCTGGACGAGCGCGACCGGCTGTTCGACCTGTCACTGGACATGCTGAGCATCGCCAACTTCGACGGCTGGTTCACGCAGGTGAATCCGGCGTGGACCCGGTGCCTGGGGTGGACGGCTGAGGAGCTTACCAGTCGTCCGCTGATCGAGTTCGTGCACCCCGACGATCGCGAGGCGACGCTATCGGCCCGGAGCCGGATTCTCCCGGGCCAGCCGATGCGCGATTTCGAGAACCGCTATGTGTGCAAGGATGGATCGTTCCGCTGGCTCTCGTGGAGCGTGCATCCGCAGTTGGACACGCAAGAGGTCATCGGCGTGGTGCGTGACATCACCGCTCGGAAGCGCGAGGAGGCTGAGCGGCTGTTGCTCGAGGCCCGTGTGCTACGGGCCCAGCGGATGGAGGGCATCGGCACCCTGGCGGGCGGGATTGCCCACGACCTGAACAACGTCCTTGCCCCGATCATGCTGTCGATTGCCGCGCTGAAGGCGGAACAGCAAAGCGAGACGCAACGCGAGGCGCAACGCGAGGCGCAACGCGAGGCGCTCGATATCATTGACGCGAGTGCGCATCGGGGTGCCGAGATGGTTCGGCAGGTGCTGACGTTTGCCCGCGGCGTGGAAGGCCAACGCGTGGTGCTGAGCATCGGCGCGGTCATGCGCGAGGTCCTGCAGCTCGTCAGCGATCGCCTCACGGCCAGTGTACAGATCCACACGTCACTGCCAGAACACTCTTGGACGTTCGCTGGCGACTCGACGCAGATCCAGCAGGTCATGCTGAACCTGCTGCTCAATGCCCGAGACGCGATGCCCGGCGGTGGCGCCATCACCATTGCCGCGCGCAACGCGGAGCTGCGCGCCACCGAGATTCCGGAGCCCGAACTCCCCGCTGGCCCCTACCTGCAGATCGAGGTGTGCGACACCGGACACGGCATCGCCGCCGACCATCTCGACAAGGTGTTCGACCCTTTCTTCACGACCAAGGGCATCGGCGAGGGGTCCGGATTGGGTCTCTCCACCTCGCTGTCGATCGTGCGAAGCCACGGTGGATTTATTCAGGTCGAAAGCGCCCTGGGCGTCGGCGCGACCTTCCGGGTTTCACTCCCCGCGTCGGTGGCGCAGCCCGCCCCCGTGCTCGTCCCCGAACCCACCATGCCGCGGGGCGCCGGCGAGTGTATCCTGGTGGTCGAAGACGACGACGCGGTCCGTCGTCTCCTGACGGTGACGCTCGAGCGTGCTGGCTACCACGTGCTCGTGGCCAGCAATGGAGCCGAGGGGGTGGCACGATTCGCCGCGCACCGAGGCGAGATCCAGCTGGTCGTAACCGACCACATGATGCCGGTCATGGACGGGATTGAGGCGATTCGGGCAATTCGGGCGATCGATCCGGCGATGGGTATCGTGGCCGTGAGTGGACTGGCCACATCGGAGCAACGTCAGAAGGCGCTACGCGAGGGTGCCTCGCACTTTCTGGCGAAGCCGTTCACGGCGGATGTACTGCTCACGACCGTGGGCGCGGCGGTGCTGAGCGCGGCGTAGGCGATCGGCCGGGCTCCCGATGGGCGCACTAGGCGCAACGAGTGCCACCGCGCTAGCTTCAGGGCGATGAGCCCCTACGTCACTTTCCTCCTCTATCTGCTGGCGATCGTCG
>JBBARJ010000156.1:0-8104 GCA_040399825.1 Gemmatimonas sp.
GTTCACGGACCGCTTCGGTCATCCCGTGGCCCGTATCGCTGACCTGCAGTTCCACGTACTCCCCCGCCGAGAGCCCGGACGTGGGCTCGAGCAGCCGCAGCGGACGCACGTCGATCGTGAGCGTGCCGCCCGACGGCATCGCGTCGCGGGCGTTCACGACGAGGTTTACCAACACCTGCTGCAGTTGCGACGCATCAAGGGGCACGTGCTGCGCCCCTGGCGCGTGATTTACCCTGATCTGAATGGCGTCGCTCACCAAGCGGCGTAGCATGGCGACGGTGCGGTCAAGCACCTCCGCGACATCGACACTCGTGACTTGCTGCACCGACCGGCGGCTGAACGCCAGCAGCTGTTGGGTCAGATCGGCCGCCCGCGTGCTGGCTTCGAGGATGGGCTCGACCACCTCACGACGCGTGTCGCTCTCGTCGAGCTCCAGCATGAGGGCATCGGCACAACCGGCGATGACCGTGAGCAGGTTGTTGAAGTCGTGCGCGATGCCGCCGGCCAGCCGACCCAGCGCGTCCATCTTCTGCGATTGTATGAGCTGCTGCTCCACCCGCCGGAGCTGCGTGAGATCGAGGCCGTATCCCAGCACGCGCTCCACCGTGCCATCGGCCCCGAACATCGGCACCATGTGGCGCTGGTAGTGTCGGGTGGCGCCATCCGCGTCCCGCAGCTCTTCCTCATACTCGTCGATCTCACGCCGCTCCACCACCCGACGGATCGACGCCTCTCGCGCCTCGGCGAAGCTGGCCGCGCGCCCGCGATGCGCCGCGTACTCCCGATCGGTGCGCCCGATGATCCACGACCGCAGCGCCTCGTCGCGGATGGCACTGGGCGTGACGAACTCATAGCGACCGGTGGGGGAGAGGACCGCCATCTGACCGGGGAGCGCCGCGAAGATCCCCTCGAAGAGCGCGAGTCGTTCGGCGGTGCGGTCGTCTGGGGAGCGCGCCGCGCTGAATTGCCACAACGTGCCGGTGAGCACGTCGCCGTCACGGAGCGGCACGTACGTGCGCTCGAGCGCGTGCCCCGCCGCGGTGGTCAGCGGCTCCCGGTATACGGCCTCACCGCGGCTGCGCAGGAACGCGACGCCGTCGAGGTACCCGGCGCGATCGAGAAAGGCCGTGGCCACTGCCTCGTGGAGCGCGCTCGACGGGCGGCCACGAGACGGATTGGACGGCTCCGGCAATCCCACGTGCCGCAGCAGGGACGGCGTGCAGTGCTGGACGAGGCCGTTGGCATCCTCGAGGAGGATGCCGACGGCCGTGTCTGCGATGTTCATGCCGACGTCGGAATATGATGTCGCGTTCATCATTGAGTGGCACGTTAGCATCGGGATGCGTCCGCGTCCAGAGACCGTCGCCGGGGCACCGCCGCCGGGGCACCGCGACCGTCAGCGCATCCGGTAGAACTGCAAGCCGTTGCCGTCGGGGTCGCGCACATGAAACTCGCGCGTTCCCCACGGCGTGTCGCCCGGGCAACGCCATGGGCTGTCACTGCGGAGCACCTCGTCGAGCGCCGGCGTGCTCGCGAGTTCCGCATAACACGCATCGACGTCAGACACCACGAAGCGATAAGTCGAGCGATCTACCGGATGCGCCCACTGGTGCGCGTCGTGCCACTGCAGGTGGAGCTCGACGTCGTCGCGTTTGACCGCCGCATACCGCGGCTGAACCGGATCGTCCTGGAAGGTCACGTGAAATCCCAGCTGCGCGTAGAAACGAACGGAGACCGCGACGTTACGGGACATCAACACCGGATGCACCGCTTCGATCCTGACCGTCATGATCGCTCCTTGCTGTCCTAACGCGTCGGATATAGATCGTCGCCGAGTGTGATGTCGGCCCCCGACCACGCGGCCGTGAACGCGCGCTGCGCCGCCGTCGAGTCCCGGCGCTGCGCCTGCAGACTCTTCCACACGCCGAAGAGCGCGCGTGGATTTTGTGGATGCTTGGCCAACTCCGCACGAAAGACCGCCTCGGCCTCGGGTGCGCGGCCCGCCGACAGCAGCGCGACCCCGAGTCGCTCGCGCTCGGGGAGCAGCCAGTCCGGCGGCTCGTTATAGCCGAGCTTGTCCTCGGCGGCCACCGCGTCGGTGAATGCCGCAATGGCGCCCGTGCGGTCGCCCTTCGCCTCGGCGATGCGGCCGGTGAGATCCGCGATCGCCACCGCGAGTACGTCACCGCCCCAGTTCACGGGCCCGACCATCGCGTCCTTCGGCACGCCGCGCGCCGTGCGCTGCAACGTGGCGAGCGCCTGCTCCGCGTTCGCGGTCTGGCCGGTGGCAGCGAGCGCCGCCCCGCGTGCCCAGTGGAAGAAGCCGGTCTGCAGCGTGCGGGTGGCCGTGGGCGGTTGCGTGGCGTTGGCGAGGATGTCGGTCCATTGTCCGAAGCGCACGAGCACGAAGAGCTCCAGTGCCGCGAACGGTTCGAGCATCGCCATCTGGTCCGCGACGGGATCGGCGACCTTCACGGTGCGCTCGGCGCTGGCACGTGCTTCGGCCAAGTTGCCCGCGAACATCGCCGATGCGGATTCGAACTGCAGGTTGTGGCTGTAGTAGCTCATCGCGTAGAACGTCTGCGCACCCTTCGGCCCGAAGTACGCCTCATCGATCGCCGCGGCGGCGGCATTGGCCTTCGCGGAGCGCGCGTACTCACCGGTGCGGATGTAAATGTGCGACGGCATGTGCACGAGATGCCCTGCCCCGGGGACGAGCGTCTCCAGGCGGCGGGCCGACTGGGATGCGCGCTCCGGCGCCTTCGATGCTTCGATGGCGTGGATGTAGTAGTGGTTGGCGCCCGGATGTTCAGGATGAAGGGCGATCACGCGTTCGAGTTGCGCCACGATGGGTGGCGTCCACGCCTCGGGGGTCCCGTCGGCCGTGTACAGGCGCCACGGATGCCGGTTCATGAGGCTCTCGGCGTGCAGGGCTCCCACGTCGGCGTCGTCTGGGAATCGGGAGGCCAGCGCGCCCATCGCGTCGGAATAGGCCGTCTCGCGCACCGACTGATCGCCGGTGGGATTGGCGACGTAGCGCGTGCCCAGCGCGGCCACGAGCCCTTGTTCGACCTCGCTCCCATTTGCGGCGCGACGCGCGGCTTGGGCGAGATGGGTGAATGCTTTCGCCAAGCGGTCGGCGGGTGCGGGGTCGTTGATGTTCGTGCCGAGCGCGAGCGCCATGCCCCAGTGCGGCATGGGCGACAACGTGTCGAGCGCTGCGGCCCGCGCGAAGGAGGCCATGGCCTCCTCGTGATTGAAGCCGTACAGCAGGGTGAGGCCTTCGTCGAAGAACTGCTGCGCTTCGGCACTGTTGGTCCGGATTGCCCGATGGTACGGCCCGAGCTTCTCGAGGAGCGCGGTTCGCGCGGTCGGCGCGGTCATGCCCGCGTTGTGCGCGGCTGGGGCGGCGGGTTTGGTATCACGGCTGCACGCGGTGCCACAGACGAGCAGGGCGATGTACGCATGCCGGAGAATAGGGCGCTCAGTCACGGTCAGACCTCCTGGTTGGGCACCAAAGTAACACACGTTCGCCGCCGCAGTTCCGCGGCGTGCCGCATGGTGTTCCGCCGTCTCCGCCGTCGTCCAGAACGCCCGCGGTCGCGGAGGCTCGTCGGACGCATTAGATCATGTGGGCAACCTCGCGATGCATCTCCCATTTCACCGACCCTCCGCTGCGCATGGATGCTCCCGCGCCGATCGCCGCCGCACCACCCCGCATGACCGGACGAGCCGTGTCCCTGGTGATGGCGGTGGCCATGATCTGGTTCTTCGCGGACGCGTACTTCTTCGAAGGGACAGCGGTCGTTATCGATGCGGTCGTGCTGCTGTTGGCATTGGCCGGGGTCTACGTGCTCGCGCATGAGCCGTTCACCGTTCGCCGGCCGGACGCCGTGAATGCGGTCGCGGCGATCACCGGCGCCGCCGTGGGGCACGCGCTCACGACGCGCGTCGCACTGCATCCCACTCTGGCCGGATCGCTCGCTGGCGTCGCGGTCTCCACCTTGCCGCTGCTGGGAATCAATCGGGCGACCAACTGGATGCCCGTGTTCTATGTCGGCGTATTCGCCGGTACCGGGTCATCGGTGATCCTGCACGGCGCGACGTGGGTGCTGCTGGCCGGATTGCTCGCGGGGCTCGTCTGGTCGCTCATTCCCGACGCGTGGTCGGGGGTCGGTGGGAAGATGGGGTTCACGGCGTTCTTCGGTGCCGGGACCGCCGAGTTGCTGAGCGAGCACCTCGCCGGCAACCGACCGGGGCGGCTGCCGATGCAGGTGATCGACCTCGGGCACGACATGGCCGTTCCCGTCGCGGCCGTTGCCGCGGTCGTGACGCGTCGGCTGATGTGGCGCTACGCGCTGCCCGCCGTCGCCGCGAGTGCGCTGCCGACCGCATTCGTGGCGGCAGGGCTGTTCGGCTTTCGGGTGCCCCTCGCCGCGCCGCTGGCGGCGGCATGGTTCGGCGGGAGCTTCGTGGGGATGACACAGGTCACCCGCATCCCGACCGACATGGGGATTGCGGCGACGGGGGCGCTCCTCGGTGTGGTCCTGCTTCGGCTGCAGAGCAGGATGGTGGGCTGGGGGGGCGTTTTGGGCGCCACGGCCTGTACGTGCGTGCTCGCGGGCATCGGCCTCTCGGCGCTCGCGCGGCGGATACGCATGCGGCAGCGGATGCCGGCGGCTGGTTAGGGCCGCACGGGTGGCATCCGGCGCGAGCGCGATCGCCGTCTGACGTCGCGCCGATGAGCCGGCTTGACCTCCTGCGTTAACTCTTTGGCGGTAGGGCCGGCACGAGCCAACGCGATGATCTGCTGACGATAGGCGGGCGGGTCGGCCGCGGGGCGACGGGCTATCAGGGACTCCTCCTCTCACTCCGCGATGGAGGCTCCGCCGACGCGTGCCAAGTTCACGTGCCGTCTGCTGCAGCCAAGGTGAGCCAGTGCGAGCGCGCCGACCGTGGACGTCCCGTGGGGGCGATGGCCCCTACGCGCGCGGGAGGAAGAACAGCAGATCCAACGCCGGCGGGACGATCCCCTGCAGCCGAAGTAGCAGGCAGATCTGCGCGGTATGCCGGATTTCATGCAGCAGCACATGACACAGCAGGCTGTCGACCGTGTCGTGCTCGTCCGGTGCATCATGCACCTCGACGACGCGGCTGCGCTCGGCCTCGGTCAGCGGTCGAGGACGGCGTCGGGCACGGTCTCGACCGCGGTCCAGAGCGCCCCACGCGCGCGACCGAGATACGCATACGTCTCAGCGAGGTCCAACGGAACGCTCCGAGCAGGAGAGAATTCGGGGACGAGGGCGACCATTCGGCGCGCGGCCTCCACGTCAGGCTGACGACCCGTCGGTTCCTCGCGCTGGATGAAGCCGGCGGCATGACGACGACGGCGCTCGGTCTACCAGCATGGTGGCTCAGAATGGCGGTTCTACTTCGGGGCGAGAAAGGCGGCCACGAGCGCATTCGCGTGCCCGTGGCCCAACGCGTGCTCGGATTTCAAGAGGCTGACGAGCTCCATGTGCTTGCGTGGCCCCGCCCGTTTCAGCACCTCCATCCAGTGCGCGATCGGGTGGCCGTACGTTTTCTCAATCGAGGGAAAGTACGACGCGGGACCTTTGACCTTCGGTGTGTCAGGCATGGAAGACGGGGAAACGGGTGGACGTGGACCTTGGCGGGCCAAGATTGACGTTGCGCTGTTTGTGCCAACCCGCCTACGAGACTGGCATAAGCTCAGATTCGGCGAACCGTGCGACGCCTAGCGCCTTGCGTTCTGCAGCAAAACGCCGCTCTAAATGAACGCGCGTAGCGCGTTTGCTCAATAGCCGCCTTGTCAGTAGCAACTGCTCGTTCGGCGGCTGGCTTTGAGGTGAGCCGGAACGCTCAGTTCCAACGGCCGAAGGCGGGTTCACGCGAGTCCAAGTTGTGCGATGTGCTGGTCACACTCGTGAACACCCGGACGTACGCCGACCGCCATGTACAACGATCTGGCCTCTCGCCATGATGCCGCGGCCGCTGGTGACTGCCCAAGCGACTCGTGGGCGAGCGCCAGCACGCGTAGCGCATTCGCTAGGTCGAGTGATGCGTCTCCGTCATGCTGCCGACAGACGGCTACCGCCTCGGACGCGGCAGCCTCGGCCCCGCGATGCTGGCCGAGCTCACGGTGCAGGTCGCCCACGTGCCGTTGAGCGTGGGCAAGTTGCCCCATGTCGTTCGCGACGCGAGCAAGGACTGCTGCACGTTCGTAACCCATGAGAGCCTCGCGCAGTCGCCCCTCCATCCGAGCTTGCCTGGCCAGCTCGACGATCGTCTCCGAATCCTCAGACATGCGTTCCTCCGTGGCCGCAGAACGCTCGCGTTCTGCTGCAGGGCCCTTCAACAAGTTGCGGCCAGCGAGCGCAGCGAGCAATTGGCCGCAATCTTTGAAGGCCCTGTCAGCAGCAACGCAAGGTTAGTCCGCCGTTTTTGGCACCCCTACTTCACCAGCCTCCGCGCCAGCTCCAGCGCCGCGTCCGTGCCCTGCAGCAAGTCGGCGACCCGGGAAACCACCACGTGGTCGGGCCGCGTCCCACGGCCCGGCGTGTCGGGATGGACCGCGTTCCAGTAGCCGTACATCATGACCTTGAGGCGGAGCTGCGAGTGGGGGAGCACGATGAGCGCATTCAGCCCCGACGTGTTGCCGGCGGCGTCGCCCGCCGTCTCCTCCCCCACGAACGTCGCGCGTCCCCAGGCGCGGAGCTGCGCCGCGACATCGGCGGTCGTGGAGAAGCTGCCCCCGTCGATGAGCACCACGACCCTGCCGCGGTATGGCACCGCTGCCGGGGACTGCACCGCGACGCCGGAATGCAACGTGGGCGAGACGCGAAAGCCGCCCGTGGTGCCTGGCACGGTGCCGGTTCGGAGACTTTCGAAGGTCGCGGGCTTCCATGTCGCAAAGGAGGGGGCAATTGTCTTGAGCTCGATCCGATCGAAATAGCGAAAGGGGCGATCGATGAAATGCGACACCAGGGCTGCCCCATACAGGTCCACGCCGCCACCGTTGCCCCGGAGATCGAGGAGGAGCGAGCGAGTACCGTTGGCGTCGATAGCCGCGAAGGCGCTGTCGAGCGTCGCCACGAACGTGGCGCCATCGAAGGCGCGCACGCGCAAATGCGCGACGGACGCGTCGGGCGAGAACGCCAAGCTGATAGTACCCCGCGGCCCGGCGAGGCGCGCCGAGTGCTGCACGAGAGTCGCGTTGACCGGATTCTGGACCGCGAGGCGATCCGCTTCGCGAATGCCAGCGAGCGTGGCCGTCACCGTCCGGCCGCCAGCATCGCGGGCCGTGATCACGTACGTGCTCGCCTGTTCCATGAACAGCCAATAGAGCGTGGCGAACGTTCGGGCCAACCGTGTCCGCTTACCGGTCAAGATCTCGCCATCGCCCGCGAGCGCCGGCAGCAGGGCGCCCACGACCGCCGACGCCGGATGCCCGTTGATCGAGCGAAGCTCCATCCCCGGGCGCAGCGTCGTGTCGGCGGGCGAATCATTGTACAGCAGCATCAGGCGCTCCCCTTCCAACTGGACCCGTAGGGGGAACACGCGTACGTCGGCCAGCTTCGCGATCGTCAACGAATCGAGTTCGAGCCGCGCGTGACCATCGCCGATGTTGGCAATGGTCTCCGACAGCAGGCGTGCGAACGCAAGCTGGGACACGGGCGTCGTGAGCTGCGCACGCGCCGCAGCGAAGCGGCGATCCAACTCAGGCTTCGTGCGGTAGCGATACAGTCCGCCATGTGCTTCCTCCAATGCCCGTCGCAGTACATCGAAATCGGCTTGCGCGTCCGAGGCCGAGAGCATCGGAACACGCGCGCCCGACGCGCTCGGCGGCGCTTGTGCGGCAAGTGGCCGCGCGACCCAGAGCACGGACAGGGTGGCAAGCAGAAGGAAGCGCATGGCAGCTCCAGAGGGGTGAAGAAGGGTGTCTCTCTTGGACAACGCCAGTTCGCGCATGGTTTGGATCTGGGGTAGCGGAGAGCCCCGCCGAAGCGAACAGCCCCCACGCGAGGCGGCCTAACGCCTGACGTTCTGCTGCAGCGCATCCAAGAAAATGCGGCTGGACGGGCGA
>JBBARJ010000157.1:0-8099 GCA_040399825.1 Gemmatimonas sp.
CTCCAACAGCGACAGACAACGGAACGGGACGCTGAACGTCTGCCCCGAATATCTCTCCCGATACGCGCGGCGGCGAGCTTCGTTGCGCTCGCCCTGTCCGTCAGCGCTCCATGCTGCCCGGCGGCTGGATGCGGAACACGAATGGCTGCTCGACCAACTGCGCGACGGCTCGGCCGCGAAGAATCGCCGGTCGATACGTCATACGCACCAGCGCCGTGCGCACGGCGGCCACGAACTCGGGGTCTGGCTTGTCCAACACGACCATCGTGGCAGTGTCGACGTGGCCCACCGTGTCGACGATGAAGCGGGCATACACGACGCCCTGCACGCCGGCCTTCAAGAGTGCCGGCGGATACTGCGGGCCTTCCGCCGAGGGATCGAGCGCCACGGTGGAATCGACCTCGATCTCACTGTATGCCTTCTCAGAGTCAGGCGACGCCTCAGCGAGGTCGAGCCCGTCGCCGGCCACGCCGCCAAGACTCCCGCGCGGCGCGGGCGTCCTACCGTTGTTTGAGCTTTCGATCACCGGGATCGACACGGCGCTCAGCCCGCCGAGCCCGAGAAACTGAATCGACTCCTGCACCGGTACCGGCGCCGACCGGCGGAGCGGCGCGAGAAAACTCACCGCCTCGTCGACCAGAGGCGTGGGGGCGATGCGGTTCAACGCACGGGCGCCGATGATGGAAACCGCGATGAGCGCGGCGTACGTGCTCACGCCGAGCAGCTCGGCACCGACCACGTGGCGCGTGGTGCGACGGGTCGACTCGAGCAGCGTGAGACGGACTTTGGCTTTGGGCATGTCGCGACCCTCAGGGGGCGAGACCACGTCGGGAACAGCCGGACCTCCTTGATCAATGCGGGACGCCCGGCGGGTTGGCAAGGGGGGAACCGCGACGTCTCCGGCGACGGGAACGACGGATCGCCTGATGACCGTTCGATCGGGACATGTCCGCCCTGCAACTCCTCTGGTACAAGCGGGATCTCCGGATCGCCGACCACGCGCCGCTCGCCGGGGCAGCCGCCGCCGGTCCGCTGCTGGCGGTGTACGTGCACGAGCCCGAGCAGCAACAGGCCGCCGACCGGGACCTGCGCCATGAGTGGGTGGTGCGCGACGCCTTGGACGAGCTCCGCAGGTCGCTGCAGGCTCGTGGCGGGCACCTCCTGGAGCTGCACGGAGCACTGCCCGATGTGTTCGCCACGCTACATGCGGCCCTGCCCTTCGCCGCCCTTTGGGCACACGAGGAAACGTGGAATGCCGTGAGCTATGCGCGCGATCGCCGTGTCCGCGCGTGGGCGAAGGAAACCGGCGTCACGATGCACGAATTGCCCAGCAACGGTGTGGTCCGTCGGCTCGCGTCACGGAACGGCTGGGCGGACACGTGGCAACAACGGATGCGCTCGCCGATCGTAGCCACACCCGACCGGATCCTCGGGCCGGCGGAGTCGGTCACCGACGCTGTACGACGCGCCGTACGGCACGCCGTGCCCGCCGCCATGCCCCCCACAGCGGCACCAGTGATCGCACCGGCATGGGCCGAGTGGCAACGCGCGGGTGAAGCGCGTGCCCACGACATGCTGCATGCGTTTCTGTCGGCGCGCGGCCGCGACTACCGACGGGCGATGTCGAGCCCGAACGAGGCACCGGCATCGTGCAGCCGGATCTCGGTCGCACTGGCCGTCGGTACGATGTCCGTCCGTCAGGCGTATCAGGCGGCGCGCCGTCGCGCGCGGGAATTGCGCGAGGAGCACGCGACACGTCGCAACGCAGAGGCCGTGCAGTGGATGCACAGCCTCGTGAGCTTTGCGTCGCGACTGCATTGGCACTGCCACTTCATCCAGAAACTCGAAGACGAGCCGCGCCTGGAGTATACGCACTACGCCCCGATCTTCGACGGACTGCGGCCGAGCGAGCCGGACCTCGAGCGACTGCAGGCCTGGCGCGACGGACGGACCGGCTACCCGCTGGTGGATGCCTGCATGCGATCGCTGCGAGTCACCGGCTGGCTCACCTTCCGCATGCGGGCGATGGTCATGAGCTTCGCCAGCTATCATCTCTGGCTCGACTGGCGACAGACCGGCCCGATCCTCGCACGCTGGTTCACCGACTACGAGCCGGGCATTCACTGGACGCAGTGTCAGATGCAGTCCGGCACGACGGGGATCAACACGATCCGCATCTACAATCCGTACAAGCAGGCCGAGGAGCATGACGCGACCGGTGCGTTCGTGCGTCGGTGGGTGCCGGAACTGTCCGCGCTCTCCGATGCCGACCTCATTCGTCCCGAGCAGACGCCGCTCATGATGCAACAAATGACGGGATGCATCATCGGGCACGACTACCCGGCACCCATCGTGCACCACGAAACCGCGTATGCCTTCGCGCGAGACCGCATGCACGCCATCAAGCTGGCCGCGCAGCACTCCGGGAGCGCGCAACGTGTCTACGAGCGGCACGGGTCCCGCCGAACGCCGCTGAGTTCGCGCACCCGGTAGACTGGTCCACAGTCGGTGCCGTTGACAGCGCCATCGCCGCATCACACCATTCACGATCTACGGAAAACTCCGTAGACGATCCCCCAATTCGGCCCGACGCCCTTGCGCCCGCTCCTGCCGTACCCCGTTCGAGTGATGGTCGGCATGGCGATGATGCTCGGCGCGGCGCTGCTCGCTCCGAGGCCTCTCGCCGCGCAGGGGACCGGCACGCTGTCGGTGACCGTGACGGCGCAGCAGACTGGCGTCTCGCTGCCGTATGCCGTCGTGGCCCTCCCCGAACGCGCCGTCGAGCGGTTCACCGACGCCGGTGGTCGCGCCACGATCATCGCCCTGCCCACCGGCAGCTACGAGATCACCGTGCGTCGCATCGGCTTCGCCCCATATCGGGGCCGCGTCATCATCGAAGCCGGCATCGTGACCACGACGGCCATCACGCTGGCGCAGATCCCGGTGCAGCTCACCGGCATGACGGTGCGTCCCCGTGAAGTGTGCACACAGCCCGGTATGCCCGATCGCGCGCGCGATCCCGCCGTGTACGATGTCGTCGAACTGCTGCGCGAGAACGCCGACCAATTCCGCCTGCTGACGTCGCAGTATCCCTTCCGGTACGCCACGCAGCGCGTGTTCGCGTCGCTCGCCGACAGCGCGGTCTTCGTGCAGGCGATCGACACGCTGGTGGCCGAAAGCAAGTCGTTGGGTGGGTATCGCCCCGGACGCGTGGTGCGCGACCAGCGCGGTCCCGGCGGTCGCACCGAAACCACGATGGCCATTCCCGGCCTCTCCGATATCGCGGCCCCCTCGTTCGTTGCCAACCATTGTTTTCACTTCGGCGGCATCGTGACCGAAGGGGCCGAAACGTGGGTCCGTCTGGAAGTGCGCGCCGCCGACAAGCTGCGCTCCCCCGATGTGCACGGCACCTTCTTTCTCGACAGCGCCACGGCGCAGCTTCGCCGCATGGAGCTCGAAATGAGTCGCCCCGACCGTCTGCCTCGACGGCTGCAAGGCATTCGTACGGTGGCCGTGGCCACCACCTTCCGGGAGATCACGCCGGGGTTGTCGCTGGTCGATCGGGTCTGCGCCATCAACTGGCAGAAGCCATTTCAGGGCCGCGGCCGGAGTCACCCGGTTGAACTGCAACAGCTCGCCGCCTACCGGTTCGACGCGTCACCGCCCGATGCGCCGATCGCGAGCGCCTATGACACGCCGGCGTGGCGTCCACGCACGCAGGTGCCGCTCGGTTTGCTCTGGTGCGATGGGGTGGGTGCGAGCAGCTGATCGTAGAGCATTCCCGATTGCCGGGGTACCAGTGCGGATCCGTCGGCGACATTCGCGGGAGCAGGCGGCACCGGCTATCGTCCACGGCGCCCGCATCACCGGCCCTCGCATGCCCAGCCGACCACCGACTCGACCAACACGACCGATGCCGCCTCAATCACGCACCGTCTTTCCCGTGCGACCGTTCGCCTGCATGCTCACGAGCGTCGTCATGCTTGGCGCCTGCGCGCGCGCCGTCAGCGGCCCAGGCGGCGGCGTAAGCACCGCGCCCGAGCCGGTCATGGAACCGGTCATGCAACCGGTCATGCAGGCCCCCATACAAGTCGCACCACCGCCCCCTGCCCGGGTGTCGTCCGACACGGCGCGGGCGGATTGGCAGCGCTTGGACTACGACACCGACCACGTGATGGGCGTCGGCTCCGAGCGGGCCATTCGTGAGCTGCTGGCGTCGCGCCAGCCTCAGCGGCGGGTCGTGGTGGCCGTGATCGACGGTGGCGTGGATACGGCGCACACACGGCTCGCGCGCGCGATGTGGAAGAACCCGCGCGAGATTGCGAGCAACGGCAAGGACGACGACGGCAACGGGGTGATCGACGACGTGTTCGGCTGGAGCGCCCTCGTCACCGCTGATGGCACGCCGGTGCGCTACGACACCTTCGAACTCACGCGGCTCTATGCGGCCTGCCGCAATCAGCCCGCCGGATCGCTCACCGCGAAGCCCACGTCTGCCGAATGCAACGACCTCGCCTCGGCGTATCGTGACAAGGCGAAAGACGTGAAGTCGACGTTGCTGCAAGTGGAGAACATCGACGAAATCCTGCAGAGCGTCGAGCGCATGCTTGGCACCGCATTACAGGGCGCCGCGATCACGCGCGCCGCGGTCAGCGCGTACCGTCCGACGTCGCCCGAGATGGATGAAGCCAAGCGCATGTGGATGCGACTCGATGCCGACGGACTGAATGCCGCCGAGATCGCGAGTGCACGGGCGGCCTACGACGCGCAGGCGCGCTACGGCCTCGACACGCTGTTCAATCCGCGCTCGACGCAGCGTGTGACCGGCACGCGCGACGTGACCGGCCCCGATGCCACGCACGGTACGCACGTGGCAGGGATCATCGGCGCGCTGCGAGGCGACGGTGCCGCCATGCAGGGGATCGCCCCGAATGTGGAGATCATGGCGCTGCGGGCCGTGCCCGATGGCGATGAGCGCGATGGGGATGTGGCCCGGGCGATCCGCTATGCGGTGGACAACGGCGCACAGATCGTGAACATGAGCTTCGGCAAGGGCTACTCGCCGGCCAAAGCGTCCGTGGATTCCGCGGTGCGCTATGCGGCCTCGAAGGGCGTACTGCTGGTGCATGCGGCCGGCAACGAAGGCGAAGACAACGACGAAACGCCATCGTACCCTACGCCCGCGCTGAGCGGCGGTACGCGCGCGGCGAACTGGATCGAAGTGGGCGCGTCGAGCTGGAAGCCACTGGCCGAGTTGCCGGCCGAGTTCTCCAACTACGGTCGCGACCAGGTGGATCTGTTTGCGCCGGGCGTGGACATCCTCTCGACGGTGCCGGGCGGTGGTCTCAAGCGCGAGAGCGGCACCAGCATGGCGGCACCCGTGGTGTCGGGCGTGGCGGCGTTGCTGATGACGTACTTCCCGGAGCTGTCGGCCATGCAGGTGCGTGATATCCTGCTGGAGTCGGTACGCAAACTCCCCGATCTCGAGGTGCGGCGACCGGGCGATGGCGCAACGGTGAAGTTCAACACCTTATCGCGCACCGGCGGCGTGATCGATGCCTACGCCGCCGTAAAGCTGGCCCTGCATCGCGTCGCGCCGCGGCCGTGACCCACGACGCGTGACGTGTCACGCGGCCGATCGGATGCCGATCGGCCGCGGACGCATCAGCAGCTTTTGCACTTGTGATTGTTCTTGGCGCCCATCTTCTCCAGCAGTTCGATGGTGTCGAGGAAGGGCGGAATGCGCTGCACCGCCCCATTCGCCATGTCGACCGTGGTCTGACCGGTGCGGGCGACGGCCATCACATCAGCGCCCTTGCTCACGAGATATTTGATCAACTCGTTGTCGCCGCGAGCGGCCGCGTGATGCAACGGCGTGTACCCCTTGAAGTCGCGGGCATTCACGTCGGCCTTGAGCTCCTCCACCAGGAACTTGACCGTGGGCACCCAGCTGTCGGGGGCATGACGGTGCGCGTTGGCCGCAAAACCCTCGCCATAGCCGGCACCGCTGGCCGCATGAATCGCCAACACTCCGGGGCCGTTGTCCGGCACCGGCGGCAATCCTGACGGGTCCTTGCCCGCCGCGACATCGGCATCGAGTTCTTCCGAGCCGGGCAAGCGACCGGCCGGCTTGATCGTGGCCACGCTCGGATCGGCGCCGTGTTTGAGCAAGAGCTTCATCGCGTCGAGATCGGTGCCGTACGCCGCGCGCCAGAACGGCGTGGCGCCAGCCGTGCTGACGCTGAGCTGATCGAAATTGTACGACATGTACCACAGATGCTTCGTGAGCCGCACGTTCACATCGGCTCCCGCCTTGATGAGGGCCTCCATCAGTTCGAGATACGACACGTTCGACTGATACTGCGCCACCGGCTGCGGGTAGGCCGCCTTGGGCGCCCACACCACGTTGATCACGGCGTACAGCGGCGTGGCGTTGGCCGTGCTCGCGAGCTTCGGATCGGCCCCACGATCGAGCAGCGTCTTGGCCAGATCGAAGCGACCGTTGATCGTGGCCATCAGCAGCGGCGTGGTGCTGTCGCCGGCGCTGGCATGGTTGATCTTGGCGCCGCCCATCAATAACGCATTCACAGCCGCGACCTGCCCGTCACGTACGGCGAGCAGCAGCGCCGTGTTGCCACCCTTGTTGCCCACGAGATCGCCGTACGATGGTCCGCGCTGCCGACGGTCGCCCGCCGTCGGCGTGATGCGCGTATCCGAGTTGCCGGTTGGCGCCGCCGCTGCCGACGCCGTAGCGGGCAACGGTGCCGGAGCCGCCGATGCCGCCGACGGCGGTGCGGTGCGCGGCGTAGGCGCCGAGGCCGAGGCCGGCGCCGTGGCGGCCGCCCCAGGCGTCGCCGCGACGGCCGTCGGCGCCAACAACGCTTCCGCCGACTTCATCGCCGCCATTTTGCGCGAGCGCGTGACGAGATACGCGCGGTCCTTCTTTTCCTGCTCCGGGATGCTTTGCGTGCGCGTCTCCGCTTCGACATCCGCGCCGCGCTTGATCAGCGCGGTGATCGCCGACACGCGATTCGCCGCCGCCGCCCACATGAGCGGCGTCTGCGAGAACGCCGACTCACGCACGTTCACGCTCGCCCCCTTATCGACCAGTGCCTCGATCGTGGCCGCATCGCCGCTCGACGCCGCGAAATGCAGCGCCGATGCGCCGCCGGACGACGTGGTGGCGTTCACGTTCGCCCCGGCGGCCAGTAACGCCTTCACCGCCTCGGCGCGTCCGTTCTGCGCGGCCAGATGCAGCGGCGTGTAGTTGCCGTTGCGCGTGACCGGATCCAGGCGGGCGCCGGCCGACACCAGCATGCGAGTGGCCGCCAGATTGCCGCGTGATGCGGCCCAGTGCAGCGCGGTCATGCCATCGCCCTGCACTTCGTTCACATCGGCGCCTTGCTTCAGCAGCACGCGCAGCCCGGCACTGTCACCGCGCATGACGGCATCGGCTAACGGCGAGTCCGACGCCGGAGAGCCGGCCGACAGCATCAGTGCCGCTCCGAACGCCATACCAACGGCGGTGAGCCGTTTGCCGGCCCGCCGCATCAGATGGGCCGCGCTGGGATTACGCATGGGAGTTCAGGTTCAGGGCACCCGTGCTGTCACCGAACGTGGTCAGGTCGTTCATGCCGAGCGTGTGCATCATGCTGAGCATCGCATTCGCCATCGGCGTGCCGTCCGGCGCCTTGATGTGCAAGTTGCCGGCGAGGCGGTTCTCGGCCTTGCCGAGCAGCATGAGCGGGCACCGACGATGGTTGTGCACGTTCGGATCGCCCATCGGCGAGCCGTAGATGATCATCGTCTTGTCAAGCATGTTGCTCTCGCCTTCCTGAATGCTCTTGAGCTTATCCAGCAGGTACGGCAGCATCGACACGTGATACTTGTTGAGCAGCTGGAAGTCGCGCACGCCCTTCTCACCGCCGCCATGGTGCGAGGCCGGGTGGAAGCCCTTGTCGGTGCCGCTTTCCGGATACGTACGGCTGGTGCCGTCGCGGCTCATCTTGAACGAGAACACGCGCGTGACATCGGCCGCGAAGGCGAGCGCCTGAATGTCGAACATGAGCTCGACGTGTTCCTTGAACGAATCGGGCACG
>JBBARJ010000158.1:0-8065 GCA_040399825.1 Gemmatimonas sp.
CCGTGGTCTCCGTGTTCTGGCTGTTGCGGTGGCTGTTGCGGTGGCTGTGGCGGTTGCCGTTATCATCAGTCCCGCCTGACGAACCTTGATTCTGTCAGTAGAATTCCTGACATCGTAGGACACTCCGCCCCTTACATCCGGACTCATGGCTGCTTCCAGTCTGCTCGCTCTGATCGATGACATTTCGACGCTGCTCGACGACGTCGCCGTGCTCACGAAGGTGGCGGCGACGAAGACGACTGGGGTGATGGGCGATGACCTCGCGCTGAATGCAGAGCAGGTGTCGGGGGTGCATGTCGATCGGGAGTTGCCGGTCGTGTGGGCCGTGGCGAAGGGGTCGTTCGTCAACAAGCTCATTTTGGTGCCGGCGGCGCTGCTGATCAGCGCGTTCCTGCCCGTGGCGATCATGCCGCTGATGATGATCGGCGGTCTGTTCCTGTGCTTCGAAGGTGTCGAGAAGCTCGCGCACAAGTACCGGCATCAGGATGACGAATTGCAGCACGGTGAACTGCTCAAGGCCGTGGCCGATCCGACCGTGGATCTGGTGGCCTTCGAGCAGGACAAGGTCAAAGGCGCCGTGCGTACCGATTTTGTGCTGTCGGCGGAGATCGTGGTGATCACGCTCGGCACCATGGCCACCGCACCACTCATCCAGCAGGTGGTCGCGCTCAGCGCCGTGGCGATCGGGGCCACGGTGCTCGTGTATGGGCTGGTGGCGGGTATCGTGAAGCTCGATGACCTTGGGCTCGCGCTGCATCGCCAGACGGACGCGACCGCCCGTGCGGTGGGTGCGTTCGTTCTGCGCGCCGCGCCGCTGCTCATGAAGAGCCTCTCCGTGCTTGGCACGGCGGCCATGTTCACCGTCGGTGGCAGTATCATCGCCCACGGCGTGCCGGCGATTGAGCACGTGGTGGAAAGCGTGGGTCACTCGCTCACTGAACGCAGTGCCGTGCTTGCGTTCATCGCCACCACCGTCATCGACGCCCTCGTCGGTCTCGTGTCCGGTGCGGTCGCGGTGCTGCTGTTCACTGGGGCCAAGCAGGTGGTCGGGAAGGGCAAGTAGCGCCGACGCGTTACCGTGCAGGCTTGGGGGTCGTGGGGGGAAGGGGCTCTTCACGATCCACTGCACCCCAGTCGCGTTTCGGCGCGCCGCGCTTTGGTCCTTCACGCGGCTTCTCCTTCGTGACCGGCTTGGCCGGGAGGCGTTTACGCCCCTGTCCTCCTTTGCCGCCTTTCATCGCCTCCTGCCTCGCGATGATGTGGTCCTTGATCTCCGCGGCATAGCTGTCGCCGATCTCCGAGATGCCCTTGAGCACATCGGCACCGGCGTGGCCATGACCAGCGCAACGCAGAACGTACGGATTAGGCGCATGAGCGAATCCGACCGGAAGGTGAGTGTGGGTACGAGAGGAATTCTAGCAGCCATCGGTTCATTGTCCGGGCCGCTCGCATGCGCTTTCTTTGCGGACATGGTGCCCGCGCCGCTCCCGCCGTTTAACCCCGAGCAGTTCAGCGTTCTCCGCGCCTTCCTGCGATGGTCGGCGCGGCGCGCGTTGCGATGGTTCTATCGGGAAACGGTCGTGGTGCAGATGGGGGTGGTCCCGGAATCGGGGCCGGTGTTGTTCATCGGCAACCATCCGAACGACCTCCCTGACGTGCTGCTGGGGCTACAGGCGTGCCCCCGGCATGTGCGCTATCTGGCCACGATCGCCGCCGGCGCCGGTGGCGCGGCCGGCAAGGGCTACAACGCCATGGGGGTGATCCCGGTCACCCGCGTTCGCGATGCGCGGAAGATGCGGGCTATGGGTGTCGACATGGCCGCCGTGAACGCCGAAGCGGGCCGCCGGATGGCGCAGGCGTTCGCACAGGGGCACGTGGTCGGTGTCTTTCCGCAGGGCGGTGTGCACGACAACCCGCAAATCGGGCGATTGCGGACGGGTGTAGCTATGATGGCGCTAGAAGCGCTTGATAATGGTTCGGTATTTGACCTTACTGTGGTGCCGTTCGGGGTCCAATACGAGGCCGCGCGCACCGGTGGATCCGACGCCATGGCGGTCGTCGGGCGCGGCTGGTCGCTGCGGGGATGGCGCGCCGAACGATTGGCTCAGGGGCTCGAGGCGGGCGTCTCGGCCCTCACCGACCAGCTCCGTACGTCGCTCGTGGGTGTCACGCGCAATGCGCCTGACTGGGAATCGCGCACCGAGTGCGACGAACTCGTGGCTGCCGTGGCCGCCGTGCAGCCGCCGGTGACGAGCGCGACACACGCCCCGCTGCTGGAGCGCGCCGCCCGCCTGGTGCCGCTGGCCGAACCGCTGGTCGCGAACCGCCGTTCCGATGCCGCCACGCCGCACGCGGCTCGTGTGCATACGTTCGTATCCGAACTCTCGCACCTTGTGCACGAGGCCGGCGGCATCCGCACCTCGGCTCGCGACCACGCCCGGGTGCTGCAGGGTGCCGGCGTGGCCGCCGAAGCCCGGCTTACACCGATCTGGGCGCTCGTGCTCATGACGCCGGCGGCGCTGATCGGGTGGCTTACCCACGGGCCGATCTTCTGGGTGGTGTGGCGTCTCGCGCACCGGTTCGCAAAGGCCCGTTCCGACGTGGTCGCCAGGGCGTTCGTGCCGGGACTGCAGGTGGTGGCTGCGTGGTATCTGCTGCTGGCCGTGGCCGCCGTCGTCGCGCTGGTGCTGACCGGTCACGCCGGCTGGCTCACCATCTTCGTGTTGCTGCTGCTCGTGACCCAGCTTCCTACGGCGGCCGATGTGGCCGTGGCGTGGCGCGACGGATGGCGTGGGCGCACTCTCGTTTGGCGGGTGCGCCGCTGGCCGGCCGCGCGCCGGACCGAAATCGTGCGCGTGGTCGAGGCGCTTCGGCATGAGTGGCGAACGGGCCCGTAATGGGGTGACAGGAGCGTTATCGGCCGGCTCCCATTACTCTCACGAATGACCGTTTTTGCACATCTCCTGCAGGCGCAGGCATGACACTTATCTCGATCGGGAACGCGCGGGTGGATTTCGGCGCGACCGAGATCTTTCGCGACATCTCCCTGACTGTCGGTTCCGGCGACCGTTGGGCCGTGGTCGGCCGGAACGGCACGGGCAAAACCACGCTAGTCCGCCTGATTACCGGCGACCTGACGCCCACGAGCGGGGCTGTCGCGCGCATGCCTGGGCTCCGCGTGGCGCTCATGGACCAGCACCGTCGCTTCCCCGACGGCATGACGCTCTGGGAGATCGTGGCCGACGCCTTCGGCGATCTGCGCGCGCTCGAGCAGTCGCTGGCCGAGCAGGCCGCCAATCTCGAGCACGATCACGGCGAAGAGGCGATGGAGAAGTACGGCCGCGACCTCGAGCGCTTCGAACGCGAAGGCGGATATCAGATGGCCGCCAAGGTCGACGCGGTACTGATGGGCGTCGGATTCGATCCGGCCGCAGCCAGGGCCACCAGTATCGGTACGCTGAGTGGTGGTGAGCGCGGGCGCGTGGCGTTGGCCCGGCAGCTCGCCACGCCGGCCGAAATCCTGCTGCTCGACGAACCGACGAACCATCTCGATCTCGAAACGACGGCGTGGCTCGAGCAGTATCTGCGCGACACCGACCGCACCGTGATCTGCATCAGCCACGACCGCGCCTTTCTCGCGGTGATGGCCAATCACGTATTGCACTTCGAGGGCGGCACCGCATTCTCCTACGAAGGCAGCTACGAGTCGTTCCTTATTCAGCGCGAAGAGAAACGGCTCACGCAGCAGCGTCAGTTCGACAAGCAGCAGTCCAAGATCCAGTCGGAAACCGATTACATCGCGCGCAACCTCGCCGGTCAGAACACCAGGCAAGCCAAGGGACGTCGCAAGCTGCTGGCGCGCATGCCCCGCTTGTCGGCGCCCATCGGCGGTGACGGCGTGATGGCACTACGCTTGTCGGCCGGCGATCGCAGCGGCGATCGTGTGATCGAAGCCGAGCATGTGACCGTGGCGGTGCAAACACCGAACGGTACGCGCGAACTCTTGCGCGATGTGAACGTGGTGCTCGAGCGCAATGAAGTAGTGGCGCTCGTGGGCCCAAACGGCGCCGGCAAGAGCACGCTCATCAAGACGCTGGTCGAAGAGCATCCGGCGCATGCGGGTAAAGTGAAGATGGGGCCCAGCACGACGGTGGCGTACTATCGTCAGGATGTCGGTCACCTGCCGCTCGACAGCACGATCTACGAAGCGATCGCCACGCAGCGTCCGCTCTGGGAGCGACGTCAGGTACAGGGGCACTTGGGTCGTTTCGGCTTCAGCGGCGACGAAGTGCAGCGCACGGTGGGCACGTTGTCGGGTGGTGAGCGCGCACGCGTGGCACTGGCGCTGCTCACACTGTCCACCAACAACCTGCTCATTCTCGACGAGCCCACCAATCACCTCGACGTCGAAAGCATCGAAGCGCTCGAGGATGCGATCGAGGCGTACGAGGGCAGCTGTCTTATCGTGAGTCACGATCGCGCCGTGCTGCGCGGGTTGGCCACGCAGGTATGGGAAGTGAAGGATCAGCAGCTGATCATCTTTCCCGGCAGTTTCGTGGAGTGGGAGGCGCTGCGGGCCGAAAACAAGCTCAAGGCAGACAAGGACGCCCGCGCGAGTTCGCAGCGCGAGTCGGAGAAGAACGCCAAGGTGCGCGATCGCGAGCGTGAGCTGCAGCGTGAGCGCGAGCGGGCCGACAAGGCCAAGGAACAGGCGTACGACAAGGCGCAGGGGAAGGGTGGCCACGCCGGTGGTCACGGCAAGACGGCGGCCCCCACGTCGAACGATGTGCGCAAGGCGCAGCGGGCGGCCGACAAGGCGCTGAGCGACGCCGAGCTGCGGGTGTCGATGCTGGAAGCGAAGATCGCGGGCATTACCGAGGAGCTGGATGATGCCACCTTGTACGATTCGCCGGCTGGTGTGCAGAAGGCGGCGGCGTTGGGCAAGGCGCTCGACGACACGCGCGACGCACTCGATGACGCGGTGCATGACTGGACCGCGGCGGCCGAACGGGTGCAGCAGCTGAAATCGTAACGGAAACGGCCAGAACACGGATGCCGCGGATTTCACGGAACCAACACGGATAAGCAGACTGCGCTTTTTGCTTATCTGTGTTGGTTCCGTGCTATCGGTGTAATCCGTGTTCTGGCAGTTAGCGATCGCGCGGTGCACGGACCGTGCAGGGGTGCAACTTCCGTTGCGCCCCTGCGTAACATGTGGCATGCGAATTTCCTCGTTTCTCGTCGCTGCCGGTGCGCTCGCGATACTCGGCGCGCCCAACATCGTCGCCGCGCAGACGGATTCCGCCAAAGCCACCGCGCCCCGTGCGCTCCGCGAGCTGCTGGCGGATGCCAGCAAACGGAACGTGCTCCCGCCGTCGCTGATCAGTTTCCGGTCGAACGTGGAGACTGAGATTTCGGTGCTGCTGCGGCGCGAAGAGGGGACCGAGGCGGTGGCGGCGGTGGAGCAGGTCGCGAGTACGCTCAAGTGGAATCGCACCGGCTTCTCCGACCAGCACATCGTGGGGTATCGCGCGCAGCAGACCGGCGCCAACGTCTCGATGCTGTCGGTGTTCCAGACCGGCTGGCTGAATCCGGTGCTCTACGGCAACCGGTTGCGCGTGCGCACCAATGCGTCGCGCCGCACGCCGCCGCGGGGGGGTGGCTCGGACGGTGCCGATACGCTACCGGCCGTGCATCCGCTCGCGGTTGATCGCGAGCAGTACTATCAGTATTCCGGCGGCGACACCATTGTCACCGTGCGCGCGGGCGATCGCGTGATTCCGATCGCGCACGTGCGGGTGCAGCCGCGCACCGACATCACGGGTTCGGTGGTGGTGTTCGACGGCGAAATGGATCTCGATGCCTCGCGCGGCACGCTGGTCCGTTTACGCGGCTACTTCGTGCGCGCCAACGCGCCGCGTCGCGGCCGTATCGCCTCGTTCGGTGACGCGGTGGCCTTCGTGGAATACGAGAACGGAGAACGCAACGGCGAGTACTGGCTGCCGGCCAAACAGCGCATCGAACTGCAGGCCACATTCCCGGGATTGGGCGACGGTCGCGCCGTGGTCCGCATCGTATCGCGATTCTCGCAGATGCAGGTGAACGATACGGTGCTCGACGCCCCCACCCTTGCGGCCGCGGATTCTCTACGTGCGCGCGTGCGCCGTCGCCTCAGTTTTGCCGGAACCGACTCCCTCGGTCGCTACGGCGCTTGGCAAGCCGACGTCGGCGCCCTGTCGCTCGGCATGCACTCCGATGACTTCAACGACATCGGCCCCGACCGCTGGCGTTCCACCGGCGCGCCGCGCGTCGACTATACGGTGCCCCGCGCCAGCGACGCGTTCCACTTCAATCGCGTGGAAGGTGTGTACACCGGCACGGGGCTGAAATGGTCGCTGCGCGATCTCGCCCCGGGTGTGGTGGTGCGCGCCAATGCAGGCTGGGCCTGGAATGAAGGCACCGCCCGCGCCCGCCTCTCGGTGGAACGCACGCGCGGTAACACGACGCTCGAAGTGCGCGCTGGCCGTTCGCTCGACAACACGAATGATTTCCGTGTGCCGCTCGATTCGGGCAACACGATCGGCGCCCTGTTCGCTTCGCAGGACCCGTACGACTATGTGGATCGTCGCAGTGCGACGATGGCCGCCGTGCGCACGACTGGCGCGCGACGAGTGCTGACGCGCGTGGAGTTCGGCGTGGCCGACGACCGCTATCGTCCCGCGTCGTATGTGCGCAGTCCATTCGGTGGCGACGCGTATCGCGAGAATCGCCGCCTTGATGAAGGCAGCTATCTGCGCACGGCGGCACTCATCGAATGGCATCCGGATTTCAGCGCGGAATTCGCCAAGTCCGGAGTGGGCGCACGCCTCGCGTACGAGCGCGGCGACGGCACGTTGCAGTGGCAGCGCGCTGAAATCCGCGCGACGGCGCGCAAGCCGTTTGGCCCGTTCGTGGCGTTGGCACGCGGTGACGTCGGAGCCATATTCGGTTCACGCATCCCGCCGCAACAGCTGTTCGAGCTGGGCAAGTTCCAGAATCTGCCGGGCTACGAAGACAAGGAGTTCGCCGGCTCACGCGCCGCGGTGCTGCGCGCCTCGCTGCAGTACACGAGCCCGTACTTTCGTCAGCCGATTCGCGCCGGGCGTTTCTTCTTGCCGGCGCTGGCCCCGGGTTTGAGTGTCGGCGTACAGAGTGGTTGGGCGGACGCCGTGACCAACGTGGCGCGCACGAGTATCGAACGACTCGGCGCGCCGATCGATTCCACGCTGCTGGCCAGTTGGGCACCGGTCGCACGCCCCACCGAAGGCATTCGCGCGTCGCTCACGGCGGGCTTACGTCTGTTCTCGGGGGGCGTGTTTGTCGGTGCCACGCGCAAAGTGGATCAGGCGGCGCCATGGAAAGCCCTGATCACGTTTGGACAGCAGTGGTGATTATGTGCTACGAACAGCTTGGCCGCGGATTGCACGGATGACCGCGGATGAGCACGATGTGGGCGACGAGCACTCGTCGTAGTCAACGTGCTCATCCGTGTGAGATCCGCGAAATCCGCGGTAAAGCCGTTTAGTTGCTCGCGTTTCAATTCGTATCTGAACCCGTCGATCCATGTCGGTAGAACGCACCGTCGATCTGCACATCCGCCTCAAGCGGCACGCAGATAGCTCAGCGTCGCTCAGCTGTACAAGACGCGACGGGTCAGTCACGTGGCAGCGGCAGCACGGACCGACCGCACTCGTGATGCCCGCGCATGATCTCACGCACTTCGCGGTGGAAAGCACGCTCGGATTTCGCCGCGGCTTTTACGGGCTGCTGGCCGATGGTTGGGAGATCAGCGACTTCGCGAAGCCGTGGCCGCGTGGGCCGATCCCCGACGACGCGTTGGTGGTCGAGCTGATCGTGGGATTTCTCGACGCAGAACGACGGCAGGGTGAGGCAATGACCGCCGCCGCGTTTCAGACACAGGCGGAGCAGTACGTGGCGTCGCGACTGGCCGTGGGCAAGACGATGCCGGACGGGTTGCGTCCGCTCACCGACGACGAGCTGGCGCGCGTGCGCGCTCGACGGGATG
>JBBARJ010000159.1:0-8050 GCA_040399825.1 Gemmatimonas sp.
CGTACCATGACGCGACGTCGGCGCGAAATAGCCGCCCACCTGATAGCCCCACGATCCGCCAAACGGATGCTCGAGCACGGGCAACAGTTCCACGTGCGTGAAGCCCATGCGCTTCACATGCTCGGCGAGTCGCGGCGCGAGCTCGCGATACGTGAGCAGTCGATTGTGTTCGCCGCGCATCCACGACCCGAGGTGCACTTCGTACACGAGCATCGGTTCGCGCAGCGGGTCGGCGTCGGCGCGCTGGGCCAGCCAGGCACCGTCGTTCCAGCCGTACGTCCCACGCGCCTGCACGATCGACGCGTGTCCCGGACCCGGCTCCATTTTGAACGCGTACGGATCGGTCTTCACGCGCAGCGCCCCACTCGGCGACCGGATCTCGAATTTGTACAGCGTTTCCGCGCCCACACCGGGCACGAACACTTCGAACACGCCGCTGCCGCCAAGGCGCCGCATCTGATGCGCACGCCCGTCCCAACCATTGAACGTGCCGATCACCGACACGCGCGTGGCGTTCGGCGCCCACACCGCGAACGACGTGCCAGCCACGCCGTCGATCTCGCACACGTGCGCCCCCAGCTTCTCCCACAGCCGCAGATGCCGCCCTTCGTTGAAGAGATGGAGATCCATCTCCCCGAGGGTGGGAGGAAAGCGATACGGATCGTCGCACAGCACTACGCGATCATCGCCGAATGTGATCTCAAGGCGATAGGCGATCGGGGCGGTGCGATCACTCAGAAAGAGCGCGAACAACCCGTGTTCATCACGCGCCATGGGCCACCGCTGCTCACCAAACACCACCGCGATGGACGCCGCGTTGGGTTGAAAGGCGCGGATCGCGACCCCATCGACACCATCGAGGGTGATCGAATGCGCGCCCAGCACATCGTGCGGCAAGGCGGATTCGCCTCGAACGATCCGCAGCGCAGCGTCGGTTGATGCAGTCGGCACAGTCATGCGTGAAGTATATCCCCCGAGGCGAGTCGCGTCAGAAGAGCGATGGCTGATCCCCGATCGACTGCGGGTCCACGGTTGGCAGCCCGAGCCGTTCCTGAAGCATCCGCACCGATGCCGGGCCGTGTCCGGCGAAGTGATTGTTCACGAATCCGAAGACCTCACGCACCTGGCCTTGCAGCACCGGAATCATGCGGCTCCACGCGTCGAGTTCGCCACTACGGTCCACCTGCAGTCGCGAATAGTCAACGATCGCCCGGTCGGGACCCATCCAGCGTAGGTAGGCGAAATCGGCCGTCGGCTGCTCACACAGCTTGAGCAGCCAGTCCCGTGGAATCCATCGTCCATCGCTGAGGGCGAGGGCCACACCGTGACGCCTCAGCAGCGCGAGCGTAGCCTTGCGCACCCAGGACGCCTGACGGAACTCCACCGCGAAACGGAGATCGGTTGGCAGGGCCGGCAGAAAGGCGGCGAAGGCATCGATTTCCGACGGCGCGAAGTCGGGCCCGCACTGAATCAGAATGGGTCCAAGCCGCGGCCCCAGCTCGCGCATCCGATCGGTAAACGCCTGCAGCACGTCGACGGCATCCACGAAGCGCCGCTCGTGCGTGATCTCCTGCGGGAGCTTGCAGGTGAAGGTGAATTCGGGTGGCGTGCGAGCAGCCCAACCGCGTACGGTGCTCACCGGCGGAATGGCGTAGAACGTCGAGTCGATCTCCACGGCGTCAAAGGCCCGCGTGAACGTGCGGAGAAAGTTCACCGGACGTGTCCCCTCCGGATAGAACGGCCCCACCCAGGCCGGATAGTTCCAGCCTTGCGTACCCAATCGTAGTCGAGCCGGACACATTACCGATACGTCTCGAAGAACCCGCGGCCACGGCCGCTGAGGACACGACCGCGGACGCGGCCTTCGAGCCGCGCCTCACCAGCCATCTGCACGAACCACGGCTTGCGCAGCGCCCGCGCCGACTCGCTGTCGCCACGTTCCACCAATCCGATCCGCGTATCCGTCGCCACCGCATCGTCGACGGTCAGCGTGAGTCGGAGCGTATCGGTACCACGCACATCGATCAGCTCCGCGGTGGCCGGTACCTTCAACACGCCCTTCGCCGTTCGCACCTCACGCGCATCGTCATAGCGAATCACGCGCGGCCGGAACAGCGCGAGGAAGCCCTGCGCGTCGGTGACGTACACGAACAGCGGCGCGTTGCCACCGGATGTGGCGCTGGCCGAGTCTTCCGGCGTCACGCGGCCGTACAGCAACGTGTACTCGCCGGCGCGGGCCGATCCCCATTCCCAGGTGACGCCGCGCCATCCGCCCCAATTGTGATCGTGATACGCCTGCGCGCGGTCGAATTGTTCGCACACACGGGCCACGCACAGCGAGCCCGTGGCGTAGGCGCGTAACGCTGGCACGGCGTACCCCGACGTGAAGTCCCCACTCACCAGCGTCGCCCCGGGGAAATCCACCCGCGGCGCGGGGGACACGACGAGATCGAGTGTGAGCGGTGTGCCGACGCCTTCTTCACGCACGTCGGCACGCACGGCGTACCGGCCGTCGGGCAGCACGCGCACGCTATCGTTGCCGATCGTGAGATTCGCGTCGCGCGTGGAGAAGCGCACGCGCTCCTTCGCGATTTTACGACTGAATCGACGCGGCGCACGGCCGCGCTCGTGCAAGGTGACGAGCACCTGCCCTCCCCACTGGTCGCCGGTGACATCGCCACCCACGATGAACGACACGAACGCCCAACGATTCGCGTCGGGGGAGATCACGTTGAAATAGTGCCACTCCCCCCACGAATTGCGATTCGCCATTCCCGGCGCAGGCAGATGGAAGTGATCGATATCATGACGCAGCTCAGCCGGCGTCGGGGTCATCCATCGACGATCGCCGGCATCATCCTCCCACGCCCCGCTGGCCACGGTGGGCAGCGCGCCAAGCGTGCGCGTAGCCGACGGGATCTCGCCGCTGGCCCGCACGGGATGTTCGATGCCGTCGCTCGTGGTGACGTACAGCAACTTTCCTTCGAGTTGCGGCGCCGCCACCGTCACGACATCGCTGAGGCGTGATGCATTGAGCACTTGGCGGTGCACGAATCGCGCATTGGGCACGGAGAAGAACAGTCCGCCTAAGCCACCGGTGGTGAGCACCTCGATGTCGATGCCCTCAGGCAACACGGTGATCGTGCCGCCACCGACCAAGCGCTCCTGGCTCGCCTGTCGCACCATCGCCTCGCCCACCGCCAGCAGCACGATCATCACGCCCACGCCCACGCCGAAGCCACCGCACAGCAACAGCGCCCGCAACGGACGCGACGCGACCGAGCGCCACGCCAGCAACTGCGCCATCGCCAACCGGATCGCGCCGGCGTTCGTGCTCACGCACCACTCCGGGCATGCACGCTCGTGTCCGACGCCACACGGCCATCGTGCAGCCGGATCACGCGCTGGGCGGCCTGCGCCACCACGGCGTCGTGCGTGACGAACACCAACGTGCGTCCATCGCGATGCAAGCGCCCGAACAGCTCCAGCAACCGCACACCGGTTTCGGCATCGAGTTCGCCCGTGGGTTCGTCGGCCAGCAACAGCGCCGGCTCGTTCGACAGCGCCCGCGCGATGGCGACGCGCTGCTGCTCGCCGCCCGACAGCTGCGTGGGGCGATGATCGAGCCGGTCACCAAGACCCACATAGCCCAACAGTTCACGAGCCCGGGCCTTTCTCGCCCGCTTGTCCATGCCCGCTTCGGCGAGGGGGAGTTCCACGTTCTCCGAGGCCGACAGCGTGGGCATGAGATAGAAGCGCTGAAAGACGAACCCGATGTGGCGCAGCCGGAAATCGGTGGCCTCCCGATCCGACAACGATGCCGTATCACGTCCGTTCACCAGCACGCGGCCCGTGGTTGGGACGTCCACCGCGCCAAGCAGATGCAGCAGCGTGCTCTTACCGCATCCGGACGGCCCCGTGATCGCCGCAAACTCGCCGCGGGCGATGGTGAGATCGATACCGCGCACGGCTTGCACGATCGCGCTGCCCATGGGATAGCTGCGCACGACCTGTTCGCAGGCGATCACCGGCGCACCCGGTTCCGCCCCGATGCTGGATGCTTCGCGTAGTTCAGTCACGTCAACCAATGGCTTCCTCGCGCAGCGCGCGAGCGATGGGGATGGAGGCGGCGCGCCATGCGGGCAGCAGTCCGGCCAGCGTTCCTGAGGTGAGCAACAGCACGAGCGCGCGCCATCCGGCGTCGGGGCTCCACACGAAAAAGTCGAACGCCGACGGCAGCCCCGGGAAGTCGCGCAGAATGCCGTTGAGCCACTGAGCGGTGACTAAGCCCAGCGCGAGTCCGCCAACAATCCCGGCGCTGGTCAACAGCAGTCCTTCCAGGAACACCTGCTGCAGCACGCCGATGCGCTGTGTGCCGATGGCGCGCAACACTGCGATTTCTCCACGGCGTTCGTTCACCGACAACGTCACCAGGGTCGCGACCAACAGGAAGCCGATACCGAGACTGATCGCGCCCAGCACGAAGGCCAACTGCCGGAAGTAGGACAGCCGCTCTTCCACCTGACGGATCGCCGGTTCGGTCGAGATCGCCGTGACGCGTGGTTGTGTGGTGGCGATCCATGCGCGTACTGCCTCCACCGACGCGGAATCACCCCGACGCGACTCGGCCATGGCGAGTGACATGCGGTCGCGGAACCCCGGCCCGAGCAACTGACGCAGCAAGGCCAGGTCGAGCGCCATGACCGGCGTTTCGCCGGGCACGTAGATGAAGCGCCCCATGCCACTAATGACCACGCGGCTCGAGCGGGCCGCCGTGCGCAACTGCGCATCGAGTCCCGATGAGATGGTAATGGTGTCGCCGACGGCATGTCCCGCGCGCGTGAGAAAGGTCTGACTCACCACGATCCGCGGGAGCGGCACCACCGCAATGGTACCAGCGGCCGATTCGGCGCGGGTGATGTCGGTGCCGGCTTCGAGCGTGTAGTCACCCTGCACCGCCTGCTCGAGCCCCATCGTGAAGGCCGAGGGGATTCGACTGTCGTTCAAGGTGAGCGTGGCACCGAGCGTTGGGCTGACGGCCTTGATGTCGGGATTGGCACGTAGGGCGCGTACAATCGCGCCGGCCCCGTCGATGGTGGCCTCGCTGTCGAAGGGCAACGTGCCCTTGGGCGATACGCGCAACTGATAGCCGCGCGTGAGGAGCAGCGAGCGGAACGACTCACTCATCCCGGTGGCCAGCATCACCATGTCGAGCAGCAGCGCGGCCGCGACCGCGATGCCGAGCATCGCCAGAGTGGTGCGGGCGGGATGTCGGCGTAGTGTGGCCCACGCCATCATGAAGCGCATGAGTCAGCGCCCCATGAGCGACAGCGGTGACGACTTCACCAATCGCCAACCGGCCGCGGCCCCGGAGCCAATGCCGAGCACGAGCGAGAGACCGGTGGCGAACGCGAAGATTTGCGGCGTGAGTAGCGCGAACACCAACGGCGTGCGATACAGCTCCTGGAAGTGCGCGTTCACAAGCAGCGACGCGATCCAGCCGATACCGGCGCCGAGCACGCTACCGATGAGGGACACGATGGCCGCCTCGATGACGATCGCGCGCACCACGGTGGCGCGGGAGATTCCCATCAATCGGAGCGCCGCGATATCGCGGCGCCGTTCTTCCACGCTGAGCAGGAGCAGGCAGAGCAGGAACACCGCACTGGCGACAACCGTGATGATGCCGATGGCGGTGTGAAAGCGCTCGACCACGCGGAAGGTGCGCGAACTCTGTACGGCCACGTCGCGCGACTTGTGCGCACGGAACCCGAAGGCCACATGGTTGATGCGCGCTAACGCCGAGTCGATCGACTGGCCCTCGCGCGTGCCGACCGCGAAGCGATCCACCCGATCGTCGAGGTCGAGCAGCTGTTGCAGATGATCGAGGTGCACACGAACGCGGTACTCACGACGCGCCACCTCGGCCGGATCGGCCTTGCGCTCGTAGATCGCCGCGATCGTAGCACTGTCGCCGGGCTCGCCGGGTCGGGCCGAAATCCGGACGCGGGCGCCGACGGTGAGCCCGAGATCCTCGGCCATGCGCGCGTCGATGGCGATGCCGCGTTGCGCGATCTCGCGTTGCGCGATCTCGCGTTGCGCGATGCCGCGTTGGGCGGCCAGCGGCGCCGCGGTGGCAAGCCCAAGCGCGAGCGCGACGACGTCCCGCAGGAGCGCCCTCACCGACGATCGCTCAACGAGCGGGCGACTTACGCGATTTCGACTTGGGAGCGGCAGCGGACGGAAGTGCGCCAGAAGAGCCAAGAGCATCAGCAGAGCGTGGACCAGTAGAGGGCATCGCTTCCACCAATACCTGAGCGGCCAGATTGGGTCCCACCACCGGCTCGTTCATCCCAATTCGCAACGTGAGCGGTCCATCAAAGGGGGCGCGCGACACCATGGTGACCTCGGCGCCCGGCTGCAACGCGATTTCCGCGAGATAGCGCAGCAACGACGGATTCTTGTCGCTCACGCGCAGCATGCGCGCCGTTTCGCCCACCGGCAGCTCGGCCAGCGTGCGGTGCGGCGGCTCGTCCATGACGCCGTCGACGGTGGGAATCGGTGCCCCGTGCGGATCGGCCGTCGGGTGCCCGAGCGCGGCCGCCATGCGCTCGATGAGATCGTCGGACGCGGCGTGCTCGAGGCGCTCCGCCTCGTCGTGCACGCGATCCCATGGATACCCAAGGACCCCGGTGAGATACGACTCGAGAATGCGATGACGGCGAATCGTGCGCAGCGCCGCCTGCCGCCCACGCGGCGTGAGCTGCACGCCGCGATACGGCACATGATCGAGGAAGCCCTGCGTGGCCAGCCGACGCACCATGCCGGTCACCGACGCCGGCGCCACGTCGAGCGCGTTCGCCACATCACTGGTGGCGGCCGCGCCGAACCGGCTCTCGAGCTCGTAGATCGCTTTGAGGTAATCCTCAACCGGCTCGGTCAGTGCCGGCGGAGGAGCGGCTCTGGGCGATGCAGCGTCAGGCGCGTTCATGCACAACGATCAGCGGGAGACGGCGCGCGCGGGCCCCCCAACGGGCCCTCGGACCATGAGCACGGGCACCATCGTCCGGTGGCGAACGCTATTCGCCGTCGTGCCATAGATCACGTCCTGAATCCCCTTGTGTCCGTGCACCGCCATGGCGATCAGGTCACACTGCTCGCGATCGGCCGCGGCCACGATCTCGCCCGCGGGATCACCACCGGCAAGAATGGACTCGGTCTCGAAGCCATCCCCGCGCAGCGAGGCGCAGCAGGATTCGATGTATTCGCGGTCCAGCCGCATCTCTTACGATTCCCGCAGCTTGAGCGCGAGCTGGTTGCGTGCCGCCCAGCCATCGGCCACGTGGATCAGCACGATGGACGAAGAGCAGAGCTGCGCCAGCTGTCGCACATGGGCGAGGATGACCTGATCGTACGCGGAGTGCTCGAGGGGCACGAGAATGCGACGGTACATCAGGCAATCCACCCGCGAATGGTTTGGAAGAGCAGCCAGATATTCAGCGTGGCAATGACGCCTGCGACGACGTATGCCGCAATGCGCAGTCCGACCGAATTCACGAACTCACCCATCTTTTCGCGGTCGGAGGTGAAGCGCACCAGAGGGAACACGGCGAACGAGAGCTGCAGCGACAGAATGACCTGACTGAAAATCAACAGCTTGGCCGTGCCACTCTCCCCGTAAAGTACCGCCACGATCGCCGCTGGCACGATGGCGATCGCCCGCGTGATCAACCGTCGCAGCCAGGGACGAATACGGAGATTGAGGAATCCTTCCATCACGATCTGGCCGGCCAACGTCCCGGTCAGGGTGGAATTCTGTCCCGAGGCCAGCAGGGCCAGGGCGAACACGGCACTCGCACCCGCCACGCCCAACAGCGGCGTGAGGAGCTTGTAGGCATCCTGAATCTCAGCGACTTCGGTGTTGCCGCTGGTGTGAAAGGTCGCCGCCGCCACGATCAGAATGGCGGCGTTGATGAACAGCGCGAAGCTGAGGGCAATGGTGGAGTCGAGGAACGCAAAGCGCACCGCTTCACGCTTGGCCTCGGCGGTT
>JBBARJ010000160.1:0-8042 GCA_040399825.1 Gemmatimonas sp.
CGGCCAGCGCAAAGATCTGGCCGTGGACGACTCCAAGACCCGCTCCTTGCCGGAGGTGCCCACCAACTTTAAGCGCTCGGTGGACTATCTCGATGGCGAGAAGGCCATCGAGAAGATGACCGTGATGCCCGGCTACAAGGTCGAGCTTTTCGCCTCCGAGAAGGAGTTCCCCGATCTCAAGAACCCGGTGCAAATGTCCTTCGATAACCAGGGACGCCTCTGGGTCGCGGTGATGCCCAGCTACCCGCACTACCGACCGGGTGATGCCCGGCCTGATGACAAGCTCATCATTCTCGAAGACACCAATCACGACGGAAAGGCCGACAAGCAGACGATCTTCGCCCGCGGCCTGCACCTGCCCATTGGATTCGAACTGGCCCCCGAGGGAGTTTATCTTTCGCAGGAGCCCAACCTCTGCCTGCTGGTCGACTCCAACCACGACGACAAGTCGGACCGGCTGGAAATCCTCATGCACGGCTTCGACACGCATGACACGCACCACGCGATTTCGGCCTACAGCGCCGACGCGTCGGGCGCGTTCTACTTGCTCGAGGGCCGCTTCCTGCACAGCCAGGTCGAGACGCCCTATGGTCCGCAGCGCGTGAACGACGGCGGCGCCTGGCGCTTCGATCCGAAGAACTTCCGTCTGGAGCGCACCATCCAGAGCGACGTCAACAACCCCTGGGGCATCGCCTTCGACGACTGGGAGCAGTGCGTGCTGTCCGACGCCTCCAGCGGCGAGAATTACTGGGGTCTGCCCATCTCGGCCAAGATGCCGTATGGGGTGGAAATCCAACGCGCCGGCGAGTATGTGCCCAAGCGGTCTCGGCCCACCTCGGGCTCAGAGTTCGTCTCCTCGCGGCATTTCCCTGAAGATCGCCAAGGTCAGTTCATGACCTGCAACAGCATTGGGTTCCTGGGTCTCAACTTCAGCGCGGTGCGCGAAGACGGATCCGGGTTCACCGGCTCCCTGGCCGGCGACCTCATCAGCTCCAGCGATCCGAACTTCCGCCCGGTGGATCTCGAGTTCGCTCCAGATGGCTCGCTGTACTTCCTCGACTGGCACAATGCCCTCATCGGGCACATGCAGCACAACGCCCGCGATCCGAAGCGTGACCACGACCATGGCCGCATTTACCGGGTGACCTACCCGTCGCGCCCGCTGGTGACGCCGTCGAAAGTGGCCGGTGCCGGCCTGCCGGAGCTGCTCGAGAACTTGAAGTCGCCCGAGTACCGCACCCGCTACCGGACGCGTCGCGAGTTGCGCGGTCGTCCGGCCTCGCAAGTCATCCCGGCCGTGAAGGCCTGGGCCACGAAGCTCGACCGCAAGGATCCCCTCTACGATCGCCACTTGTGCGAAGCCCTGTGGGCCACCTGGGCCCAGAACAAGCCTGACGCCAGCCTGCTGCGCGCCGCCCTCAATGCCCGTTCTCATCAAGCCCGGGCGGCCGCGGCCCACGTGCTGCGCTACACGGCCCATCAAATCCCCGGGGCGCAGGACTTGTTCCGTCAGGCTGTGAACGATACGCACGGCCGCGTCCGGCTCGAAGCCATCGTAGGCGCATCCTGGCTGCCCGGTGATCAAGGAGCCCGCATCGTGCTGGAAGGCCTGCGCCAACCGCTCGACAAGTGGATGAGCCCGGTCACCCGACAAATCCTCGAGAGCACCTTCAAGCAATCGGTGGCCACGCTGGCCAAGGCCGAACCCAACGCCTTCGCCGACAATCCCAATGCCAAGGCTTACTTGGCTGGAAACTTCAAAATCGGTGCGGCCCCGCCCTCGGCCGATCAAGTGGTCTATGGACCGACCCGCACGCTGAACGCCGTTGAGAAGAAACAGTACGCCCTCGGCAAGGAGGTCTTCCACCGCGACGCCCACTGCGCCACCTGCCATCAATCCAACGGAGCAGGCGTGGCCGGCATTTACCCGCCGCTGAACGTGGCGAACAATCCGTGGCTGGCCGAAGACGAGCGCCTCATCAAGGTGGTGCTCAAGGGCCTTTGGGGTCCGCTGGAGCTGGGTGGCCAGCGCTTCGGCCCGAAGAATGGCGTGCCCCCGATGCTCGGCTTAGGCGGCATGATCACCGACGAAGAGGCGGCCGGAGTCATCAGCTATGTCCGCCAGTCCTTCGGCAACAACTTGCCGCCGGTCAGCGCTGAGCAGGTGGCCAAGGTCCGGGCCAAAACCGAGAAGCGTTCAGACTTCTACATGGTCGAGGAAATCCTCAAGGAACACCCGATTCCCGGATGGGAAAAATGGGGCAAGATGGCCCGGCCTGCCGGTGATATCTACGAGTAACTCTCGGATTCCGCCGGTCTGAAACTCCCATCACCCCCATGCAAACCCGACCCCTCGGAACCACCGGACTGTCGTTGCCAGTCCTTGGATTTGGAGCCAGTTCGCTGGGCCAGGAATTCCGCAACGTCACCGTTGAGGAGGCCCTGCGCAGCGTGCGCGTGGCCCTCGACTGCGGACTGAACCTCATCGACACCTCGCCCTTCTACGGGCGGGGCATGAGCGAGGTGTTGCTCGGTGTCGCGCTCAAGGGCGTGCCTCGCGAGCAATACACGCTGTGCACCAAGCTGGGTCGCTACGATCTCCAGCACTTTGATTTCTCGGCACGCCGGGTGGCCGAGTCCATCGACGTGTCCTTGCATCGCTTGGGCACCGATCACCTCGACATCGTGCTCTGCCACGACATCGAGTTTATCCCCATGCAACAAATCGTGGATGAGACGCTGCCGGCCCTCCGCAAGGCCGTGGCTGCCGGCAAGGTTCGCTTCGTGGGCTTCAGCGGCTATCCACAGAAGATCTTCCGCGTTATTGCCGATCAAGCCCCGGTGGACTGCGTGCTCAGCTACAACCAGTACACCCTCCAGAACACCCGCTTCGCCGAAGAGACGGTGCCCTACCTGAAGGACCGCGGGATTGGTGCTATGAATGCCGGACCCTTCAGCGCACGCCTGCTCACCAACGCTCCCTTGCCGGCCTGGCTCAAGGAGCCTGAGGCGGTGAAGGCCGCCGCCCGTGCCGCGGCCGCGCTCTGCGCCCAACGTGGCACCGACATCGCCAAGCTGGCGCTGCAGTTTTCATGCGCGCATCCCGACATCGCCACCACGATCGCGGGCAGCGCCAACCCGGAGAACATCCGCAACTGGGCGCGCTGGATTGAAGAGCCCATCGACACGGAGCTGCTGGAGGAGGTTCAGGCGATTTTCCGGCCCGTCCACAACCTTGGGCATGCCGAGGGTTTGCCTGAAAACAACTAAAGCCCCGACGAACCCACCGCGCGTCGATGCACCTCTGACAACGAGAACCATGAAACCCCTCCGTCTTGGCCTGATCGGCCTCGGCAACATCGGTCGCCACCACGCAACCTACTTACTGGCTGGCAAGGTGCCCCGCTGCGAACTGGTGGCGGTGTGTTCGACGACTCCGGCCAAGATGGAGGCCTACCGTCCGCTGGCTCCCTGGACCGACGCGCGCGCTCTCATCGCCTCAGGCACGGTGGAGGCCGTCCTGGTGGCTACTCCACACTACCAACACACCGATTTGGGCATCGCCGCCCTCGACGCCGGAGTGCACCTCATGGTCGAGAAGCCTATTTCTGCCCACAAGGCCGACGCCCTCAAGCTGATCGCCGCCCATGAGCGGAACCCGAAGACGGTGTTTGGCGGAATGTTCCAACTGCGCGTGGAACCCCGCTACCAGAAGCTGCGGTACCTCATTGAATCGGGCGAGTTGGGACGGATCGTCCGGGTGAACTGGATCAACACCGACTGGTACCGGACTGACGCGTATTACGCGAGCGGCGGCTGGCGGGCCACCTGGGCCGGCGAGGGCGGCGGTGTGCTCCTCAATCAATGCCTTCACAACCTCGACATCCTCGCCTGGCTGCTGGGGATGCCCTCGTCGCTGCGCGCTCATGTCACCCTCGGTCGCGATCACTCCATCGAGGTGGAGGACAACGTCACGGCCTACCTCGACTATCCCTCCGGCGCCACTGGTGTGTTCGTGGCCAGCACCGGTGAGTCACCGGGAACCAATCGGCTCGAACTCACCGGCACCCGCGGCCGGGCCGTGATGGAAGACGGCAAACTGCGCTTCATCCGCAATCTCAGCGACATGACCGAGTTCAGCCGCACGTCGCAATCAGGCTTCGCCAAACCGGAGTCGTGGAACGTGGAAATTCCGTTCGAGAACGCCGATCAACCGCATGCCCAACTCATGACCAATTTCACCGAGGCAATTCTCGATGGAAAACCGCTCATCGCTCCCGGGCCCGACGGACTGGCCTCGGTAGAACTGGCCAATGCCATGCTGTATTCAGGCCTGACGAGCCAGACGGTGACTCTGCCCCTCGATGCCGAGGCCTATGCGCTGAAACTTCAGGAACTCATCGCCGGATCGCGCTTCGTGAAGAAAATCGTGGCTGGTGACGCATCGGATTTCGCGGCCTCATTTCGACGGTAACGAAGGCGCCAACGGTCGCCCGGGCGGTAGCGGTGGCGGGGAGGATTTAGGTCCGAGCGACCGCCTTGGCCCACTTTAGCGCACGCCAAAGAGGCGTTCCCACAAGGCCGATCCACCGAAAACCCATCCCGTGGCAGCGACGGCAATATACGGACCGTAAGGCAACCGTCCTGACAAATGCTGACGGCCCAGGGCAATCAACCCGAGGCCGACGACCGCCCCGAGGACCGAGCTGAACATCAGGCTAAAGAGGGTAGCCTTCCATCCGAGAAACGCTCCGATGGCAGCCATGAATTTCACGTCGCCCAAACCCATCGCTTCGCGCGGCAGCGTCAGCGATTCGACCTCGGCTGCAAGGTAGGGTTCGGACTCCGGATCCAAGACCTCATCGCCGATACGCAAGGCCTTGGGAGAGAGTCTCATTTCGCCCGACACATAGCAGCGATCGGCCAACTCCAAACGTCGGCCTTCCATTACCACCGTGTCCGACTCGCGGTAGAAGACTTCCTCGAAGGAAATTTCGCGGTCCGGCAACCGGATACCTGCATCATGGAAAATCACGCGGCTTCCCGGTTCAAGAGCGACGCGTTCCCGGCCAAAAAGAAACTTTCCCAACCGAAGTACCAAATACACAACACCTCCACCGACCAGGATGCCCAGAGCGCTGCTGCGAAGGGCGGCCAAAATACCCGTCTCCTGATGCAACTCTGGGGCCACCAGCGACAGCAGAAAACCGACCCCCACTCCTCCCAGAGTGATTTGGTCGGGGATGATGAAGTGCTCGAAATCAATGAAGGTGGCTGCGACGAATCCCGCCAACAAAATGGACGCAGAGGCCGCAGCCCACGGGGCGGAATCTCCGTAGTACAACCACGCCGCGACAAACAGCACCCCGGTCAGGGCCTCGACACCGATGTAGCGCGGCGAAATAGCAGTCCGGCACGACGCACATCGACCGCGCAACATCAGCCATGAGAAGATGGGCATGTTTTGCCACATCGGAATCCGGTGGTTGCACGTCGGGCAATGGGACGGCGGATGGACGATGCTCTCTTCGCGGGGCATCCGGTGGATAACCACATTGAGGAAACTGCCAGTCATGGCTCCGAAGATGCCGATGAAGAGTGTCCAGAAGTGAAAGGGCAACCCCAGCGGACCGTGGTGGCGGTAGAGTTCGTCTTCCCAGTTCATCGTGACTCTCCTGTGCCGTAGACTTCATGGATCAACGCCGCCCGCATCACCTCGATCGGAGCTGGACGTCGAGTCCAGAGCTCGAAGGCCGCGGCTCCTTGATACAACAACATCCCGAGTCCATTGGCCGTGCGGCAACCCGCGGCCTGAGCAGCCCGAAGCAACGGGGTTTCGGCAGGCCGATAGATCATGTCGTACACGGCATCGGCATGACTCAACGGATAGGCCTGAATATCCAGAGGCAGCGGGTCTTCCGGCTTCAGGCCCGACGAGGTGGCATTGAGGATGAACTCCACGTCGGAGTCGGGCAGACCTGTGCGGACATCGACCGCCGGAAATCGCTCGGCAATCTCAGTGGCCAGTTCAGCTGCCTTCGATTCGGTGCGGTTCTGGAGCCACAAGGTTTCCACCCCTTCATCGGCCAACCGCAGCGCCGCCGCGCGACCGGCACCGCCGGCACCGAGCAACAACACGCGGGCCCCGCGGGGTTCCATGTGCAAGTCCTCGCGGAGGGAGCGGAGGATGGCGTCGGCGTCGGTATTGTATCCCCGCAGCCGCACCGGACCGGGGAACGACCTCAGAAGGCCGATCGGAGTCCAAACGCCTTCCGCATTCTCCGCCTCAAAAACCACGGTGTTCACTGCTCCCCACGCCTCGGCCGAGACATCCAGATCATCCATCATGCCCAAAGCCAGTCGTTTGTGGGGAACCGTGAGATTCACGCCGCAGAAACCCATGACCCGTGCGCCTTCGAGAGCGACGGCCAATTCTTCGGGTGCGACTTCACAGGCGAGGTACCGCCAATCCAAGTCCAGCGCCGCTAGTGCGGCATTGTGCATGGCCGGCGACGCAGAATGGCGGATGGGAGCGCCCCACACCGCGGCCAAGCGCGTGGAGGCCGTGACAGGCTTGGGCACAGACTCGGACATCGTGGCCCTGAGAGTGCCGCCAAGCACCGCTGGCGTCCAAGCCTGTTCGAGGGCTTCGCTAAACCCAGACGGATTCGGTGACCCTTGCCGGGCACACCTGAGCATTCGGTTCCCACGCAAAGCCAATTCCACAGGGTGTCAAAAGTTTTGAGGCATTCGGTTCCCCTTGTTGGTTGCGAATCGCCTTGTCGCCGCCGCTCCGCCTGTTGAGATCAGCAGACCATGACCCGATGCCTGCCATTCCTGGCGATTTGGGCCGCATCCGCGGCGTTGGCCTGGGGTGGCGTCACACTGGAGCCCGATGGTTACCATGTTCGGCCCGGCGACCAGATCCAAGCGGCACTGGATCAGGCCGCGACCAACACGGTTCAGAAAACGGTCTGGGTGCACGCGGGCTTGTACCGACCAGAATCCAAACGCCAGGCACTCATCGGCTTCAACCGACGGCATGACGGAATCCGACTGGTGGCTCTCGGAGACGTCACGCTCACAGCGGCCAATCCCGCCCTGTCGACCACTAATGAGCCAGCGCATCCCGCCGTGGTGAACCACGTGGTCTATTTTGGGGACGGCGTCTCGACCAACACGCTCATTCGGGGATTCCGGCTGACCGGAGCCCATGCATTCCTCACCAAAGAGGGAACGCAAACCTTGGAGCCCAACCGGACCGTCTTGAAGAACCATTTCTTCTACTCCGATGGCGGGGCCGTGAAGGTTTTCGGTCGTTCGTCCCCTCGGCTCGTCGAGCTCACGATCGACGACAATTTCACGCGACCCTGCGGCGCGGGCATTTCCGTACAGCAACAGGGATTCCGTGAGACCCCAGTGCTCATCGCCAGTTGCCGTTTTCTCAACAACCGGGCCCAAGGCACCGGGCCGGCCATCGATCTTCTGGCTGGCAGCTCCGCCAAGATCCTCAACTGCCTCTTCGTCGGGAACATCTCCAACACCGGTGAAGACCTAGTGGCCAAGGCCTCCGGCGAAAAGCCCTTCACCAACAACGGAGCCATCACCATTTTTTGGGAAAGCCTGGCGCTCATCCAAAACTGCACCTTCACCGGCAACCGCAATGGCGTCGACGACATGGGCGGCGACAGCGTGTACATCGCCAACCTCTTCCACGCCAATCGAGCCGAAGGAGGGCTCGCCGGATTTGCCCGATACGAACTGGCTATTAATGCCGGAGCCCGCGTGGAGAACTGCGCGATCTTGGGTCCGGTGTTCGACGCCAAGAAAGTCATCGATCCCCGCCAGAACCGGCTCGAAGGACCTGAGCCCCGCTTCGACGCCGACTGGGTACCGCAGGCCGCCGAGTATTCCGGAATCGGCTATCGGCCCATGACGCCGGCAAAATCTCAAACCCCGGCCTCGGTCTCTCCCAGACCACCGGTCACTTCGGCTCAACCAGTTCCAGCGTCCCGTTGAGGGAGATCGGACCCGAGTGAGTC
>JBBARJ010000161.1:0-8019 GCA_040399825.1 Gemmatimonas sp.
TTATTCGCCGAGGCCTTCGAGGCGGGCGCGGATGAGGTCCTCAGGGGCGACGTGTCCGATCAGGAGGCGACGGCTCGGCTGTCGGCCATGCTTCGGCGCAGCGATCGTGACACCGATGGCCATCCGTCGACCCGGCTGCCCGGCACCCGGGAAATCGAAGCCGAGTTGAGTCGGCGTGTCTCGTCCGGGGAAAAGTTTGCGGCGTGCTACGCCGATTTGGACCACTTCAAGGAGTTCAACGATCGGTACGGGTATCACCACGGCGATCAGGTGATCCGGCTGCTGGCGCGCATTCTCCATGACGTGGTGAAGGGCCTCTGCGTCGAAGAGGGCTTCGTGGGCCACATTGGGGGGGACGATTTTCTCTACACGATTCCTCTCGCGGCCGTGCCTCAAGTTTGCGACGAGGTCATCCGGGTATTCGACGAACTCATTCCGTGGCAGTATTCCGAGCAGGACCGTCGTGTGGGATATTTCTTCGGTAAGGATCGGCGCGGACAGTTACATCGCGTTCCGCTGATGACGCTGTCCGTCGGCGTCGTCACCAATCAGCGCCGTCATTTCACACGGGGCATCGAGGTCAGCGAGTTGGCGACGGAAATGAAGGGTTACGCAAAGACACTATCTGGCTCCGTCTGGGCCGTTGATCGTCGGCGCGACGAACCGGCGGCACCTACGTCTGCGGGAGCTTCGATCGAGGCGCTGCGGGAGCGACAGGGCATTCGCAGTGTCGGAGGCGCGTCATGACGGTAGCGTGTCCGGACTGCAAGTCGGTCTTTCGCGTTGATCCGGCCAAGGTGCCGGCCACGGGCGTGCGCGCACGGTGCTCCGTCTGCGGCGGCGTGATCGCGATCGGGGGGGGGACGCTTCCGGTTTCCGTGACGCCCGCGTCGTCGGTCGCGGCGGTACCCCTGTTCGGAGCTGGGCTCTCGCGTCCCACGCCGGCGTCCACGTCGCCAGCCGGAGCCTCATCGCCAACGGCCGTGCGTGTTCCGCCCCCCCACGCGACAGCCGCCTTGCCGTCGGTGACGGCGGCCGATCACCCCGCGGCCACGCTGACGCCGTTGTCGGCCACGCCGACGCCCGCCGGCGGTAAGCGTCTGCTCAATCCCTTCCTGCGGGCCGATCCGGCGCAGCGCGCGCGGCGGCTCGCCCGGGCACTTGTCTCCGATCTGGTGGCGTATCAACCGCAGAAACGCGAGGAAGGACTTCGCGAGGGGACGCTGCGACAGCTCTTTCGCGAAGAGATCAAGAAGAGCTACGAGGAGTACCTGGAGCAGGTTGGGCGCGACGTCGCCGAGCACTCTCCGCACTTTCAGGACGCGCTCAACGAGATTCTTGCGGGCGGTCGTCGTCTGTTCTGATTCTGCCGCTGGAAGCCAGTGCGCTCTCCGGGTACCTTCCATGTTACTCGAATGCTGGTAACAGCTGGTGACACTACGGGCCGCTCTCCTGCGCGGAGGGCGGCTCGCGTCGTATGTGGAGGCACGGCATGCAGGACGGAGAGCGGCTGAAGGTCTTGACCCGGTCGGAAGAACGGCTCGTGGACATGCGGAGGTATCTTTGACGTCGACGCCAAGCGGTCAACGCTGAACGCGTACGAGAATGAGATGTCTGACGGCGCCTTCTGGAATGATCAGGAGCATGCGCGGGACATCGTGCAGCAGGTCAAGGTGCTCAAGGGGTGGATCGAGCCGATCGACTCGCTGAGCGCGCGGATCGAATCAGCGCGCGAGATTGACGAATTGCTTGCCCTCGAGCCGGACAACGCCATGTCCAAGGACCTCGACGCGGAGACCGAGCGGATCGTCGAGGAGCTCGACGCCTTCGAGCTGAAGTCGTTGCTGCGCGGACGTGATGACTTCCGCGATGCGCAGATTGAAATCAGCGCCGGCGCCGGCGGCACCGAGGCGCAGGACTGGGCGGAGATGATCATGCGCATGTACACGCGATGGGCCGAGCGCAAAGGTTTTGAGCTCGAGATGCTCGACCTGAGCGAAGGGGAAGAAGCCGGCATCAAAGGCGCCGTGATCGAGATCAAGGGGCAGTACGCCTACGGTTTCTTGCGTCCGGAGTCGGGGGTGCACCGCCTCGTTCGCATCTCGCCGTTCGATTCGCAGGCGCGGCGACATACGAGCTTTGCCTCGGTATTCGTGTATCCGGTCGTGAACGAAGAGATCAACATCGAGATCCGCGACGAAGACTTGCGGATCGATGTCTATCGCGCGTCCGGTGCCGGCGGACAGCACGTCAACAAGACGTCGTCCGCCGTCCGCATCACGCACATGCCGACGGGCATCGTATGTGCATCGCAGGCTGAGCGCTCGCAGTTCAAGAACAAGGCGACCGCGATGAAGCAGCTCAAGAACAAGCTGTACCAGCGCGAGTCGGACAAGCTCGCCGCCGCCAAGGCCCTCCTCGATGCCGACAAGCAGGACGTGTCGTTCGGCAGCCAGATCCGCAGCTACGTCTTCCAACCGTACACGATGGTCAACGATCACCGCACCGAGCTCAAGATCGCCGACGTCCAGAAGGTCATGGACGGCGGGATCGATCCGTTCATCCAAGCGTACCTGAAGCAGGAGAGCGAAGAGCAGGCGGAGGGACGTCCGCTGTGAGCGACGATCTCAACTTCCTGATGAAGGCGCGACGCGACAAGCTCGAGGCCCTACGCGCCGCCGGCACCGAACCGTTCGCCTACTCGTTCGACCGTTCGCACACGGCCATTGAGGCCGTGGCGGCACTCGGCACGTCGGATGAAGGCCCGGACGTCACGGTGGCGGGTCGTCTCACGTCGTGGCGCAGCCAGGGGAAGACCGCCTTTGCCCATCTGGCCGACATGGATGGTCGCGTGCAGCTGTATTTCCGACGCGACGAGATCGGGGAAGAGGCTTGGGCCCAGCTCAACGCCTGGGACCTCGGCGACTGGGTCGGGGTACGCGGCTCGATGATGCGCACGAAGACCGGCGAAGCGACGGTCAAGGTGCAAGCGGCGACGCTGCTCTCGAAGTCGCTTCGGCCGTTGCCGTTCGGCAAGGAGCAGATGGTTGACGGACAGATGGTGCGCTACTCAGGATTTTCGGACACCGAACAGCGTGCTCGGCAGCGCTATGCCGATCTGGCGGTGCATCCTGAAGTCCGCGCGCTCTTTCGTGCCCGCTCGGTGCTGACCCGCAGCATCCGTTCGCATCTCGATGGGTTGAACTACCTCGAAGTCGAAACGCCGGTGCTGCAACCGTTGTACGGTGGGGCCTCGGCGAGACCGTTCATCACGCACCATAACACGCTCGATATGCCGCTCTATCTGCGGATCGCAGACGAGCTGTATCTCAAGCGCCTGATCGTGGGCGGATTTGAGCGTGTCTATGAGATCGGCCACGATTTCCGGAATGAGGGCATCGACCGGACGCACAATCCGGAATTCACGATGCTCGAGTTCTACGAGGCGTTCGCCGATTATACGACGATGATGGAGCGCGTCGAAACGTTGATGGTCGCCGCCGCCGACGCGATTCGCTCGATCCCCATCGTGGGCGACAAGGTGCCGGCACTGGTCACGCCGTTCCCGCGTATCGAGTGGGTGCCGTCGCTTTCGACGGCGGCCGGGATTGATGTCATGGCGGCGGACGATGCCACGCTGCGGCAGGCGGCGGAGCGAATTGGCGTACAAAAGGTGGCCACGCTGAGCCGGCCGAAGGTGCTCGACGAGATGTTCCAGGAGCTGGTGGAATCGAAGATCGATACGCCGACGTTCGTGGTCGATTACCCGATCGAACTGTCGCCGTTGGCGAAGCCCAAGCGTGGAGGTCCAGCGGGCCTCACCGAGCGCTTCGAGTTGTTCGCGCGCGGCAAGGAACTTGCGAACGCGTTCTCCGAGCTGAACGACCCGATCGATCAGCGGGAGCGGTTCGAGGCCCAGGCACGTCTGCGGGATGCGGGCGATGACGAAGCGTCTGGTGTCGATGAGGATTACCTGCGCGCCATGGAGTACGGCATGCCGCCCACCGGCGGTGTCGGCATCGGCATCGATCGCTTGTTCATGTATCTCACGGACACGCAGAACATCCGCGATGTGATCCTGTTCCCCACGATGCGCCCCGAGTGATCCTTTCGTGACGCGCCTTGAGTTGTCGATTGCCTGGCGGTATCTGCGGAGTCGCCGCGGGTCTCGCCTCCTGTCGCTGATCAGCGTCATCGCCATTGGCGGTGTGCTGGTCGGCGTCAGTGCGCTGATCGTCATCATGGGCGTGATGAACGGCCTGCAGCGTGATCTTCGCGAAAAGATCCTCGTGGGCAGTCCCGACGTGCATGTCTTGCCGTATGGGGATGGTATGCGGATGACCGACTGGCGTGCAACACGCGAGGCGGTCTCGGCGACCCCCGGCGTGGTTCGGGCCGCGCCGTTCGTGAGCACGCAAGGTATGGTGCGGAATCTCGCCGGCTACATGACCGGCACGCAGGTCATGGGCATTCAGGCCGATGGAGTGCCCGGCGCTGACGTGACCACCATTCGCTCGCATGCCATTCTCGGTGATTTCCGCTTCACGCGGGACAGCGTCTCGCTGCCAGGGGCCGTGCTGGGCAAGCTGTTGGCGTCCAAACTGAATGCGTTCCCCGGCGATACGATCGTGTTGGTCGGAGCCGCCGGGCTCGAGATGAACGCGTCGACCGGGGCCATCATTCCGCGTCTCGACAGTGCCGTGGTGTCGGGGGTGTTCGAGACCGGAATGTACGAGTACGACAATGCGTATCTGTACCTCGAACTGGCGGCCGCGCAGCGCTTCTCCGGGCTGGGCGACGATGTGACCGGCATTGAGGTGCGCGCCGTCGATCGCTGGCAGGCCCCGGCCGTCGCCGACTCGCTGCGCGCGAATCTCAAGGCGCCGGTGCGTGCGGTGGATTGGCAGGAACAGAACCGCTCGTTGTTTCAGGCTCTGAAACTTGAACGTCTCGGCATGGGTGTGATCCTGCTGCTCATCGTGGTGGTCGCCGCGTTCAACATCGTGAGTACACTCACGATGGTCGTGTCCGACAAGACGCGTGAGATCGGTATCCTCCGCGCCATGGGTATGCCGGCCAAGTCGATCCGCCGGATCTTTTTGTATCAGGGAATCGTTGTGGGAGCGGTAGGGACGGGCGTGGGCGTCACGATCGGCTTGTTTGTCTCGCTGCTGCTCGAGCGGTACGAGCTGATCTCACTCGACCCGTCGGTCTACTTCATCGACCATCTGCCGGTCGCCATCCAGATTCCCGACGTGCTGATGATCATCGTGTCGAGCCTCGTGATCACCGCGCTGGCCACGCTGTATCCGGCGGCGCAGGCGGCGCGGCTGTACCCGGTCGATGCGATCCGCCATGAGTGAGTTGCATTCGGCGGAGATGGCCTCATCCGCACCGCAGCCGTCCGGTGAAACGCCGGTGGTTCATGCGGTGGGGTTGGTCAAGGAGTTCCGTGGCGGCGACGGCGGTGTGATCAGGATTCTGAATGAGGTATCGATCACGGTACAGCGCGGTGAGATGGTGGCCATCGTCGGCGCCAGCGGGGCGGGTAAGAGCACGTTACTGCACGTTCTGGGCGCCTTGGAGCGTCCCTCGGCGGGCCGGATCGAGCTTGCCGGACACAGCGTCGGGGGGCTCGATGACGACGCCGTGGCGACCCTCAGGAACCGTGCGGTCGGGTTTGTGTTTCAGTTTCATCACCTCCTGCGCGAGTTCTCGGCGCTGGAGAACGTGATGATGCCGCTACGTATCGCGGGCGTGGACCCGCGCATCGCGCAGCAGCGCGCGGAGCACTTGCTGGAACGGGTTGGGCTCTCGGCGCGTCGACATCATCGTCCTGGGGCGATGTCGGGCGGGGAGCAGCAGCGCACGGCGGTGGCGCGCGCACTGGCGGCTGAGCCTGCGCTCCTGTTGGCCGACGAGCCCAGCGGCAATCTGGACCTGCACAACGCGGAGCGGCTTCATGCGCTCTTCTCGGAACTGGCTCGTGATCTCTCGCTGGGTCTGGTCGTCGTGACCCACAATCAGTCGCTGGCTGCCCGAGCTGATCGGGCGCTCTTGTTGGAAGGAGGACGGTTGGTGGTAACGAACGGTCTCGGGGCGGAGGGCTGATGATCTGCGACACTTGCAAGGAGCACGACGCCGTCGTGCACCTGACGCGAATTGTGGACAATGCGGTCACCCAGCTTCACCTCTGCGAGAAGTGCGCTGCGGCGAAGGGGGTTGAGACCACCGTCGCGGTGACGCAGCACCCGCTCGGTGACATTCTGCAGGCGGTACAGCAGCAGGCGTCCACCACGAGTGATGACGCTGCGGCCTGTTCGTTCTGCGGGGCCACGGCGCGTGACTTCCGCGCGACGGGTCGGCTGGGCTGTCCACATTGCTACGACGCGATGGAGAAGAGCCTGCGCGAGCTGTTGCGCCGCCTCCATGGCAGCTCGCGGCATGTGGGGCAGCGCTATGACGCGCCCGTCACGCACGTTGCGACGCCGAAGCCCGACTCGATTCATGATTTGCGCGATCGCTTGCAACGGGCGGTTGAAACCGAGCAGTTCGAACTGGCCGCCGAGTTGCGCGACCGCATCAAGGTGATCGAATGACGTCCCCACGGCCGGCGCTCGACCTTACGCTGTTGCCGGACGGCGGCGTGCGGTGGCTGGATGCGTCGGGCCCGAACTCGGATGTCGTGATCTCGACCCGGATGCGACTGGCTCGCAACGTGTCCGGCTACGCCTTCACCGGTCGCGCCCGGGATGGCGAGCGCCTGCGGATGTTGGCGCAGGTCCGGGACGCACTGGGGGGCGTGCCGTCGCTCAGTGGGAGCCTCTTGGTTCGTCTCGAGGAGCTGGCCACCGTCGACCGGCAGCTGCTCCATGAGCGCCATCTGGTCAGCAAGGAGCGGGCGGGACTCGGCCCTCAGCATCCTCTTCGGTCTGGCGCGGCCGTGTTTCTGGGCGACTCCGTCGGCCTGCTGGTGAATGAGGAGGACCACCTCCGGCTGCAGGCGCTGCGGTCGGGCTTCGCGGTCCCGCAGGCCTTCGAGTCGGTCCACCGCCTGGATCGCGAACTTGGCTCGCAGGTGCCGTATGCGTTTCATCGGGAATTTGGTTTCCTGACGGCCTGTCCGACGAACGCCGGCACGGGCCTACGGGCGTCGGTCCTGATTCACCTTCCGGGGCTGGTGCTGACGAAGGAGATCGGCAAGGTGTTGTCCGGGCTGCAGCAGATGGGGCTCACCTATCGCGGCCTGTTCGGCGAAGGAAGCGAAGTGGTCGGGAACTTCTTTCAGCTGTCCAACCAGACGACGCTGGGGCGTTCCGAAGACGAGCTGCAGGACCTTTTGGTCCGCGTGGTGCGCCACGTGATCGAGCGGGAGGAGGAAGCGCGTCGTGTCCTCGTCCGTGACGCGGGCTATATTATCGAGGACAAGTTGTGGCGCGCCTACGGGACGCTGCGGTACGCCCGCAGTCTGACCTTTGACGAGGCCATGAACTATTTGAGTGGCGTACGTTTGGCGGTGGGCCTGAAACTGATCACCGCGCTCAGTGTATACACTCTCAACAAGCTCCTGATCTTTGCCCAGTCAGCGCACCTTGCTCACCTCGAGCAGCGGACATTGACGGAAAGCGAGACCAATCTGGCGCGCGCCAAATACGTGCGGCAGGTATTAGTGAGCGAAGGCGGCGGCGTCGAATGATCCGCTTCCCTACGACCCTGAGGGGACGATGAACGGCTACAACTTCACCGAGCGGGTGCGGAAGGTTCTCGCGATGGCACGCGAGGAAGCGGCACGTCTGCATCACGAGTATGTGGGCACCGAGCATATCCTGCTCGGCCTGATCCGCGAGGGTGAGGGCGTTGCGGCGGCGGTGCTGCAAAACCTCAACGTGGATCTCGACGACGTTACCCAGAAGATCGAGGACACCGTCAAGAAGGGGAAAGCGGCACAGGCGACCGGACCTGATCTGCCGTATACCTCGCGCGCCAAGAAGGTGCTTGAGCTCGCGATGGCGGAAGCCC
>JBBARJ010000162.1:0-3779 GCA_040399825.1 Gemmatimonas sp.
CGATCGCTTCGATCGATTCGGCTTTCGCGGCGTCGATAAAGCCGCAGGTGTTGACCACCACCACTTCGGCGTCACGCAGATCGGTCACCTGTTCGCCGCCATGAGCGACGAGATCGGCCAGGTACCGCTCGGAGTCTACCGTATTTTTATCGCACCCGAGGGTGACCAGACCGAACTTGAGCATCCGGGAAAGCTAGCCTAGTCGCCCTCTAGCGGAAATTGCCGAACTGCAGCTCCACCTCGAAGTCAGCCTTCCGAAGCACCGCAATTGCGTCCTGCAGCGCGTCCTTGTCGGGGCTCGACACGCGCACCTGATCGCCCTGAATGCTCGCCGTGACCTTTTTGAGCTTGGCCTCTTTGATCGTGGCGGACACCTTCTTCGCCTGATCGGAATCAAGCGCCATCTTGAGCTTGATCTCTCGGCGGAGCACGTCACCACCGCCCGGCTTCACATCGCCGATGTCGAGATTCTTCACCGGCACGCCGCGCTTGATCAGCTTGCCGCGCAACGCATCGAACAACGCCTCCATGCGCATGTCGCTGTCGGTGGCGAGGTTCACGATGCTGTCGGTACGCTTGAACTCGATCTCGACCAGCGCGCCTTTGAAGTCGACTCGCTGGGCGATCTCCTTCTGCGTCTGATTGACCGCGTTGTCCACTTCCTGCAGGTCGACGCTGGTGGTGACGTCGAAGGAATACGTAGAAGCCATAGAATCAGGACGGGCTCAGCCCAGGAAGCTTTCGAGCGACTTGGATCGTGAAACGTGCCGGAGACGCGAGAGTGCCTTCTCCTTGATCTGACGCACCCGCTCGCGCGTGATGCCCAGCTGCGAACCGATCTCTTCGAGCGTCATCGGTTCCGTATCGTCAATGCCGAAATACAGACGCAGGATCTTCGACTCCCGCTCCTTGAGGCTGCCGAGGGAATCCTCGATCGCTTCGGTGAGCGCCTTCTCGAAGGTCTGCTCGTCGGGCGTGGCGTGGTTCGTGTCGGGCAGGTAGTCGAGCAGGCGGTTGTCTTCGCCCGGCGTCAGCGGCGCGTCGAGCGAAAGATGCACCTGCGAAATCGACATCGTCTTGGCGACTTCTTCCTCGGTGATGTCCATCCCCTCGGCGATCTCGGCGTGTGTCGCCTCCCGCCCCAGTTCTTGCAGCAGCGTGTTCGCGCGCTTGCCGATGCGATGCAGCGTGCCGGCCCGATTGAGCGGCACCCGAACGATGCGCGACTGCTCGGCCAGCGCCTGCAGAATCGCCTGACGGATCCACCACACGGCATACGAGATGAACTTGATACCCTTCGTCTCATCGAACTTGTGGGCCGCGCGAATGAGGCCAAGGTTGCCCTCATTGATCAGGTCGGACAGCGACACGCCCTGATTCTGATATTTCTTCGCGACAGACACCACAAAACGCAGATTCGATCGCACCAACTTGTCCAGCGCTTCCTGATCACCGACCCGGATCCGACGCGCAAGTTCGGCTTCTTCTTCCCGCGAGATCAGTGGATATGCGCTGATGTCGCGCAGGTACTGATCGAGAGAGCCTTCCTCGTACGACACCTTCTTTTTCGGGGGCGTCACAGCCATGGCAGCGCGGCTCGTGTGGCAGAGAGACTGGACATACGACCGCGCGGTGGGGGGGGAGCGCGGCGTCCTGCATACAACAACTTACCGGTAATCCCTTAACTGTGAACTACCGAAGCACCACTCGTCAACGCATGGCGCGGCGAAATGGGCCACGAAGGCTAGCGCGCGCGTGCCCCCAATCGGCCCCACCGGATACCGGTGAGCCATGGGACGCGCGCCGTGGAGTCCGGCGTGAAACTGTAGTACACACGCCACGGTGTCCCGCGCAGCAAGCTGTCGGGCACGAAGCCCCAGTAGCGGCTATCGAGGGAATTGTCACGATTGTCGCCGAGGACGAAGAGGTGCTTGGGCGGCACGACGATGGGCCCCCAGTTGTCCCGCGACGGGCGGTAGATCGGCGGCATACCAACAGCGGCCGTAATGTTCGCCGCCACCGCGGTGTTCGTGAGGTAGCCGCGCTGCCACCGGAACGCGTCGATCATCGGATCGACGTCCGGCTCGGCGTGCGACACGTACTGCTCCCGCAGCCGGCGCCCATTCCGCACCAGGGACCCGCCCTCCATTGAGAGGGTGTCGCCAGGGCGACCCACGAGGCGCTTCACAAAACTCGTGGACGGGTCGGCCGGCCATTGAAACACGAGCAGGTCGCCGAGTTGCGGTGCCCGCACGGCCGGCAACCGCTTCCGTGTGTACGGGACCTCTGCCCCGTATAGCCACTTGTTCACCAGCACGAAGTCCCCCACGAGCAGCGTGCGCTCCATGCTGCCCGAAGGGATCTTGTAGGCTTCGACGACGAAGGTGCGGAGCACCAGAAACAGCAGCACGGCCGGCAGCAGTACCTTGGCCCATTCCCAGAGCCAGCCGAACGAAGTCGCACGCCGATGCGAGCGGCCATTGGCCGCCCGCAGGGCGTTCGCGCGGTGATCGGTGGTCCGCGCCATCAGGTCTTCAGTAATTGTCGATCTGGGCGCGCTGGAGCGCTCCGGAATAATCCACGTAGCCCACCTTGGTCTCCGAGTAGAACTCGTACACTTCCCAGCCGCCTTCGCGATGTCCGTTGCCCGTTTCCTTCACGCCGCCAAACGGCAGATGTGCCTCGGCGCCGATCGTGGGGGCGTTCACGTACGTGATGCCGTTGTCGAGGTCCTGCAGCGCGCGGAACGCGACATTGACGTTGCTGGTGTACACCGACGACGACAGTCCGTAGCGGACTCCGTTGTTGACCGCGAAAGCCTCCTCGACGGTAGCGACCTGGATCACCGACAGCACCGGTCCAAAGATTTCCTCCTGCTCCAGCCGTGAGCCGGCCGTCACGTTCGTGAAGATCGTGGGCTGAAAGAAGAAGCCTTGGTCGAGCGCGCCACCCGTGGCCCTTGCGCCGCCGCAGCGCAACGTGGCCCCCTGCTCCTTCCCGATCTGCACGTAGCGCTCGACCTTCTCGCGCGCCGCCTCGTTCACCAGCGGACCGACCTCGTGGCCGCTTACGCGCCCGTCGCCCAGCACGAGCGCCTGCGCCCGCGCCACGAGACGCTCCACGAACGTGTCGTGAATGCCCTGTTGCAGAATCAACCGGCTGGTGGCGGTGCACCGTTGTCCCGTCGTACCGAAGGCACCCCACAGCACGCCGTCGATGGCGAGATCGAGATCGGCATCGTCGAGCACGATCTGCGCGTTCTTGCCACCCATTTCGAGCGACAACCGCTTGTGCATGCGACCGCACGTTTCCCCCACGAACCGTCCCGTTTCGGTGGAGCCCGTGAACGAGATCACCGGTACCTGCGGATGCTCCACGAGTGCCTTGCCCACGACTTCACCCATGCCGTGGACGAGCTGGATCACTTCGGGCGGCAGTCCGGCCGCGAGGAGAATCTCCACCAGCACGGTGGCCGTGTGCGGCACATCTTCGGCGGGCTTGAGAATCACCGAGTTACCGCACAGCAGCGCCGGGAACGCCTTCCACGTGGGGATCGCCATCGGGAAATTGAACGGCGTGATCAGCCCGCACACCCCGATGGGGCGGCGCATGCTCATTGCCCACTTGCTGGCGAGTTCGCTCGGCACGGTATGACCGAACAGGCGTCGTCCTTCGGTGGCCGCGTAGTACGCCGTATCAATGCCTTCTTGCACATCGCCGCGCGTTTCCGCCAGCGGCTTGCCCATCTCGCGCGTCATCAGATTCGCGATCTCTTCCTT
>JBBARJ010000162.1:3879-8006 GCA_040399825.1 Gemmatimonas sp.
TTTCCGCCAGCGGCTTGCCCATCTCGCGCGTCATCAGATTCGCGATCTCTTCCTTGCGCGCCGCCATCAGGTCGCCGACCCGACGCAGCACATCACCACGCGCCGGTGCCGGGGTGCGCTTCCAGCGCTCAAACCCGCGCTGCGCGCTGACCACGGCGGCTTCCACGTCGGCGACGCCAGACGCGGGAAAGCGGCCAATCAGGTCGTGCTGGTCGGCCGGATTGCGATTCTCGAAATAGTCGCCGGTCAACGGCGCGACCCACGCGCCCCCAATAAAGTTGTGAAAAGTCGTCATCTCTCAAATTTAGCTCGGAATCGCCACCGGACCTACTGAGGGAGGACCGACCGACGGGGCCGGACAGCTCCAGCCTTCGCTGCGCGCCGGCGTCGGCGCCGCATAGCCTACGCGGGGCAGCACCTCGCGCGCACCCAGCGCGAGCCCGCACACGACCACCAGCAACGACGCGACGTGCGCGAGCCCCAAACGGTGGCGCCACGTGCCGACCGCGCTCCAGGCGCCGAGCAACGCGACCGCACCGGTGGCGGCCGTAAATCCGATCAGCGGCCCGCCGCACGACGTCGGCCACGGCCAGAACATCAGCCCCGCCGCGGCACCGACGGCGATGGCCACTTTCACCCAGCCGCGCCAAGCGCCGGCCGACGACGCTGCCGGCGCCGCCGAGCGAGCCGCCGCCGCGATCGCGGGCGCGGCGACCGTGCGCCCCGCCGATTTTGCCGGCGCCACCGCCTTGCGCTCGGCCAGCAGCGCCTCGTCAGACACCGAGGCCAGCTGCTTATCGATCTTCGCCAGTTCGGCTTCCCAGTTGCGGTCGCTCATACCAAGTCGGGCTGAAGGTCAGGCATATCTCACGCCGGCGTGCTTTCTCGCGTTAACGCATAACGCTCAATCTTTTTGTAGAGATTCGACCGGGGCATATCCAGCGCCCGCGCCGTCTCCGACACGTTCCAGTCGAAAGCGCGCAGCTTGGCCAGCAGAAACGCCCGCTCGGCGGCCACCTTGAACTCCTCGAAGGTCGTGCACTCCACCAAGTGGCCCAGCCCCGCCGGTTCGGCCGACCGTTTCCCCACCAGGCGGTCCACATCGGCCGCCGCGATCGTGGCCGCGCTGGCCAGAATGACCAACCGTTCCACCGTGTTCCGCAATTCGCGGACGTTGCCGGGCCAGTCGAGCGCCGAGAGCCGAACTAATGCTTCGTCGGTGATGCCGCGCGCCGGCAAGCCGTCACGGGCCGCGAACTGCTGCAGGAAATACACCACGAGCTGCTCGATATCCTCGCGACGCTCCCGCAGCGCGGGCACCGTAATCGGCACCACATTGAGCCGGTAGAACAGATCCTCGCGAAACCGGCTGTTGGCGATCTCTTCCTCGAGGTTCTTGTTCGTCGCGGCGAGCACGCGCACGTCCACCTGAATCGGCTTGCTGCCGCCGATACGGGTGACAACCCCGTCCTGCAACACGCGCAATACCTTGGCCTGTGCGCTCAACGACATGTCGCCGATCTCGTCGAGAAACAGCGTGCCGCCATCGGCCTGTTCGAACTTGCCCGCCCGATCGGCGATCGCCCCGGTGAACGAGCCCTTCATGTGACCGAACAACTCGCTCTCGATGAGCTCCGACGGAATCGCCGCGCAGTTCACTTCCACGAACGGCTTCTTCGCGCGCAGCGAGCCGCGATGAATCGCCCGCGCCACCAGCTCCTTGCCCGTCCCGTTCTCGCCCGTGATGAGGACGCGCGCCGGTGTGCCCGCCACCTTGTCGATGCGTTCCAGCAGCGCGCGAATCCCGTACGTGCGGCCCACGATCTCGTAGCGCGATTCGATCGTTTCGCGCAGCCGCTCGTTCTCTTCCGTGAGCAGGCGCGTTTCGAAGGCGTTGCGCAGCAACACCAGCACGCGATCGGTGTCGAGCGGCTTCTCGAGAATATCGTACGCGCCGAGCTGTGTGGCCTCGACCGCCGTCTGAATCGTGGCGTGACCGCTGATCATCACCACGGTGGCGTTGGGATCGGCTTGGCGCAGGCGCTTCAGCACCTCGAGGCCGTCGAGCCCCGCCATCTTCACGTCGAGAAACACGAGCTGCGGACGGAAGCTGTCGTAGATCGTGATGCCCTCGGCACCACCCGTCGCCGTCTTGACCTCGTAGCCCTCGTACTCGAGCAGCTGACCGAGGGCCTGACGGATACCCGGTTCGTCGTCCACCACGAGAATGCGACGCGCGCTCATGGCACCACCGCCTTATAGAGAGTGACCTTGCCCTTGGCCACGCGAATGTCAGCGACCGCCGTGGGCAACGGAATCGGGAGCGCATCCGCGGGCAGCGTGTCGGCCGCGGCCGCGCGACGAATCGTACGGAGCAACGCGGGAATCAACCGTGGTGGCACATCGACGCCCGCCATGCGCAACTCGCGTACGCGATACGCCGCCAGCCCCGGACGCACGAGACCGAACGTGCCGGCCATGCGCACCGTGTCGCGACCGTCCAGCGCCACACCGAGCAGGTCACGTAACGCGCCGTCGCCGGCCAGGTCGCGCCGATCCACGACCGTCCGCATCAGCAGCTGCTCGTCCACAAGCGCAATGTCCGGCCGTGATGCCGTGGCGGGCCAGGCCTTCGAAACGCCGAGAGCCAACAGGCCGGCCAGCTCGGGAGCGCGCAACGAGACATACGCCGGTCCGTTGCGACGCGACAGGCGAGCCATCGCCTCGCGGCCGGCCGTTCCCCCCGGCGAGAGGCGCGCCCACGCGACGGACTGCTCCTGCGGCGCCCGGTCGGTCCGGCGCGCGGCCTCGTTCTCGGACGCGACGCGCGCCCCCCGACTGCTGTCCAGCCGCTCGCTGGCCTGCGTCGCCGCGTCGGTGACCCGGCTCGCGGCGCCCGACGCCGCGCGTGACAGCAGCGACGGCAAGCGATCGCCGTACAGCCAGAATGCGCCCACGCCACCAACGGCGAGGACCACGAGGCAGCCGATTCGAGAGAGACAGCCCAAGGGAGCGAGAGTCGAAGGTGAAACGGGAAGGTACGGCCACCCCCTCCCAAGCGGCAGCGGTCGCTTCGGGCGGCGCCCTGACGCGGGAAGCCCCGACATCGGATATCCTGACCCTGAGCATATACCCCGAACGAGCCTCACCGGACCACGCCCCGAAGCCCGGGGCGTCGAGCCCACCGCGCGGCGCGTCGGCGTTCGTGTGGTAACGCGCGCCGCATTCCGATGACAGTGACCGGCGCCCCCCGCCGTACACTCTCCCCATGCTTGCCGCCGCTCCCTCCGCCGCCGTACTCGGCATCGATGCCCTCGACGTGCTCGTCGAGGTGCATGTAGCCAATGGGCTACCTCAGTGGACGCTCGTCGGGCTCGCCGCGACGGCAGTGAAGGAAAGCCGCGACCGCGTACACGCGGCGCTGGCGAATTCCGGATTCACGATTCCTCCGCGACGGATTACGGTGAATCTGCAGCCTGGCGATCTGCCCAAAACCGGTACCGCGTTCGATCTCCCCATCGCGCTCGCCCTGCTCGCCGCCAGCGGGCAACTGCCGGCCGACGTGCTGCAGCACACCTGTGCGGTGGGGGAACTTGGCCTCGACGGCCACCTCCGGAGCGTACGCGGGGTGCTCGCTGTGGCGCGGCACGTGGCCGCGACCAGCGACGCCCTGCTGATCGTTCCACCGGATAATCTGGCGGAAGCGCTTCGTGTGCCGAGCGCGCGCGCGATGGCACCACGCACCCTCGAAGAACTGGTACACGCACTACGCGACGGCTCGGCCCGCAGCGACACCCGACCGCGTCGCACCGACGTGCCCCCCGATGACACACCAGACCTTGGCGATGTGGTCGGGCAGTTACTCGCGGTACGCGCGCTCGAAATCGCGGCGGCCGGATCGCACAACCTATTGTTGGTTGGTCCGCCGGGTGCCGGCAAAACGATGCTCGCCCGTCGACTGCCCGGAATACTCCCGCCACTCGATGAGCAGGAAGCCCTCGAAGTACTCGCCATTCATTCCGTCGCCGGGTTGCTCGGCCCCGAGCAGGTCCCCACCAGTGCCACCCCGGCACGTCCGTTCCGCGCGCCGCACCACTCCATCTCCACCGCGGGCCTGGTTGGCGGTG
>JBBARJ010000163.1:0-7977 GCA_040399825.1 Gemmatimonas sp.
TGACGCACATGGACACGCGCTATCGCACGATCGCCCGCCGCGAGAGCCGAGGCATCGCCGGCCTGAGCATGGGGGGCTTCGGCGCGCTCACCGTCGCGTTGCAGTATCCCGAGGTGTTTGCCGCCGCCGCCAGTCACTCGGGCGTTGTGTCGCCGCGTTACCTCGGCCCCACACCGTTTGCACCGCCCCCGCGCTACGCCAACACGACCGTCGAGTTGCAGGCGGCCGCGCGGAATCTGTGGTCGGACCTGCGCTGGGTGATGGGCAAGGATACCATCGGCTGGAATGCGCGCGACCCCGGACACATGGCGCAGCGCCTCCAGCAACGCCTCCAGCAACGGGCTGCCACTGGTGCGCCGCCGCTACCGCAGCTGATGTTCGACGTGGGCGTCGCTGACGCCTACGTCGACCAGAATCGCGATCTGCACGCCACGCTCACCCGTGTGGGGGTGCCGCATCGCTACGCCGAGTGGCCCGGCGCGCACACTTGGAGCTATTGGCAGGCGCACGCCGCCGAAAGCCTGCAGTTCCTGCTGGGAAACGTCGCGGGCCGCTAGCCGCTCGCGGGAAAGGCTGGCGTCTTCCACGACGGGACGTAGCTTGCCAAGATGAGCCGGTTCTTTCCGAAAGACGTCGTCCACTGGGGCGAAGAGCGCCTGCATCCGCTGCGCGCGTTCGCGATCCGTACAGTGGAGCCGGCGGGCATCACCGGCGTGCTGCTGCGTCTTGGGCGCGCCGCGCTCCTGGCCAGCACGAACTGGATGCTCTTTGTCGGTGGGCTCGTGGGTGGCGTGCTGTTCCTCTGTGGCATGCTCACCTGGCATCTCGGCAATTTCCCGGTGAAGCGATGGCCGCCTCGGGTGGCCCTGTTCCTGATCGTTGAAGTGTTCGCCGAACTGGGTACCAGCTCCCTGCTCATCGCTTTCTCCCGCGAGCGCGTGGGATCACGCGTGGCCGCGTGGGCTGATTGGTGGTCGATGGCCGGCCAAACCCTCGTCGAGCGCACCCTCGTACTCGCCGTCTTCGCGCTCGTGTTGGGCGGCACCGTGCAATTGGTCCGTCGCGCCATGGAACCGCGCGAAGTCCCGACTCGCGAAGCATAACCCAAACCGCAGGCCTCTCTGTGCGCATTCTTCCCGTTCTCTTGCTGGCCGCCGCGTCGGTGTCCACGCCGGCATTCACGCTCGCTGCCCAGCCCGTGGTCACGCCGGCCACCCCAGGCACCCGGACCTCCGGTTCGACGGCCGCCGACACGCTCCGCCCCTTCGGCACGCTGCGCGAGCAGGCGTTCAAGCAGCAACAGTGGCTCGAACTGCGCATGGAGCGCACGCTGCCCGCGCTCATGCGCCGCGAGGGCGTGGACATGTGGGTCGTGCCGATGCGCGAGTACAACGAAGACCCCGTGTTCACCGCCATCACGTCGCCCACGACGTTCGCCGCGCGCCGGCGTACGATCTATGTGTTCTTCGATCGCGGGGCGGCCGGGATCGAGCGCATCGCGCTCGGCGGCACGTCACAGGGGAACGTGTTCAAGGCGGTGCGCAGCATGAAGGCCGTGTCCGCCCCCGCCGCCGGCAGCCGGTCCACCGACCGGCAGGCCGAGCTCTGGGGGGACGAGCAGTGGAGCATCCTCAAGCAGGTCATCGAGGAGCGGCAGCCGAAGAAGATCGCCGTGAACACCTCGCGCACCTTCGCCTTCGCCGACGGCCTCGCCAGCGGGGAGCGGGACGGCATGCTGCAGGCGATCGGACCGGTGTGGGCGGCCAAGGTGGTGCCCGCCGAAGCGCTGGCGGTCGATCTGGTCGCGGCGCGCCAGCCCGAAGAGGAGGCCATGTTCCGCGAGCTCAATCGGGTGGCGTGGGAGATCATTCAGGAAGCGTTCTCCAACAAGGTCATCACGCCCGGCGTGACGAAGGCCGACGACGTGGTCTGGTGGATGCGCCAGCGCATCAGTGATCTCGGGCTCTCCACCTGGTTCCAGCCGAGCGTCGAAATTCAGCGGCAGTTCGGCAGCCCGGAGCTGGTGGGCGTCAATCCCACCATTCTGCGTGGTGACATGCTGCACTGCGACTTCGGCATCACGGCGCTGGGGCTCAACACCGACACGCAGCACAACGGCTACGTGCTCCGCGAGGGCGAGACCGACGTGCCGGCGGGGCTCAAGAACGCGATGCGCGCGTCGAACCGACTGCAGGATATCACGGTCGAGGAACTCCGGCCGGGCCGCACCGGCAATGAGGTGCTGGCGGCCACGCTCAAGCGCATGCGCGACGAAAAAATCGACGGTACCGAGTATTCGCACCCCATCGGGTTGCACGGTCATGGCGCCGGCGCGCTGATCGGCCTGTGGGATTATCAGGACGGCGTGCCGGGGCGTGGTGACCACAAGATCATTCCGGGCATGTGGTACTCCATCGAACTGCAGGCCACCACCCCGGTGCCGGAGTGGAACAACCAGCAGGTTCGCTCGGCGCAGGAAGAAGACGTGATCATCGACGCGAGCGGCAAGGTGCGGTGGGCGTTCGGCCGTCAGTCGACCTTCCACATCGTGAAGTGATGCCCGCGCGACGGGAGGCGATGACACTTTCTCCCGCGCGCTCCGTAGGGTCACGTCTTCTCTAACGAATCGGGAGCGGCTTCCATGGCACTGGGCGATTTTCTCCGTAAGCAGTTCATCGACGTCATCCAGTGGACCGAATCCGGTCCCGGCGTCCTCATGTATCGCTTCCCCATGCAGGACATGGAGATCCAGAGCGGCGGCCAGCTGACCGTTCGGGAATCGCAGCTCGCGCTCTTCGTGAACGAAGGTCGTGCGGCGGACCTGTTCTCGCCGGGGTTGCATACGCTCGTCACGGCGAATTTGCCGTTACTCACGAATCTCCAGAATTGGGACAAGGCGTTCCAGTCGCCGTTCAAGAGCGACGTGTACTTCTTCTCCACCCGCGTCCAAACGGGACAGCGGTGGGGTACACAGCAGCCGATCACGATCCGTGACAAGGAATTCGGTGCGGTGCGCCTGCGCGCCTTCGGCATGTACGCGTTCCGCGTGTCCGATCCGGCGGTGTTCCAAGCAAAGGTCGGCGCCACCGACGCTGCGTACACGGTGGCGCAGATCGATCCGGCGTTGCGCAACGCGATCATGAGCGGCTTTACGTCGGCGTTCGCCAGCGCGCAGGTGCCGTTCCTGGACATGGCGGCCAATCAGGCGGAGCTGGCCAAGCAGATTGCCACGTCGGTGCAGCCGGCCTTCGCCGAGCTCGGGCTCGCGCTCGAGTCGTTCACCGTCGAGAACCTGTCGCTCCCCGACGAGCTGCAGAAGCGGCTCGATGAGCGCATCTCGATGAACATGATCGGCGACCTGCGTCAGTACACGCAGTTCCAGGCGGCGCAGTCGATTCCGATTGCCGCCGCGAACACGGGTGGGATGGCGGGACTCGCCGCCGGCATCGGGGCTGGCGTCGGACTCGGTGGCATCGTGAGTGATGCCCTGCGCGGGGCCACGGGCACACCGGCACCCGCTGCGCCCAACAACGCGGCGGTCAGTGCGGGCGCGGCGGCGGGTGCGGTCGCGGGAGACGCGCCCTCCGGTGACACCAAGTTCTGCACGAACTGCGGCGCCAAACTGCCGGCCGCCGCCAAGTTCTGTTCGTCCTGCGGCGCGCCGCAGAGCTGACGCGGCGACCGCGCATGAGAACACGAATCGCGTGATTCCGTCGGGGCAGCACGCCGGCAGCGAATGGGTCGTCGAGGCATACGGGTGCGATCCCGTGCGCCTCGCCGATCCAGCGTCGCTGCGCGCGCTCTTTGGCGCCGTCGTGCACGAGCTGTCGTTGCATCCGGTGGGCGAGCCCGTGTGGCATCAGTTTCCGGCGCCCGGCGGGATCACGGGGATGCTCATGCTCGCCGAGTCGCATCTCACCGTGCACACGTTCCCCGAGCACGCGTCGGCGTGCCTCAACCTGTTCTGCTGCACACCGCGCGCTGCGTGGAACTGGGAGGCGCGGCTCGCGGCGTTGCTGGGAGCACAGGCCGTGCGCGTGCGCGAACTTGCTCGTGAATATGTGAGCCTGCCGGCTGCCCTCGAGGCCGTCCGGTGACCGTTCCGCAGCCGCATGGTGTGGCGTGCCCGAATTGCGGCGCGCCGGTGCGTTTCCTGTGGGCACAAGCGGTGCAGACCACCTGCGGCTACTGTCGGTCGGTGCTGGTGCGGCGTGATCTCGACCTCGCCACGCTTGGGCAACAAGCCGACTTCCCCGCCACCGGGTCACCGATCCAGATCGGTACCAAAGGACAGTGGCACGATCAGCGGTTCGTGGTCGTCGGGCGCATCGCCTACGGGTGGGCGCGTGGTAAATGGAACGAGTGGCACTGCGTGCTCGACGACGGCGCCAGCGCGTGGCTGTCGGATGCCCAGCTCGAATACGCCATGACGATTGCCGCGCCGTCGGACTTCGAAGTGCCCGCCGTCATGCAGGTGCGGGTGGGCGAAACGTACTTCTGGAACGACACGCCCTACGAGGTGGCCAGCATCACCGAGGCCCGCTACCTCGGCACCGAGGGAGAGCTTCCGTTCACCACATGGGAGAAGTCGGCCTGTCTGTTCATCGATCTGCTCAACGCGCAGCATGGACTGGCCACGATTGACGGCTCCGACACACCGCCGATGCTGTTCCTGGGCGAGTACGTGACCTTCGACGACCTGCGCCTGCGGAATCTGCGGGAGTTCGACGGATGGTAGCGCCGTTCGAGACGCCAACCGCGCGCGTGCCCAAGGCGGCCGGCTTCAACTGTCCCTCGTGCGGAGCGGCCATCGAGCTGCACGCGCAAGGCTGGGCGGTGTCGGTCGTGTGCGGTGCCTGCGGGGCGCAGCTCGACGCCACCGATGAAAATCTCAAGATTCTCCAGTACGGTGAAAAGGTCACCGCGCAGCCGCGCATCCCCCTCGGTACGCGCGGGACCTGGAAGGGGGCGCCATGGGAGGTGATCGGCTTTCAGGTCGTCACCATCAGCGTGGAAGATACGGACTACTCGTGGACCGAGTACGTCTGCTTCAATCCGTATCGCGGCTTCCTGTATCTCTCGGAGTATCAGGGACACTGGAACGTCATCGAAAAGCTGCGCCGGCGTCCTGAGCGCGAAGTGGGTGGGGCGCGCCCCACCGTGGAGCTGAACGGCACCACGTACAAGCACTTCCAGACGGCCACCGCCTGCACCACCGCAGCCCTCGGCGAGTTCCCGTGGGAACTGCGCATGGGCGACCGCGTCGTGGGCCGCGATTTCGTGGCGCCGCCGTATATCCTGAGCGCCGAAGCCTCAGACAACGAGACCACGTGGTCGCTGGGCACGTACACGCCGCCCGAGATCATTCAAAAAGCGTTCGGGTTGTCGAAGCCGCTCGCGCAGCCCATCGGCGTGTTCGCGAATCAGCCCAATCCGCACGCCAACACGCCCAAGCGCATGATGGCGCGGTTCGCGCTCGCGCTGAGCGCGCTGGTGCTGATGCTCGTGCTGAACGTCACGCTGGCCGGTAACCGCACCGTCTTCGAGCGCACGCTCACGTCCTCTCGCGCGCAGGAAGAGCAGGCCTCGGTGACCGATGCGTTCGACCTCGATGGGCGCACGTCCAATGTGGCGATCGATCTCGAGTCTGATCTCGACAACGACTGGCTCTTTCTCGTGTTGTCGCTGATCAATGAGACGACTGGGGAAACCCGCGAAGTCACGCGGCAGCTCAGCTACTATCACGGCGCCGACAGCGACGGCTCGTGGACCGAGGGCGACAAGCGCGAGACGGTGCGCATCGCGTCGGTGCCGGCCGGCCGCTATTTCCTGCGCGTGCAGGCCGAGGGCGGCGAGCCGGGGCGGGCGTCGGCGTCCTATACCATGCGCATCCGTCGCGATGTGCCACACTACGGCTTCTACGGTATCGCGCTGCTGGCGCTGCTGGTGCCCCTGGTCCTGTCCTTCCTTCCTGCCGCCAGTTTCGAAAGTCGACGCTGGGCGGAAAGTGATCACGCCCCCACGTCCAGCGGCCGTAGCGATGACGATGCGTAGAGGGAGGCACTGATGGGCGCGCGTCTCTACACCCTGTGGGCGGTCGCCGTGCTGGCGGTGCTGGGCACGGCCCAGTACCGCGGCTGGAGTCTCACCCGCGCCAATGAGTCCCGAAACAATCCCCGGTCGGTGCGCGACAATCCCGGCGCGTATCGCTCTTCGTACTACATCCCGGGGCGTACGCTCCGCGGCAAGTGAGGCTCCTGTGATGGATCAGTTCGTTCAGAACGCGCTCAGCTCTGCGGCCTATGCGCTGATCGGCGTGGTGATGTTCATTCTCGCCTTCATCGTCATCGACGTACTCACCCCAGGAAAGCTGTGGGACGAGATCGGCGTGAAGAAGAACACCGCGGCCGCCATTCTCATGGGCTCGGTCGCCATCGCCCTCGGCATCATCGTTGCCGCTGCGATTCACTAAGTGCCCCTCGCGCTGTTCATCTCTGTTTGTCTCATCGCCGCGTGTGGGCTCATCTATGAGCTCGTAGCCGGCGCGCTGGCGTCGTACCTGCTCGGCGATAGCGTCACGCAATTCTCGACGATCATCGGCACGTACCTGTTCGCGATGGGCATTGGCAGCTGGCTCTCGCGCTTTGTGGTACGAGGGCTCGTCACGCGCTTCGTGGTGGTGGAAATGCTGGTCGGCGTGGTGGGCGGCCTGAGTTCGCTGCTGCTCTTTCTCGCCTTTGCGTACACCGACGCGTTCCGCCCAACGCTGTACGGCATTGTGTTGTTCATCGGCATTCTCGTGGGGCTCGAGATTCCGCTGCTCATGCGCATTCTGCAGGACCGGTTCAGCTTCAAAGATGTGGTCGCCAACGTGCTCACGTTCGACTACATCGGCGCACTCTTCGCGTCGCTGCTCTTTCCGTTGCTGCTGGTGCCCCGACTCGGGCTCGTACGGTCGGCCTTGTTGTTCGGCGTGATCAACGTGATGGTCGGCCTCTGGAGCACGTGGCTGTTCCGCGATGTGCTGCCGCGCAAGAATTGGCTGCGTGCCGGCGGAGTGCTGGCGTTGCTGGTGCTCAGTGCCGGCCTCTGGAAGGGACAGCGCATCACCACGCTGGCCGAAGAAGGTATGTATGCCGATCCGATCATTCTGGCCAAGGACACCCGCTATCAGCGCATCGTGCTCACCAGCTGGAAGGATGATCTGCGCCTGTATCTGAACGGGCACCTGCAGTTTGCCTCGCGCGACGAATACCGCTACCACGAAGCGCTCGTGCACCCCGGTTTGTCGGCGGCGACGGCGCGCGGCCGCGTGCTGGTGCTGGGCGGCGGCGACGGGCTCGCGGTGCGGGAGATTCTCAAGTATCCCGATGTGCAGCAGATCACGCTGGTTGATCTCGACGAAGGGATGACGGCGCTCTTTCAGCAGCACCCGCGACTCACCGGCCTCAACGCCAACGCCCTCACCGACCGTCGGGTGCGCGTGGTGAACGCCGATGCCTTCACGTGGCTCGACAGCTCGGCGGTGCAGTTCGACTTCGTGGTCATCGATTTCCCCGACCCGTCCAACTATCACGTGGGCAAGCTGTACACGAGTGCGTTCTACCGGCTGGTGAAGCAACACATCGCGCCCGGTGGTTTCCTGGTGGTGCAGAGCACGTCGCCCATGTTCGCACGTCAGTCGTTCTGGAGTATCGTGACCACGCTCGAAGGCGCCGGACTGCGAACGTGGCCGTATCACGTGTACGTGCCCAGTTTCGGCGAGTGGGGCTTCGTGATTGCCGGGATCAGCAGCTACGCGCCGCCCGCCACGCTGCCGAGCGGCCTTCGGTATCTCACGGCGTCCACCGTCCCCGCGTTATTCGATTTTCCGGCCGACATGCAGCGCGTGCCGGCGCTGGCGAACCGGCTGAATGATCAGGTCCTCGTTCGCTACTACGAGCACGAGTTCGACGCGATCAACCGGTGATCGCGTTC
>JBBARJ010000164.1:0-7974 GCA_040399825.1 Gemmatimonas sp.
CGCGATCGCGATGCCGCCGCCCCCAAAGAGCGCCAGCACGTGCACGGCCAGAATCACGGTAGGAATCCATGCGCTGTCGGCATAGAGCTCCGACCAGGGGAGGAGCAGCGTGGTCAGCGTTTCGAGCATCGGGTGGCGTTGGCGGAAGAGAGGTCAGTTGCCGATCAACATGATCAGCCAGCTCACCGTGGAGACACCCATCGAACCGAGCGCCACGTTGCGGTGGTTGCGACGCGCGTTCAGGTTCTCCTCGGCGTCGTCCGCGAGCTTCGTCCCCGCGTAGGCGAAACCGCCACTCGCCGCCGTGAAGAGCACGCTATGCAGGATGCGGCGGGTGCGCCCGTTGGGATCTTTGCGGCCTTCCCAGAGGTTCCACCCCCCGGTGACGGTGTTCGCGCCGAAGAGGATGGCGCTGCCGGTGGCGGCTGGACCGTGCATGGTGCGTGCCCACGACGGGGCGTCGGACCCGTTCTCGAGCAGCTGGTCGCCCGAGAAGTACGACGCCGCGAACAACGGGAGCATGCCCCAGCTGAGAATCTTGTGGATTCGCACACGGGTGGCGTACCCATCGCTGTACACGAACGCCTTACGGCGAACGCGTGGCACGGTATCTGCCGAAAGCCTCGTCAGTCCCACCGGCTGCATCACGGTGGCCGCACGGGGCTGAGGGAGGGAGTCTGGACGACCCGTGAGGGCCGTCTGCTCTGGAGACACGGCGGCCTGCCACGCCATGAGAAAGCCAACCGCAACGTCAGTGATCGGGATCATGCAGGCGCTCCAATGGATGACGGAAAGGACTCGCACATTGAATGTACCCCCGCGCGATGAACGGTCCATGAACAGTCGCCGAATGGGCGATAAACTGGAATCACCCAGGCGAGCCACACGGCAGGGAGACCGGCTCGAATTACATTCCGTAGACGCATGGGCCGCCCTCAAGTATTCCCGAGCTTTCCGTTGGTGATTCCTCTGCTCGCTGTCGCAGTGGCGTTCTGGCCGCTGCAGGCGAGTGCGCAGCGTGTGACCCGTTGCGACAAGGCGCAGCGCGTACAGTCGGTGAAGTTTAGCGGGAGCCCACGCTTCGATGCGATCACGCTCGCCGCCAGCATCGTCACCCACGAGCCGGGGATAAAGACGCGTTGGTTTCGCATCGGTGCGACGCCTTGCCTCGATTCACTCGAACTCCGCCGCGATGCGCTGCGGCTGGCCGTCATGCATCGGCAGGTTGGGTGGTTCCAAGCCTCGGTGATGCCGACCATCGATCGTCGGCCCGATGGCGTGCGGCTGCGCTTCGCGATCACGCCAGGCCCCGAAGCGATCCTCGATACGATACAGATTCACGGGCTCCCCGAGCCCGCGGCCGGCACGCGCGGCTTCGACGCGCCGCTGCGCGCCCTCGAGCATAAGCGCTTCGACCGCACGCGCGTTGACAGCACCATCGATCGGGTCGTCGCGCGCCTGCGGGATGCCGGGTATGCGCGTGCCCCGCGCCCGCAGAGCCAGGTCGTGATCGATTCCGCCGCCGCACGCGTCACGCTCACGCTGAGCTTTGCCCCGGGACGCGCGGTGTCGATTGGCACCGTGCATATCGAGGTGCAGCCACTGCAGGACGGGAGACCACGGGTCGACTCGGCGGCTGTGGCGCGTCTGGTCGCGATCCGCTCGGGGGATCGATTCCGGGCCAGCGCGATCCTCGATGCGCAGCGCGATCTGTATCGCTCCGAAGCCTTTCGTCTGGTGCTCATCGACACCCTGACGCCGCTCACCGGCGTCCGCGACAGCGTACTGGACCTGCGGGTCGCGGTCGCCGAGGCCCGCACCCGCGCCGCGCGCGTCGGTTTGGGTTGGGCCACGCAGGACTGCATCCGCATGCAGGGGCGCGTCACCGACCGTGGCTTCCTTGGCGTCGGTCGTCGGCTGGAACTCTCGGCGCGCGCCTCCAAGATCGGTGTCGGCACCCCGGCGGATTTCGCGCCGGCGCTCTGCTCCGGGGCGCTGCGGGTCGATCCCTTCAGTGAGAAGCTGAACTACTATGTCGGCTCCACCCTGTCGAACACGCGTCTGTTCGGGTGGCCCGTCCAGCCGGTGTTGACGGTGTACAGTGAGCGGCGCGGTGAGCCGTTCGCGTACCTGCGGGAAACGAGCGTCGGTGCGCTCGTCGAACTCTCGCGGCAGTTCACCACGCGCACGGCCGGCACCGCCGGCTTTCAGTACGAGAACGGCAAAACGATCACCGATCCCGCCGTGTCCTGCGCACGATTCGGCCAATGCCGCCCGGCGGACTTCGCCCTGTCGCTGTTCGGACGCAGCGTGGGTATCGTGAGTACCAGCGCATCGCACGATCACACCAATGACGCCGTCAATCCGTCGCGCGGATGGCGCGTGCGCGGCGATGTACGGGCCGGCGAAACGTTCTCGCCTCTCGTCAAGTCGCTCGTGTTTTATCGCGGCACAGGAGAAGCGTCCACGTATGTCCGTTTCGCGGGCGGCGTGATCGGCACGCGGGTCCAGATGTCTCGGGCGTTCGCCCCCGGTGCCGAGCTGGTCGACGGGTCGCCGTTGATCCCGCAGCAGGAACGCCTCTTCGCCGGCGGCCAGAACTCCGTGCGCGGGTACCAGCAGAATCTGCTCGGGCCGCTGGTGTACGTGGTCTCGGGCGCCAGCGTCCGCGACACCGTCGGCGCCAATGGGCAACGCGTGGTCGTGGTGAAAGACGGCGCCGGCTACGATCGGGCGGTGCCCCGCGGCGGCACCGCGATGGTCGTGGCCAATCTCGAGTGGCGCCGCGGCTTTCGCTTCATTGCCGAAGAGCTGCAGTTCGCCGCCTTCGTCGATGCCGGCAATGTCTGGGAAACGCACTCCGAAGGCTTCCGGTGGGGGACCCTTCGGGCAACGCCTGGGCTCGGTTTGCGCATTGTGACGCCGCTGGGGCCGTTCCGCGTGGATGTCGGCTATCAGCCGTACGAGCCTCGGGCCGGTCGCGCCCTGTTCTTCACGTCGGGCGACAACACGGGCACCACCGGCGAGATCCTATGCGCGAGTCCTCGCGATCTCAGCGATCCACGCGCGAGCGACATTTTCGAGTGTCCCAGCACGTACCGCCCGACGACCAGCCGCGGCGTCCTCTCTCGGCTCACGTTCCACTTCGGCCTCGGGCAGGCGTTCTGATGGCGTCGCCACACACGACCGCCGTTGCCGAAACCGCCCCCGGTCGGTCGTCGCGGCAGCGGCGCTTCTGGTGGGCTGCCGGGATCATGCTCGGGGTGATCGGTGGAGCGGGCATCTCGTACTATCTCGCCGTGAACACCGAGAGCGGCCGCCGATGGCTGCTTCGCACGGTGATCTCCAGCGCGAACGGTCTGTTTGGCGGGCGAGGGACGCTGCGGGTCGGGGTGCTACGATCGATCAGTCCCACGCGCATCGTGGTCGAAAATGTGTCGCTGGTCGATACCGCCGGCGTGCCCGTCGTCACGGCGCAGCATCTCGAAGGCTCGATCGCCATTCGCCACCTGCTCGACAAGGCCATTCATATCCGGCGGCTCGCCGTGCGCGGCCTCCGGCTCGATCTCAAGCGCGACGAGACGGGCCCGTGGAACATCTCGTACATCATCTCCGGAGACACGGCCAAGACGCCCCCGACGGCCACGCCCGGCTTCGGCGACGATATCCGCGTGGACTCGCTGATCGTCGACGGCGGGCGCGTCGCCACGATCGCGCCGTGGGCGCCGCATCCCGTCTTTTCCGGCGCGGCGCGCGACAGCGTCATCGCGGTGAGGGACAGCCTGCACGATCTCGTCCGCACACCGAACGGCACGTTCTTCGAGCGGCGGTTGGTGGTGCTCGAACGGGTCCGTGCGCGTAACGCCATCATCGTCGATGTCGAGAAGCGCCCGGCCTCGATGCAGATCGATACGCTCAGCGGCGTCGTCTCCGATCCCCCGATGCGAATTGTGCAGGCCACCGGCCGCATTCGCTGGACGGGCGACTCGCTGCAGCTGGAGCTTGGCGATGTGCGATTGCCGGCGTCGACCGGTACGGCCGTTGGCACGATCGACTGGCATCATCCGGGGCCGCTGCGCTACGACGTCGTCATCACGACCAACGCCGGCCTCTCCGACCTCCAGTGGATCTGGGATGTGCTGCCCGCCGACGGGCGGGGGTCGGCGACCGTCCGTATGCGCACGCTGGAGAACCCGGACGACGTCGAGTTCGCCCTCTCCGCACTGGATGTCGCGAGCGGTGCCTCGCGCATCACCGGCGGTATCGATGTGGTGCTCACGCCGACCCAAATGCTGCTGCAGCGGGTCGACCTCGCCTTCGTGCCGCTGCAGAGTGATCTGCTGCGCCGGATCAGCTATGACGCGTTGCCGCCGGCGATCCGCGGTACGTTCACCGGACGGCTGGTGGCGCGGGACGGCGGTCCGCTCACCGCGTTCAAGATGGATCTGCTCGACGCGCGCTTTGCCGATGCGCGGGTGCCTGGTGGCGCCGTCTCCAGCGCGACGCTTCGTGGTATGGTGGAGATCGGTGCGCGTCCGCGCGCGTGGGGCATGACCGTCGAGGACGCCCGGGTGGATCTGCGCTCTGTGCTGGCCCTCTCACCGGCGCTTCTCCCCGAGATGCCGGCCATCGACGGCATTCTCACCGCGCGTGGCGTAATCCGCTCGGCTGATCTCGACGCGGCCGACCTCACGAACCTCGGGCTCACGTGGACCGATGCGGTGGGGAACGTGTCGGCCGTACGCGGTGATATCCGCGCGCGCTACGGCGGCGCGTCTGCGAAGGTGCCCACCGTGAACGCCGCACTGCAGCTGGATCCCCTGTCTATGCGGGCGCTCGCGCGTGTTGATACGACGCTGCCGATTCGTGGTGCCATCTCCGGTCGCGTCACGCTCGATGGCAGCACCGACGCCATGCGCTGGACGGCGGCGCTCCGTGCCAACGACGGGACCGCCGTGATCGCCCACGAGAACACGAACGACGATCGCAGTGTCGTCACGATGCACGGGACCGCCGCGTTGACGGCCGAGCGCTGGAGGCTTACGGCCACCGGCGCGCTCGATCAATTCGATGTGCGCCAATGGGTCGGACGTTCGACCGTGCCGTTCACCGCCGTCGACGGCACGCTGTCGCTCGACCTGCAGGGCCCGCGCACGGCTGCCGGTGCATCGGCCACTGGGAGCACGAGCCTCGCGCTCGACGAGGGGAGCATGGTGGCCGACTGGAAACAGTCCGCCACGGAGGATCGGCCCGCCTTTGATTTTCTGGGCAGTGCCTCGCTCGGTGCCGAACGTTTGCGGGTCGACTCGGCGACGGCGCACATCGGCGGCGTCACGTTCGACGCGCGCGGCGCCTTGGCGCGCGATTCTCTCAAGGTGGATACGCTCGTCCTGTCGGCGCGCGCCGACTCGCTGGGCGCGGTCCGTGCACAATTGGGGCGGCTCGCCGCGATGATGCAGTCGGTCGATAGTGCGGCCGCGACATCGCTGCGCCATCTCGCCGCCGATACGCTCGAAGGCGACGCGTCCTTCTCCGGCTACCTCTACGGCAGTCTCACCGACGCCGGCGCCACGGCGGCCCTCGGCGCCCGCGCCATGCAGGTGGGTTCGGTTCGCGTTGGACGGGTCTTCGGTTCGGCGAAGGCCGATCACGTCTTCACGCGTCCTGCCTTCGAGGGCGCCGCCACCGCCGACGACGTCGATGGCCTCGGGGCGATTCGACTGCAGGCCGTCGGGTTCCGCGTCGAGCAGGCCAATGCCGATAGCGGTCGGCTCGTGCTCGATGTCAGCTCACAGAGCGACGCGCACCTGCTGGCGCGCGGCGTGTATACGCGGTCTCCGTCGCAGTTCGCGGTGGCGCTCGATTCGCTGCAACTGTCCTATGCCGATGTCCTCTGGCGGAGCGCGAAGCCGATCACGCTGCAGCAGGATTCCACGGGGTTTCGCCTGTTCCCGGTTGAACTGCGCTCGAACACCGCCGGTGTGTTCAACGCCGTCGCTGACGTACCGAGCCGTCGCCCGATCACCGGCGCGATCCGGCTCGAGCAATTCCCGGTGGGTGCGATCGCGGCGCTGCTGGCGGGTACCCCGACCTTCGCAGGGACGCTGAGTGGGACGGCCGAGCTCACCGGGACGCGCCCGATGCCGCTCCTGTCGTGGAGCCTGCGTGGCGATTCGCTTGGTCTCGGTGGATTCCGCCTGCCGTCGATCAACTCGGTGGGACGATACGCCGATCGCCATCTCGTCGCCTCGGCCGTGCTCGCCGACTCCCTCGGCGGAGCGTTGCGGGCGGAAGCGCGGGTGCCGATCGATCTCGCCATCGCCTCGGTGGAGAAACGCCTGCTGTCGGATCAGGTCGATGCCCAGATTACGGCCGACTCGGTGCGACTTGATGGGTTGCCGCTCACGATCGACGGCGTACAACGACTCCGTGGACGGGTCTCCGGGCAGTTGGCGTTGAGCGGCAATATGGATCGTCCCGTTGCCCGCGGCTCGATGACGGCCGACGGGGTCGGTGCCTTCTTTCGTGATCTCAATATCGAGCCCGCGGACGGTCGCATCGTGCTGCGTGCCGCCGAAGACTCGCTGATTCTTGAAACGTTGCGGATCCGCAGCGGCACGGCGCGTGACACGATCGGTGCATCGGGCGCCCTGCATTTCCACGCGGGCGAACCGTCCACAGTGGCGCTCAAGGTCTCGGCCAACAACGCGGTGTTGTCCCGGCAGCGCGATGGCACGGACCTTGACCTCAGTGGGAATGTCACCGTCGTCGGACCGCTCAAACGACCCGTGCTCAGCGGCGCCATTTTCATCCCGCGTGCGAACCTCGTGTTCGATCCGCTCGGGGCACGTACCGCGCTTGACCTCTCCTCACAGGCCGCACGAGAGTTGCTCGGTGCCGACGAAGTGCCGGTGGCCGAAACGGCAGCGCAGTCGTTGGCCGCACTCGGTTCCGTCGTGAACGTCGAGAACGCCCGCGTCGATTTGGGCAACGAGGTGTGGGTGCAGACCCCGGAGTCGCGGGTCAAGGTCTCCGGCGGGCTGTCGATCGCCATGAGCGGCGATCGGCTTGCACTTGAGGGGGAGCTCAATGCCAACCGCGGGCAGTACCGGCTCGACCTGGGCGTCGTCAGTCGTAGCTTCACGGTGGACTCGGGACGGGTGCGCTTTTTCGGGAGCAGCGCCATTGCGCCCACCCTCGACATCAGCGCCACGAACACGGTCCGCGTCTCTGGTGGCAGTGCAATCCCGGTGCGGGTGCATATCGGTGGCACCTACGACGTGCCGGTGCTCACGCTCTCGAGTTCCGATCCGCTGTATGCCAGCGCGCCCGAATCGGAAATCATCTCGCTGCTGATCTTCGGGGCGCCGACGTTCGCGCTCGATGGGGCCGGCCAGAGTACCGTGCGGGCGGTCACCGGCGTGCTCCTGCCGTCGCTCGGTGGTGCCGTAGAAGGCGCCCTGCAACGCTTCTTCCCAGGGATCAACACGATCCAGGTCACGACGGCCGGTGGTCAGTCGCAGCAGGATCTCTCGGCCCTGTCGCTGCTGGACAATCTGAGCATCAGCGCCGGGAAGCAGATTGGCGAGCGTACCTTCCTGCGCGCCAATACCGGCGTGTGCCGCGGCGGTGCCGCCTCCGTGCGTTCCTCGCTCTGGATTGGCCTGTCCGCCGAGTATCGCATCACGCGGAATCTCTCCGGGCAGGTGGGCATGGACCCTGGCTCGGCGCCATGCACCCAGCTCGGCACGAACGGCTTCCCCCGGCTGCAGTTCGGCTTCGACCTGTTCCGCGAGTGGATCTTCTAGATCCGCCGGTTGGGGCGAGCCAAACCCCTACCGCTGCAAACGGCGCCAGGCGCGACTGATCACGGCTGTAGCACCGCCGGCCAGGGCGCCGAGCGTGGCGGCGAACGTAATGATGGGCTCGCGGGTGCCCTCGTCTCCCAGTAGCACGGCCAAGATCTCGCGACGG
>JBBARJ010000165.1:0-7935 GCA_040399825.1 Gemmatimonas sp.
CACGTCGGGCAAGAAGGAGAACAAGCTCGGATGGCGTGCGTCGGACACCCGCGAGCTGCTGTTCGACAACGTCGAAGTGCCGGCCGAAAATCTGTTGGGTACCGAAGGCCTCGGCTTCATCAATTTCATGAAGACGCTTGACGCCGGCCGCATCGGGATCGCGGCACTGTCCCTCGGCATCGCACAGGGGGCGCTCGAGGAATCGCTCAAGTACGCATCGGTACGCAAGCAGTTCGGGGCGGCGATCGCCACGTTCCAAGGGATCCAGTTCCAGCTGTCTGACATGGCCACCGAGATCGAAGCCGGGCGGCATTTGATGTACCACGCCGCGTGGCTGTCCCAGCAGGGGAAGCCCTTCGGCAAGGAAGCCGCCATGGCCAAGCTGTTCTGCTCGGAACTCGCCATGCGAGCGACGATCAAGGCCATCCAGATCCACGGGGGGTATGGCTACACCAAGGACTATCCCGTGGAGCGCTACATGCGCGACGCGAAGATCTGCGAGATCGGTGAAGGGACCAGCGAGATCCAGCGGATGGTGATCGCGCGGCACCTGCTCAAGGGACTGATGGATTAAGTCAGCGGGACGGACCGCGGTCGACGTATTGCGGGGGACGTTCGGTCCCGTGTACTCTTCCCTGGTAGCCCGTTTTGGCAGGACCCTGCAGTATCCGTAGCCGTCGCTTCCGGCGCCGGCGGCCCGTGCGACTCACGGGCCGCTTGCGTTTGTGGCGGGGGAGGATCGGCGCCAGCGTGCAGCCATCCGACGCCCTCCACACGTCCCACCGCACGACACGCCCTGTGTGTCGATCGCGGGTAATCGCGTTTGTCCTGAGGCCTGCGCCTCCCGCCGCTACCGAAGCGCGGGACGGTCCGCGGTGTTCGGGCGCGACTCGCCCGTCCGATCAGTCGTGCTGGTTGGGGGAGCCCCGTGACGTCGTCCGTGTCGCCGCCGCCTGGCGCGCTCGGTCAGCCTCTGTTCGATCACCGTGTTCGTCGCCGCATCGGTCCAGTGGAGTCGCCACCGCCGGGGCGCGCGGCACGTCAGAATGAAGCGAGAAATCCTGGTGAACGCGACGCCGCGCGAAACGCGGGTCGCCATTCTCGAGGACGGCCAGTTGGTGGAGTTGCTGGTGGATCGGCCCGATGCCCGTCGCATGGTTGGCGACGTCTATCTCGGGAAGGTCGAAGCCGTGCTCCCCGGCATTCAGGCCGCCTTCGTGAACATTGGTACCGAAAAATCCGCATTCCTGCACGCCGCCGATGTGGTGGTCGAGGATGCGCCGGTTGCCGATGATGAAGACGACGATGAGGACGAAGCCGGGGACGATGCCGGCGGCGGCAGTGCCGGCGGCGGTCGTCGTGGACGACGCGAAGTGCGACCCATTCAGGATCTGCTGAAGCGCGGCCAGGATATCCTCGTCCAGATCACCAAGGAGCCCATCTCCACGAAGGGGCCGCGCGTCACGGCGCAGGTCTCCCTCGCCGGCCGGTTCCTTGTGTACATGCCCTTCGCGTCGAAGGTCGGTGTGAGCCGGAAGATCGACGAACGGTCCGAGCGGCAGCGCCTTCGGGCAATGGTCTCCGAGATGCTGCCCGACGATGTCGGCGGCGTGATCATCCGTACCGTCTCGGAAGACGCGACCAAGGAGGTGTTTGAGCGCGAGCTCAACACGCTCATCAACAACTGGAAGCGCATTAAGCGGAAAACGCAGTTCACGCGGGCGCCAGCGCTGGTACACCGCGAAACGAATGTGACCCGCGGTTTGGTGCGTGATCTGTTCAGTGCGAAGGTCGAGGGCGTTACGGTCGATTCCCGTCAGGTCTTCAACGAGATCACGGAGTATCTCACCGGCATCGCACCCGAACTCGTCGAGCGCGTGAAGCTGTACGAGGAGACCGTTCCCTTGTTCGATAAGGCGGACATCGAAACGGAAATCCGCGACATTTTCAAGCGTCGCTGTGACCTGCCGAGCGGCGGCTATCTGATCATCGAGCCGACCGAGGCACTCGTCTCGATCGACGTGAATTCGGGTCGCTACACGGGTAAGCGCGACCCAGAAAAGACGGTGTTCAAGACGAATACCGAAGCGGCGCGGGAGATCGCTCGGCAGCTGCGGTTGCGCGACGTCGGCGGCATCATCGTCTGCGATTTCATCGACATGGAAACGCAGGGCAATCGCGACAAGGTCATTCACGAGCTACGCACGCACCTGGGCCGTGATCGCGCCCGCACGAAGGCGCATGCGGTCTCCGATCTGGGCTTGGTGGAAATGACGCGGCAGCGCGTGCGTCAAAGCCACTGGCAGAGCATGACCGAGTCGTGCCCGACGTGCAGCGGAACCGGCCGCGTCTTCACGCCGGAAACGATCGTCCGTCGGACTGAGCGGGCGGTGCGCCGCATGTCAGCCGAAGGACGCCGGGAGCCCGTGATCCTGCGGCTCCACCCGGAGGTCGCGCTGCACGTGCTCGAGCAGGAGCACGACTTCGTGAAGCGGCTCGAAAAGTTGGCGGGCTTCCCGCTGGAGCTGCGAGACGATCCGCTGCTCCGTCCGGACGAAATCAAGCTCGTCATGCGCGGCGCCCAGCGGGATGTCACGCAGCAGTACGCTCTGGCCTGACACCGGCCAAAAACCCACGTCCCCACATGCGCCTGAGGCTGGTCTCAGACGCTTGACAGCTAAAGCGAAGCCCGATAAGCTTTAAGGCTACGTTTGAAGCCTGCAGAATACGATTTAACAGATAGAGCCATGAGCTACGCGATCATTCGCACCGGCGGCAAGCAGTTCCGTGCCGAGCCGGGCAAGTCCCTCAGGATTCCCTCGTTGCTGGGCGATGCCGGCACGGCCGTCGAGTTCAACGACGTCCTCATCGGCAACGTCGGCACCGGTGTCCGCATGGGCGTGCCTACGCTCAGCGGTGCCAAGGTCACCGGCGAGATCGTGAAGCACGGCCTCGAGGACAAGATCATTGTCTTCAAGTTCAAGCGCCGTAAGAACTATGCCCGCAAGCAGGGTCATCGGCAGAAGTTCACGGAAGTCCGCATTAACGAAATCACCCTCGGCTGATCGCCGGCGGCGCGCCCCACTGGCGCGCCTCCTTTTCCGGAGTAAGAGCAATGGCACATAAAAAAGGCGTCGGCTCATCACGCAACGGTCGCGATTCGAATCCGAAGTTTCGCGGCATCAAGAAGTACGGCGGTGAGTTCGTAACGGCTGGAAACATCATCGCGCGTCAGTGCGGCACGAAGTGGCATCCCGGCAGCAATGTCGGCATGGGCACCGACTACACGATCTACTCGCTGGTCGACGGCGTCGTGCAGTTCCAGCACCACAACAAGAAGAAGTACAAGATCAGCGTGCTCCCCGTCGAGTTCGTCGAAGTGACGGTCGAGGAAACGGTCGAGGCCTAAACCTCTCCGTGCGATCATCGTTCTCGGGAAGCCTCCGCCTCGCGCGGGGGCTTCTTGCGTTACGAGGCGTAACTTCTCGATCCTCCCGACGTAGGTTTTTGCATCACTCACCCTTTGCGGAGCAATGAACCATGGCGATCTGGGACAAGGTCAAACAGGGGATCGATAAGGCAGGGAAGGCGGCGCAGGACGTCTTCGACGAGGGAAAGCTGCGGCTCGACGCGTACCGGGCCCGCGAGCAGGCCGACAAGGCCGCTGAAGCGCTCGGGTACGCCATGTTCCGTGCGGCGGATGCCGGCGGCGAATTGGAGGCGGACGCGCGTGATCGACTCATGGCGGCGTTGCGCCTGCAGGACGCCGAGGCGCGCCGTTTAGAGACGGAGCTGGCGGCTGCTCGCGCCGTGAATGGGACGACCGACCAACACGCGACGTCCGGTGCGGCGCCCAGCGCTCCTGTCTCTACCACGCCAGTGCCATAGGCGGCGCCGACCTCAGAGCCTCAGGGGGGATCGAACGCCGCACGGATGGTCGCCGGCACGTCGGTGCACACGCCATCCACGCCCCAAGAGGCGAGCAGGCGGGCGCGATCTGGATCATTCTCGGTCCAGGCAATGACCTTGACGCCGCGCTCGTGGGCCGCGAGTACGAGCGCTTCGTCGATCAGCTGTGTGTATTGCCAAAGCGCGTCCGGCGCGGTGGGGTGCAGCATGCCGGCTGGATCAATCAGGTACGAGTCGGACAGGAAGCCGATGGGCGTTCCCGGACGAATGCTCCGTACCGCGGCGGGAATGCGATGGTCAAACGAGTGCACCGCCGTCCGGACGGAGGGATGGCGGTCGAGCACAGCCGCGACCGCCGCTTCGATGTGGGGGGCCTTCACCTCGACGTAGACAGTCGCCTGCCTGCCGACCAGCTCGAGCACCTCCCCGAGGAGGGGTACCCGGTGCCCACCATGCAGTTGCGCGGCGCGCACTTCCGCCAGCGTCAGCTCGCCGATCGCGGCCATGCCTCCGGTGCCACCGGGCTTCAGCTGCAGAATCGCGTCGTGGTGCACCACAACCTGGCCGTCGGCCGTGCCATGCACGTCGAGCTCAACCCCGTCGGCCCGTTGCTCGAGGGCACGGGTGAAGGCCACCATCGTGTTTTCGAGGCACTCGCGTGACGAGCCACGATGGGCGATGATGTCTGGTCTATGCATGGCTGCTCTCCCCCTCACGTCATGGGCGCCCGCCCCCCAACCCGATACGTCCCGGCCGCCACGGTGCGGTGGCGGACCGCGTCCGGTCAATGGCGCGCCGTGGCCTTAACGATAGCCTCCGGTGATCGTCCAATGGGTCAGAGCGTATGATCCAGGCTGAACAGACTGATGACGCGTCGCTCGACGGCGCCCTCATCGCGCAGTGGATGGCGGGTGACGAGCGGGCTGCGACGGCGATAGTCGAGCGGCACGCCGGCGCTCTGGCGCGCTTCGCCGTCCGACTGGGCGTCGAGGACGATGTTGACGAGGTCGTGCAGGACACGTTCATCAGGGCGTTCTCCGCGCTCGAATCATTTCGGTCGGACAGTTCGTTGCGCACGTGGTTATTCACGATTGAACGCCGACTCGTCATTGACCGGCGACGATCGACGGCCAGACGGGGACGCGAGGTCGACATCGGTGATGGGCACGCCGCCACGGAATACGACGCACTTGACGCGCTGGTGGCGGACGAAGCGGCGCAACGGATGGCCTCGGCGATTGGTCGACTGACGCGCATGCAGCGTGAAGTGTTCACGCTGCGGGTGCAGGAAGGGCGGGGTTACAAGGAGATCGCGGAGATCCTCGAGAGTTCAGAGGGCGCCGCCCGGGTGCACTACCACAACGCGATGCGAGCCGTGAAGGAGTTTCTCGATGACTGAGTGCCGGATACCGGAGATGCAGGACCTGTTGCCCGATTATGTGTCGGCGTCGCTCGACGCGACCGCCACCACATTGGTTGAGCAGCACCTGTCGATCTGCGACCCGTGTCGCGACGACATCGCCGTGTTGCGCGTGGCGCGCGCGGTTCGACCGCAGGCGGTGTCGGTCGACATCGCGCAGATCGTGGCCGGCTTACCGCGTCCGACGCCGACGTTGCGACTCGTACACTCCTCCACGGACACGTCGCCGGTGGCGGCCGCCGCCACCAGTGGATCGCGTCCACGGCGTCGCTGGTCGACCTCCGTGTGGCAGGTCGCCGCGATGGTCGGGGTGGTGATCGTCGGCGGCACGTCGCTGATCGTGTCCCGCAACAGTTCTATCAGCCTGACCGGCGCCCGGTCGAATGCGGCGCAGATGGCCGAAGCGGCGGAGAGGGCGATGGCACGGACGACCGCGTTGCCTGGCACGATGTCGTCCGCGACGGTGGCCGCGCTGGATTCGCCGGCGACCATCGGCCGCGCTGGTCTCGAGGCGCGGGTGTCCGTGTCGTATGGCGATCTTGGTGATTACTCTGAGGCCGAGCTCCAACGGATGCTCGACCGCCTCGAGGAGTGGGACGGCACCAGCTCTGCTGAGCCACTGCCGACGCTACCGGTTGTGTCGCACTCGGGAGGTTCTGCACCATGAACATACCTCAACTTTGTCGGCTGACGGCCTCGGCGTTGACCGTGGCGTTCGTCCTGACCGCCGGCTCCCCGATCGTGGTGCGCGCCCAGGGAGGGCCGCCCCGGGTGAAGGATCGGGGAGTCACGCCTCGCATGAGCGCGCAGCAGCGCGAGGCGCTCGAGAAGCGTTTCACAGAGCGCATCGATGCACTCGTGAAAGAGCGGCTGCGTCTCACCGACGAGCAGCAAGTCAAGCTGCGTGAGGTGGCCTCCCGGACCGAGGAGTCTCGGCGCGTACTGCGCCGAGAGGAGTCCGTGCTACGCACCGCGCTGCGCAACGAGATGACGGCGGGCGAGAAGGCGAACGAGGCGAAGGTCGGCGAACTGCTGGATCAGATGCCTGGCCTCGAACGTCGGAAGCTCGATCTTATGGACTCCGAGCAGCGCGAGCTGGCGAAGTTCCTCACGGCGACGCAGCGCGCCCGCTATTTCGGGCTTCAGGACGAGCTTCGCCGGGGTATGCAGGACTTGCAGCGTCGGCGCATGGGGATGGACGACTCGACCGACGCCCGCACCGACAGCCGGGGGTTCCGGCGACGCGGGAACCCGCCGGCGATGTAATTCGCCCACCCGTGGCGTCGCTTTCGCCAACCGTGTACACTTGTTTGGGAACGGATGGTGTACGCCCAGATGGCGGAACTGGCAGACGCACGGGACTCAAAATCCCGCGCCCGCAAGGGCTTCCGAGTTCGACCCTCGGTCTGGGCATGGCTGTCGGCTAAGCGTGCGATGGTGCATGCGATGCCATGTGACTCGCACAACGTGGTTGAGTTGTCGTGCGTAATTTGCGATGTTGGACGTAGGGCAGGGGTCGCGCGTCGGCCACTGATGGGGTGTAGCTCAATGGCAGAGCACTCGACTGTTAATCGAGCGGTTGTAGGTTCGACTCCTACCGCCCCAGTTGGTTGTCCACCGAACGCCCGGTTTTCCCTCGCGGAGAGCCGGGCGTTTCGCGTTTCGTACACCAACCGTCGCCGACGTCGGTTCGCCTCGCTTGCCGCACCTGCTGGTGAATGCCTAGCTTCCTGTGCTGTGATGGTGCACGCCCGACGTCCTACTGGGTGATCCGCGCTCGTGCGGCATCGCCGTCCCCCTCTGCGCCGATTGCGTCCATGTCTTTTTCGCTCCAGCTCAGCCACACCGCTCCGGCGTCGGTCGAGTCGCCCTTGCTGGCGATCATCCTGCCCCAGGACCCGTCGCTCGACGCTGCCGTACGCGCCGTCGACACGCCGTTGGCCGGCGCGATCCAGCGCTCGATCATGCGCCGCGATTTCCGCGGCGCGCGCGATGAGACCATGCTGTTCGTCGGGGGCGATACCGGTGCGCAGCGTGTGTTACTGGTCGGTCGCGGATCCGCGACGCTCACGCGCGCCGTCGCACGACGTGCCGCGGCGATCGCCGCCCGTCAGGCGGGCAAGCTGGGTACCGGCGCCATGCATGTGTTGCTCGACGGCGCGGATGCGGAAGCGATTGAGGGCCTCGTACTCGGCGCCGCGGCTGGTAGTTGGGCCTATCCCGATCTGCAGACGCCACCGCCGGAAAAGGAGCGTCGGGCACGCCTCGAGTCGGTGACGGTCCTCGGCGCCGATACCGATGCCGTGCGGGCGGGGTTCGCGGCCGGTGCCGCCGTTGCCGAAGGCCAGGCGATCGCGAAGCGACTCGGCATGATGCCCGGCAACGTGTGTACGCCCGAGACGTTTGTCGAAGTGGGACGTGAGATTGCGGCGCGGTACGGCATGACCATCACCGTGCTTGGACGCGCGGAGATGGAGCAGGAGAAGATGGGTTCGTTCCTGTGCGTGGCGCAGGGTACGCCGGAGGAACCTCGTCTCGTGGCGCTCGAGCACCGCGGCGGCGCACCCGATCAGCAGCCGATCGTGCTCATCGGCAAAGGACTCTGC
>JBBARJ010000166.1:0-7927 GCA_040399825.1 Gemmatimonas sp.
GCGAATTCGAACCGTGTGTACGCGCTGATCGAGAACGACAACGGTGGTTTGTTCAAGAGCGACGATGCCGGTGCCACGTGGACGTTGGTGAATAGCGACCGCAACATCCGGCAGCGGGCGTTCTACTACACGCACCTCTTCGCCGACCATCAGAACGCGGACGTTGTGTACGCGCAGAACACGTCGCTGTTCCGTTCGGCCGACGCGGGCAAGACGCTGACAAGCATCGGCAACGGCACGCACGGCGACCACCACGATTTGTGGATCGACCCGGCCGATCCGACGCACCTCGTGGATGCCAACGACGGCGGCGGCGCGGTGACGACGAACACCGGCGGTAAGTGGACCGAGCAGGACTTCTCGACCGCGCAGTGGTATCACGTGATCACGACGAAGCACATTCCGTATCACATCTGCGGATCGCAGCAGGACAACAGCACGTTGTGCACGCCCTCGCAGTGGAACGCCGGGCGGCCTTACGGCGCGCAGCAGGCGGCGGGCGGCATGGCGGTGTCGTATCAGGTGGGTGGCGGTGAGCCCGGCTACATCGCGGCCGATCCCCTCGATCCGGACATCTTCTACTCCGGAACGAACAACGGCGGCTACGTCGACAAGTTCAACAAGAAGACGGGATTGTCGCGCGAAGTGAATCCGTATCCCTGGTTCTATTCGGGCGAGCCGTCGAAGGACATCAAGGAACGGTGGCAGTGGACGTTCCCCATCCTGTTCTCGCCGATCAACCCGAAGATGCTGTTCGTGTCGTCGCAGCGGTTGTGGCGTTCGCTGGACGGTGGCCGGACGTGGAAGGTGCTGAGCGGTGACCTCACCCGGCATGCGCCCGAAACGCAGGAGAAGTCCGGTGGCCCGATCACGGGCGACATGAACGGTCCCGAAGTGTACGGCGTGATCTTCTCGGTGGGGCCGAGCAAGAAGGATGTGAATGTGATCTGGACCGGTTCGGACGACGGTCTGGTGCATGTGACGCGCAACGGCGGCCTGACCTGGACCAACGTGACACCGAAGGACATGCCGGATTTCGGCCGCGTGTCGCAGATCGATGCGTCGGCGTTCGATGCGGGCACGATGTACATGTCGGTACGTCGTCCGCTGTTGAACGATCGCGCGCCGTACATCTTCCGCACGACCGACTTCGGCAAGACGTGGACGAAGATCGTAAACGGGCTTGGCGCGGAAGACTACGTGCATGCGGTGCGTGAGGACCCGGCCCGCAAGGGGCTGCTGTACGCCGCCACGCAGCACGGCGTGTACATCACGTACGACGACGGTGCGAACTGGCAGAGCCTGAAGCTCAACATGCCGGACACGCCGATCTCCGACCTGATCGTGGAAGCCAACGACCTCGTGATTTCGTCGCACGGCCGCGGTTTCTGGGTGCTCGACAACGTGGCGCCACTGCGTCAGGCGACGCCGGCGGTGTTGGCCGCCGACGCGCATCTCTTTGCGCCGCCCGTCGGCATCCGCTCCAGCGCCGGCGTGCCGATGAGCTGGACGTTCAAGGCGGCACCGAAGCGCGCGACGTTGGCGATCCTCGACTCGACGGGGGCCGTACTGCGCGAACTCACCGGTGATACCGCGACTGCGACTGCAGGAGCCGGTGCGGGCCGTCGTCGTGGCACGTCGTCCACGTTCCCGCTGGCGGCTGGTCTGTCGCGCTTCACCTATGATATGCGCGCCACCGGTATCGAAAGCTTCCCCGGCATGATTCTCTGGGGTGCGGGCACGGCCGGTCCGGCGCTGCCGCCTGGGCGTTACACGGTACGCCTGACCGCCGATGGCAAGACGCTCACGGCGCCGATGACGATCAAGCGCAGTCCGCTGTTGCCGGAAGTGACCGACGCTGACCTGCGGGCGCAGTATGCGTTCGGCAAGCAGGTGCGTGACAAGACGAACGACGCGCAGAAGGCGGTGATCGACATTCGCCGCGTGAAAGAGCAGCTGGCCGATCGACTCAAGCGAAGCCAGGACGCGGCGCTGGCCGAGAAGGGCGGTACGCTCAAGACCAACGCCTCGGCGGTGGAAGAGAGCGTGTACCAGGTGAAGAACCAGAGTGGCCAGGACCCGCTTAACTTCCCCATCCGCGTGAACAATCGCCTTGCGAATCTGCTGTCGATGTCGGAGCGTGGTGATGGTCCGCCGGGCACGTATATGCCGGAGATCCTGAGCATCCTGACCAAGGAGCTGGGCGGTTACACCGCGAAGCTCGAGACCGTGTGGAAGGTCGATCTGGCGGCGGTGAATGCCGAGTTGAAGCGGCTCAACCTGCCGGGCCTCGATCCGAAGTGTGCGGTCGTGGCGGGGTGCACCGCGACCCCGTAACGCTGCGGTGAAAGACGAGGGCCCCGTCCTGCGATACGTCGCAGGACGGGGCCCTTTTTCGTTGGATCCGGCGCTGCCGTTCCGACGATTACCGCTCGATGCGCATGCCTACCATGCCCCACGGCTTGTAGAACTCGTAGCTCGGATCGTCGCCACCGCCACCGCGGTTGAGGCGATTGCCCACCGTCGCACGCAGCGGCGTGTTGGACAAGTTGATCGCTTCGGCAAAGAGCTTGATGCCGGTGCGAATCTGGTAAGAGCCCGACGCATCCCACTGGAGACGGTCGCGGGTCCGCGTGTCACCTTCGGGCGTGAGCGCGTTGATCGTGGAGAGGAACTCCCCCGAGTAGTTCGCACCGACGCGGAGCGACACCGGGCCACGGTCGAAGAAGATGCCGAGGTTACCGGCGTTTCCGGTCTGGCCGGGGAGCGGCGTGTCGACGCCTTCGCGGCCACGTCCCGGGATTTCCGCGATGGACTTGGTGTACGTGTAGTTCGCGTTGAGTCCAAGTCCCGCCAGCACGCCGGGGAGGAACGTGAGGTTCTGCTGCCAGGCCGCTTCGAAGCCGTAGAGCTTCGCCGTCGGGCCGTTCACCGGCTGCAGTACCTGCGTTGCATCGGGACCGAGCGCTTCATCGGTGCGACGGGCGCGCGCGGTCGGGAAGATGAAGTTCTTGAGGTCTTTGTAGAACGCGCCGGCCGAGACGAAGCCGACCGAGCGGAAGTAGCGCTCGATCATGAGATCATACGCGAGCGCCGTCGTGGCCTTGAGCGCCGGATTGCCGATGGAGGCGGTCTGCTGTCCCGCCTGGACGTTCACGTACGGCGTCATGTCCTGGAACTGCGGGCGGACCAGTGCCGTCGTGACGGCGGCCGTCACGTTCGGGGACTCGTCCACGCGATACGTGGCGTTGATCGACGGGAAAAAGTTGACGTAGTTGCTGGTGCCGGTGGTGTCCGCGATGGGGCGGGACAGGGCCGTTCCGGCGGCGTTGAGCGCCACGATCTTGGCCGTGTTCTCAACGCGGGTCGCTTCGACGCGCACACCGGGGATGATGCGCAGCGCGCCCGCATCGAGCGTGGCCATGAGGTAGCCCGCGTACACATCTTCGCCCACCGCAAACGTGCCGCCGGCCGAGGTCGTGGCCGAGGTGAAAGCGTTGGTGGTGAACGCGTTCGGATTGGCCTTGATGAAATCTGCCATCCGCGTCGGATCGAACGTGCGACCGAACTGGTAGTCGCCACCGAAGATCGTGCGTCCGCTCGTCTCGCTCGTGAGGGAGCTCATGAGCGTGGCGGCGGTCGCACCGGCTGCGTTCGCGCCGAGGGCACTCGTGAACGTGGTGTTCACCAGCGTGTTGTCGCGTTCCTTGAGGCGCGCCGACAGGCCACCCTTGAGCGTACCGGTGAAGCCGCCGAACGCCACCGGCATGGAGGCATTGATCTTCGCGCTGATGTCGCTGTCCTTGGTGTCGCGGACTTCACGCACGAGGCTGTTGAAGCCGAAGCGCGTCGGATCGTCGAACGATCCGACGGACACGTTGGCACGCGGGCGATCGGCATCGGCGAAATTGTAGCCGAGCGTCATGCCGCTCTGCCGGAAGGACATGGTGAGCACGTCCGGACGGCTTTCGGAGGCGCGCGACGTGCCGACGGCCCAGTCGAGCGACTTGCCGTCCTTGGCGAAATGCTCGCCGCCAACCTGCGCGGTGAAGATATCCTGAATGACCTCGCGCAGGCGGATGTCGCGGTCGAACTGCGATCCGGTCGTGATGCCTGAGTCGGGCGTGACCTGCGTCCAGCGGGAACCGCCGCCGCCACGGAAGCGGAAGCGGGCGCGGGCGCGGACTTCGTCATCGGAGAAGCGGTTGAACGTGCTGCGGGCGAACAGCTTGCTGTTGTTGCCGAGCAAGTAGTCGAGGGTGCCGTTGAGGCCCGCGCGGAGGCGGTTCACCTGCGGGTAGTCGCGCAGTTCGAACAGGTTCGGCGCGTCGAGCGAGGTGAGCGACGGGGCGACGCCGCAATTGCGCGTCTGCGAGCACCAGTCGCCTTCGATGTTCTGCGAGGCGCGCTCGTTCTTGTAGTACGTGCCGCCCACCATGGCGCCGAACTTCTGCGAGGCGCCGAAGCGCTTACCGGCGTTGGCGCCGACGTTCACCAGTGCACCGCCGCCGAGCTGATTGGCGCCGCCGGCGAAGGTCGCGTTCAGCAACGGCTGATTGGCGGTCGCGGTGCGCGTGACGATGTTGACGTTGCCGCCGATGGCGTCAGCGTCCATGTCCGGGGTGAGCGTCTTGGAGATCTGAATCTGCGCGGCCTGGTCGGACGGTACGATATCCATCGGCAGCTGGCGGCTGTTCTGCTCGGGCGAGCTGATACGGAGGCCGTTCAGCGACATCGAGTTGAGATCAGCGTTGGTGCCGCGGATCTGCACGAAGCGTCCTTCGCCCTGGTCGCGGAGCACGGCTACACCCGGTACGCGGGCGAGCGCTTCGGCCATGTTGGGGTCGGGAAGACGGCCCACGAGTTCGTTGTCGATGACACTGGAGATCGTGGACGCCGTGCGCTGCTGGTTGAGTGCGGAGGCCTGTCCGGCGACCTGTCCTTTCACCTGCACCGCGGCGAGCGAGGTCATCGCGTCGGCCATCTTGACGTCGAGCGTGGCGGTGGCACCAGTCGTCACCGTGACCGTCTTGGTGACGGCCTGAAAGCCGATGTAGCGGAAGGTCAGCGTGCGAGCACCGGCCGGGACGTTGGCCGCGCGATACGTGCCGTTCTGGGTGGCGGCACGAATCGCGGTGCCCTCGACGGTGACGAGGACGCCGGAGAGCGGACGACCATTGGGATCCGTGACGGAGCCCGTCACCACACCCTGGGCGCCGAGCGGGGCAGCGGCACACAGCAGGCCCACGGCCAGACTGCGAAGCGACAAATTCATGGGCATCATCAGGTGGGAGGAAGGCGCTTGCGAACGTCGCGCCAGTCGTAGAAGTGGAACGTTTTGTCGGTCGACATCATCACGAGCAGTCCTTCGGGAAACGCCGGCGACAGCGCGCGGGCCGTGACCTCAAGACCATCCGTTTCCAGCGCGGCCACGGGGATCGTGGCCAGTACAACGTGCGTGTGCGGTGCGCGCGCGGCGCCTTCGCGCGCGAAGATCTGCAGGCGCTGTCCCTGCTGGTCGGATACCACGAGGTAGCCGGTGGAATCGCTCGTGGGGTACACGGCGATGCCTTCGTGATCGCTCACGAAGCCGGTGGTGCCGAAGAGCGCGAGCTCCTTGGCAGCATCCGGGCGATCGGGATCGGCAGCGTACTTCCGAATGCCGACCGTCTCGTCACTGTAGTACACGAAGCCGAGTTGCCGATCGACGGCGATGGCCTCGATTTCTTTGGTGCCGCTGTAGGCGCCGAAGGTCCGGACGCGGGTGGCCGTGAGCGTACCGTTCCCGGCATCGGCAAGGCGGTACTGCCAGAGATACCCCTCGCGCGGGCCGCTCTTGCCGCCGACGATGGCGAACACGGCGCCATCGCTGGGGCGCCGGTACAATGCGACGCCCATGGGCGCGCGGGTGGCATCACCATCAAACACCGCGATGCCGCCGCCATCGATCGGGGTCATGTCTGGCAGGCGAAACACGCGCAGCGACATCGTGCCGCGCTCGGCGGTCACGGCGATGTCGATGCGCTCTCCCTTGAATGGCACGCCGGTGATGACGTCGACGTTGTTGGGGCGCTTCAGCGGGCGACGGGTACGGGTGCTGTCGATGCGCCCGTCGAGGGTGAAGACGTAGAGTCCGCCGGTGCTGTCGCCTTTGTCGGTGCCAATGACGAGCGATCGGGACGGAGAGAGCGTGTCGATCCAGATGGCCGGATCGTCCGAGTCGTTCAGGACCGCCGCCGTGACGACGGCGGGCCGGAGCGTGTCGGCCGCTTGCGACGATGCGGTGGAGTCCGCCGCCGCTGGCGGGGACTCACCGGATCGGCAGGCATTCAACAAAATGCCCAGGATCGCGCACGCGGCCAGCGAGGAGGGTTGCACGGAGGCGAAACGAAGGGACGGCCGCCGACACCGCGTCGACGAGCTTGCCGTGACATTATCCGACGCTCGCGTGAGCAATTGGCGACGGTTTTGTCACGGTTCTGTATCCCGAGCTTGAACGACCGGCTTTCCCCGACGCGGCACACGCGTACTTTCCCCAGATGACTCCTTCCGCTAATTCCCGACCGGTCGCGCTCATCACGGGCGCCTCGCGTGGTATCGGGCACGCCGTCGCGCTCCGGCTCGCGCCCACGCACGAGCTGATTCTGGTCGCGCGCGACGCGTCGCGGTTGGCGGATGTGGCCCGCGAGTGCGAGGCACTTGGCGCCTCTGTGCAGTGTATCGCGGCCGACGTGCAGAACGCGTTGGCGACTGGGCAGCGGCTCACCGGTCTGCACGTAGATGTGCTGGTGAACAATGCCGGTGTCGCGGTGATGAAGCCATTCCTCGAGATGACCGCCGAGGAATGGCATCGGCAGGTGGATGTCAACGTGAATGCGTTGTATCACGTCACGCGGGCGGTGCTGCCTGGGATGGTGGCGCGCGGCCATGGGCATGTGTGTATCATCGGCAGCACGGCTGGGCGCAACACGTTCGTTGGCGGCACCTGTTACGCGGGGACCAAGCACTTCGTGATGGGCTTTGCGGAATCGCTGATGCTGGAAGTGCGCGATGCTGGGGTCGGCGTGTCGGTGATTACGCCTGGTTCGGTGGATACCGACCTGTTCCCCGCCGGCACGAATCGCACGTGGATGCTGGAGCCGAAGAACGTGGCCGACGCGGTCGGATTCGCGGTCGAGGCGCCGGCGCATGTGCTGGTGCATCGGCTCGAGGTACGGCCACTCTCGCCCAAGCGCCCGCGGGTCTCCTAGGGTGAGCGACGCGCGCGAATTGTTGGCGGTGCGCGAGATCGCGCACGCCTTTCTGCTGGCTGATCGGCCGAGTGATGTGCAGCAATTCGCGCTCGATCGGGTGACGCCGATCCTCGGTGCCACGTTCTCGCTCGTGATGGAGCTCGGTGACGACGGCGAATTGCTGCGGCCGGTAGCGCAGCACGAATGGCCGGCGAAGCATCGGCATTGGATCGGCGCGCTTCGCGTTCGCGTGGGCGACGGACCGAGTGGCGTGGCGGTGGCGGAGCGGCGCCTGGTCGAGGTCGCCGACCTCTTCGCCGACGAGTCGCTCGGCGCGTGGCACGAGGTGGCCGAAGAGCTCGGGTTCCGGTCGATCATTGCGGCACCCATGGAAACGGCGGAGGGGCCGATCGGGGCGGTCGCGTTCTATTTCGCTGACGCCACGCACGTGCGTGACGAGCAGCGCGCCCTGGTGCGGGTGGTGGCCGATCAGCTGGCGGCGGCGACCGACAAGTCGCGCCGCACCGATGCGTTGCGTCGGGCGAATGCGGCGTTGGCTGAGGCCAACGCGCAGCTCGAGCGTCAGGCGGCGCTGTGGAACCGGGCGGAACGGGCGCGTGACCAGACCGTGCATGGCGTGGTGTCGGCGTTGTTGACGCTCGCGGCTCCAGGCAACCCGGATGATGCGCTGGGTC
>JBBARJ010000167.1:0-7921 GCA_040399825.1 Gemmatimonas sp.
TTGCGGCCGCACCACGAATGCCTACAACAAGCCGCGCTCTGCGAACGACACGACGCCGTTGCCGGCGACGATGAAGTGGTCGAGGACACGGGCGTCGATCAGAGCCAATGCCTCACGCAACGTTCGCGTCAGGAACTCGTCGGCCCGGCTGGGCTCGGCGACGCCGGACGGATGGTTGTGCGCAAGGATCACAGCCGCGGCGTTGTGAGCCAGAGCACGCTTGACGACTTCGCGCGGGTACACGCTGGTCTGGGTCAAGGTGCCCCGGAACATCTCTTCCGAAGCGATGACCCGGTTCTGCGCGTCCAGGAACAGCACCATGAAGACCTCGTGGTCTCGCTTGGCCAACGTGACACGCAGGAAGGTTCGAACTTCAGCGGGTGAGGCCAGCACATCCCTGTGCGCGATGGCCTCGACCAAGGAACGACGGACCAACTCGGCGGCTGCCTTCAGCTTCGACGCGACCCGGGGCTGTGCGTACGCGACCGGCAACGGCTCGTGCAGCAACTGGGACAGGCTGCCACTGGAATCCCTCAACAGATGGACTGCGTGGCGAGGGCCGACCAACACGCCGAGCAAGTCGGTATCTGACAACGATTCGATCTTCGGACACATGGAACTCTCCTCATCAAGAAATCGGAGAGCTCCGCCCCTTGGGGAGAAGACTCCCCAAGGGATGGAACGACGACGAACGTCGCGCGGTCAGAACGAAACGCTGTCGCGCTCCAAGGGCCGGGCGGGCTGCGGCACATCGATGGACTCGCCGTTGACCTTGGCGAACTTGATGCGCAGCAGACGCCCCTTGATGGCGACGCCAGGGTGCCCCTTCCTTTCACCTGTTTCGAAGGTGAAGATTTCGGGGTAGATGTCAGCGATCCTGAAACCGATGATCACGGCCTTGTCGGCCCGGACATCAGCTTCCAACCGCTTGACGACTTCCTGGGCGTCAGCACCGCTGACACGGCAGTCGAACTTCGTGTAGCTGACATCACTGTCGCTGCCACGCAGGGCGGCGACGGTGCAGGCCAGGAACTCCTGACCTTTCTTCGGCTTGATCGTGCGCACACGATTGAGATAGCCGACGCCTTCAACGTGCAGATTGAAGAAGGACGACGGACTGCTGGCTTGAGATGACTCGGACATGATGGCCTCCTGTGGACATGGATCACATGGAAAAGGAAAGACCATCCCCAGTGCGGGGATGGGACTCCCCGACTGGGTTGAAGCACTGACAACATCTCCGAGCCTTGCGGCTCCCGGTTTTCAGGAGATCTGACCGGATTCGGACGATGCGTGACGCGCATCAAGCGGGCTGACACAGCCAACGAGAGACTCGGTCCGGCGCGACGCCAAGGCGCGCGCCCAATCGAAGCGGATGGGCAATGCTGAACCCGGTATCGGGTGCGATGCAACTGCAATGACGAGGCGGTCCAGCACACAGGCGGCACCGGTGGCCCTCAGGGTCAGGACGAGCAGCGGATGGCCATCGCCAGCCACGCCGATGCGCCTGGTTTCGATGCTGTAGCCATGGAACGCAGTGCGGTCTGCGCCCCGCTGCCAGGCGTCGCAGACCGACTGGCGCGCGACGGCACCGAGCATCCGCAGCTCGGGCCCGCTCGGTTGGTACCCGACCGACGCTGGTGTTCCGGTCACAGCAGCTGTCCCGCAGGCGGGGCCGCTGGCTCGGGCTGAGCGTCGATGCTCAGCGACGCCTGCCTCAGCAGCCGCAGCTCGGCTGCGGTGGGTGTGATCCGTCGCTGCGAATGTCTCGGCGCGTCGTCGCCGGTGAAGACCGCACGCGGCACCTCCCCCAACAGCGTCACCGCCATGTGCACCCGCTGCCGCGCCAGGTCATCGGCGCCGGGGAGGAAGTCGCTCCGGCACAAGGGCAGCATTTCCTCGCGTAACAGGAGGCGCTCCCAGCGGATCGGCTCCAGGAACAGCGCGCGCAGACCACGTCCGACTTCGCGGATGGCTGCACGACCATCACCGTCACTGAGACGGTCTTTGAGGACCAGCGTCTTGACCATCCGCACGTGGTAATCGAACTCCACGATTGCCTCGGCGGTGGCGTACCCGTACGGACTGCGAAATTCCAATGCGACGGTGGCCGGGCTGCGCGAGCCCAGCACCGACAGGCTGAGCCCCTTGCGGCGTAGCGCTTCGAATTCAGCCTCGCGCACGGCGATGGCCTGCGCCATCTGCGCCCGGATGGTGACGAGCGACTGGTACACCCGGATCAGGATCCAGTCGGCATACGGGTTGTCATGGGCGGACAGATACCAGATCGATTTGAGGACGGCGGCGAACCGCCGGCCGCCCGGAATCGCGGGCACCTTGGTCTGTGCGTCGGCAGCCCGTCCAGTGAACATCCGGAAAGCATCCTGGGTGTGCAGCGTCATGACGTCGGGGGTCTCGTCCGCCAGTTGGCCCAACGTGGTCGCACTCGGCGATGCTGGGGGCGTGGGCAAGGTGGTCGATGAAGTCGTGGCTGGCGTGGGCATGGAGATCTCCGTGGGTTGGGATGGAATGCGGCTGATCAACGGGACGGCAGGTTTCATTCATCGAGACCGGCCTGCGCCCATGCGCTTCTTCATGTCAACGAGCAACCTGCTGAGCCTTTCGCGCTGGGCGCGGGCCCTGGCCTGGTACTCGGGCGTGGCGCGTTCAGCCTCCAATCGCTGTTCCTCGGCCTCGCGCTCACGGCGCTGTTCAGCGGCCAGCTGACGCTGTCGGCGCTCAGCTGCGACGCGTGGGGCGAGTTCCGGCACGAAGCTGCCGGCAGCGGCACGGTTGATGAGGCCACGCAGATAGGCCACCGGGCTGCTGTGCACACCATTGGTCTGCAGCCGCCCGGCCAGTTCGTCGAGGAGCACCTGGGCCTGCTCTGCGCTCTGGCGCAGCAGCAGGCGGGCCGCAGCACACTCTTCCGGCAGCATCCGGTCAGGAAAGATCAGGTCACCACCACCCGTCAGGCCTGGCAGATTCGCTGCGCGCGACGTGCTCTGTGGTTGTTGTACGGATCCACATGTACTGTGTTCAATATGAGAAGTGGCGCTTTCGTCGACACAGTGATGGCGGATCGGGTGAATCAGGGATGGCGTTTTCGGCGAAACAACGATGTGGGGATGCCACAGGCTTGATTCGCCCTTTTGTGCAAGGCTGCCTGCGGTGTCCACGCAGCCTTGCCTTGCTTCACGATCGGCGCCAAACGCGGCTGCTGGCGAGCCATCGATCAGCAGCGACAGCAGGCAGTCCAGCCGAACGCGCGCGACCAGGCTGGGCGGTATGCCCCGCAGTGCCTCCTCCCAGACGCCGGCGCGGCCCAGGTCTCGGCGGGCCGTCTCCTGTTCTCGGCGGGTCAGCCCGATTTCCTCGGACCACCGGGCGGCGGAGTTGCAGACCCAGCCATCGCGCTGGCGTCGGTGTTGCAGCCGCGTGAGATACAGCGCGCGCGACAGCATGAGCCCGGCATGCACGCCGCCGGCGATGCCCGCCAGCGCGCGGTGATAGGCCACTGACGGCCCCAGCATCTCGGCCAACATCACCATGTCATTCCAGTCGGCAGTGCGTGGATCGCCAGCGATCCGCCCGGCGAGGAGGTTGCCCAACTGCTCCGTATTCAGTCGGAAGTGCAGACGGGCAGGAATGCCCAGGCGCCGTTCATCGACGAGGTCGAGCACCTTCAGCGCTCCCCTTGCACTGCTCTGCTCCTTGGCCGACAAGCCGGTTTCCCAGGACCATTGCTCGGTGGTCTTGTGGAACCACCCGCCGTTCAGGTCGATGTCCCTGCCACGGCGCGTCCAGTAGATCGATTGCGACAGCAGCAACGCCGCCTTGACGTTGTCGGTCAGGTCGACCAGGCGTCGGTGAAACGCGATGTGTCGCCCGAGCAGCGACCAGATGACCGACAGCGGCGCGGGACGGTTGGTTGGCTCCCATGCCGACGGGTCGAGCGAGGCGTTGCCCGGTTGATCAGCCACGGCCAGCCCCCTCCATCGTCACCGTCCCCCTCGGTCGACGCTGGCCTGCAGGGCGTACATCAGCACGTCGGCACACACCCGAAACCAGAGCTTTGCCGGCATGCCCAGCCGTCGCTCTTCCAGCAGCCCGGCGCGCCGCAGCGCACGCCTGGCCGTCTCCTGTTCCCAGCGCGACAGGCCAGTCTCCTGCGTCCATTGCTCCTGTGACCGCATGAACCAACCGCCAGCCGAAGGCTCCAGTGCCTGGCTGGTCCAGATGGCCTGAGACAGCATCAGTGCCGGCGTCACGCCGCCGGCCACCGGCACGAGGCAACGGTGGAAGCTGACTGGCATGTCGAACACCTCCAGCAGCAACTCGGGGGTGATGCCGAGCGGTTCGATGCGCGCGTTCATGCGTCGGCCTCGAAATCGCGGATGACCACCTCCAGCACGGCGATCGGCAGGTGCGTGAAGGCCTGGTGCAACTGGTAGTAGCGGATGCGCGGCGCCGGGTCTCCGATGGTTCGCCAGACCTGATAGATGCGTTCGCGCGTGGCGTCATCCGGCAGTGGCACACGCCCTGCAGGCCGGCGCACGTGGAGATCCCGGCGGAATTTCAGGGTGAGCTTGCGGCGAATCTTGAAGAGCGCGCTCATCAGGTGGGTCGATGCGCCGTGGCGGATGAAATACACCTCCAGCGCCTTGGCCTCCTTCACCAGGGCGACGGTACGCAAGCCGGCCTGCAATGCCTCACCGTCCAGGGAGATGCCGATGGTCAGCGTGCGCATGGCTGCCAGCCGATTGAGGTCGAGCGCAGACAGTTGACGCAGGCGGTCGAGCTGCTCGTCGGCAATGCCGACGGCCTCCAGTTCGTCCGGCCGCGCGTCTGCCAGGCGCAGCGCGACGTGGCTGAGCAGGACGAGGCGAACCTGGGTGTCGTGAAGCGGGAGCATCAAGCCTCCTCCCGGGTGAGCGCAGCGTTGCCTCCGGCATCTGATCCGCCGGTCGGACGATGCACCCGCCTGAGGCAGGCCAGAACCTCCCAGAACGCTGTGGCCGATGCATCGGCCGGGTCGACCAGCCAGCGCAGGAAGGTCGGATCGAGGGGGACGGACGCAAGCGCCTCGCTGCCGACCTGGCCGCTCACACCTGCGAGCAGACCCCACGCACGCTGCCGCGCAGGTGGTGCTGTGTCGGGATCTGGAATCGGATCTAGCCGGAAGCCTGCGGACGACGTCGGCGCCGGCTGAACACAGCCGCCAAGACCGGCGACCTCGGCGAAGGCGCGCGCGCGCCGCAGCAGATCGTCGCGTTCAGGCGGCGGGGACTCCGCGTGCGCAGTGTGCGCCACCGCTTCTGCGGTGGGTGGCGTAGCCGTCGCCTCGGTCCGATTTGCAGGAGGCTCATCCTGCCCTCCACGCGCCGATGCCGGGCGGAGTCCTTCGCGCAGCGTATCGACGGGTTCGCCGAGGTACGCGGCCATCGCCGCTTCGCAGGCCTCGCAGGTGGCGGCGACGCTGAACTCGCCGGTGTGCGGATACTTGTCGGCGATGCGCCTGAAAACGGGCTCGAAGACCGTGTCGTACAGCGCATCCTCCGGCGATGACTGCCTGGCCATGGCGTATCGCTTGATGGCATTGAGCCTGGGCTGCAGGGTCTTGACGTCCAGGCCAGCCAGGCCGACGACAGCCTCACCGAGGGTACGGAGCCGTTCCGTGGCAAACAGATACAGCCCGAGCGTCGCGGTGTTGACCGCAAGACCGAGGGCATGCAGTGCATCCTCCAGCGGGCGCAGCGTGAGCTGCCGGCCCTGCTCTGTTTCCAATCGGTGCTTGAGCGCCACGATGCCGGTGGCCTTGTCCCAGAAGCTCATCTCACCGCGCTGCTCGTTTTCGATGAGGTGGGCGGTGAGGACGTGGCTCTCCGACTTCCATGGCCGAAACAGCACCACGAGCTGGCGGAATCGAGGGTCCCGCGTTTCTGACCACAGTTGCTGCAGCGCCAGCAGCCTGGTGTTGCCACCGGCTTCGACGATGAAGTGCGCCTCCCCGGGTCGTTGCGTCACCGTCAACGGCGACCTCAGTCCGCCGGTGCGGATGGACTCCTTGATGTCGTCGAACTTGACGTTCGCCGAACGGCGCGGGTTGTTCTCGTAGGGCCGGATGTCATCGACCGTCAGCTCGATCTGGTGTTCGAACTGATCGTGCGAGGCACGCGCATCGGCGACACCTGGAAAGTCACGGGCGTTGTTACCGGGGTTGCCCACCTGCAGGGATTGCGCCACGAGCCGGCGACGCTCATCGACGGAAACCTTGTGGCTCATGACGACGGCTCCTCCACATGCGGTTCGTCAGCGAGGACGCCCTGCAGGCTCGGGATGAGTTCCCAGGCGAGCTGGTGCATGACGGTGCTGGCACTCGGCATCACGCCGTCGCGGCGGCGTTCATGGCGATGCACCGGAATGCGCAGCGTCGCAGCCTCCTTGTAGGCCTTGGCATGCGGCACCACGGTGTCGAGCACCGACACCCGACCCTTCAGGCGGATGAAGTCTTCACGGATCCCGCTGGCGATCAGGCGGGCATCCGAGGTGCGGTCCTGGCGATAGATCACCGCCTTGACCGGCCCGAGCGTGGCGCCGAGCGCGCTGCCGGGCTCCAGCCTGTCGAGCAACTCCATCGTGCCGTCCTTGAACTCGCGCGCCGACAGGATTTCCGGAGTGATCGGCGAGACGAGGATGTCGGCAGCCATGACGGCGGCGTCCTGCAACGGACCGATCGCGCCTTGCGTGTCGATCAGCACGCAGTCGTAGTGGCCGGCCACCGCCGGTGACTGCAGCGCGAACCGCAGGCGAAACCCGCGGTCGATGCGGTTGAGCAGCCAGTTGGGCAGATGGCCCTCCGGGTCATCCGAGACCACGATGTGCAGGTTCGGAAACACGGTCGGCGTGATGCACGCGGCCGTCACCTGCCCACGGACGATGACCTCGGTCAGCCCGGCCGCCGGCTGCTGCGCCACCAGGGGGAAATACTTCGACAGCGACGGCTGGACATCGGCGTCGATCAGCAGGACGCGCAGGCCCATGTCGGCCAGCAGCGCCCCCAGATTGGCGGTGAGCGTCGTCTTGCCGACACCCCCCTTGGTGCTGGTGATGGTGAACTTGATCATCGATTCCGCGCCTATTCAGACCCTGATCAGGCCTACGGAATCGATGCAAGGACTGTCGGCTCACCCCTTCAAATAGTCGCCAAGCCCATGATCTGCAAAGACCTTGCGGATGCGCTTGATCTCTTCATAGAGGGTGCCGCGCGGAATTCGGAGCTGCTCTGCAGCCTCTTTGACCGACAGGCCATCCGCGCCGAGCATCACGCACAGGCGCTGCTGGGATGGCGTCAACCGCGCCATGGCACGCACCAGATCCATGCGCACGTGGTGGCGGTGGGTTTCGCCCACCTCGCCCGCCCGTGGGGACTCGGCGGCGTCCAGTGACTCGGCCAGCGTCATGCCGTCCTCGGAACCGTCGACCGTGGCATCGAGCGAGATCGCGCTCAGGTCACCAGCGCGCTTTTCTGCGCCCTGCTCCCGTAGAAAGTCGGTGAGCTTGTTGCGCAGGACCTGCGCCATGTAGCCCACGGGTGGCTTGTCCGGATCGGGTGCCAGCTTCCTGCGCACCCCGATCCAGTGCAGCAGGCAGTCCTGGACCAGGTCGTCGAACTCTTCCCGCCCGAGGATCCGGGATCGCCTTCGGAATTCACCCACCACTTTCTTTGCGACTGCAATTTCCCACTTGTCGAGACCATCCCCAGGTCTGAGTGCCACGTCGTTCCCCATCGGTTGCCGAAGGGGTGGGAAACGAGCTCAGGACAGTGGTACTGAATAGGCAAAATTCAGCTATATCAACAACTTAGATGCGTATTTCAGCGATCGTGGACGCCCGTTTCAGGCTGATCGTGGACGGCAGA
>JBBARJ010000168.1:0-1375 GCA_040399825.1 Gemmatimonas sp.
TCACGACGTGCTCGACCCACGCCGTGATCCGATGCTTCGCCGAGAAGCTCCCCGTCCGCACCACGTATCTGGCGTCGTCGATGATGCCTTCGACCACGCCAGTAATCCGCCAGTCCTTGCCGATCACGGTCAGCGCGGCGCTGGCGCGTGCACCGGCGGGCAACGCGTCGAGCACCGGTCTCGCGTCCCCTTCCAGCCTGGCAAACCACGACGCACCGAGTTGACCGGGTGGCAACGTACCGACCGCGACCATCGGTCGCGGCAGAGCCGCGGTATCCCGGCGACCAGCCAGCACCGATCGCAGGATGTCAGCGCGCACGCCGCCCTGCTTCATCGGGCTCAGCCAATGCAGTTCGCTATCTGCGCTCTCGTTCGCACGCGTGTCGGGGAGGCGCAGCCGCAGCACCTGCTCGCAGAACCACTGCGAGGGATTGCTCCAAAAGCTGGTGAGATGGCGCAACGGAATCTCAGCCGCGTCGTCGTTCACGAGATCAGGCACCGTATCGACCACGAACGGCAGTCCCGGCGCCGCGGTGCCGACCGATGCCAATCCCGCCAACGGCGAGAACGTGATCAGGCGCGGATCGGCGGCGTTGACATACCGATCACTGAACGCTTGCAGCGGGTGCCGCAGTACCAGCGTGGCGCGCGCACTCCCGTTGACACGGCGGTCGAGGTGGTCGAGCAACTCATCGATCACAATCGACGGCGCGCGCGGCGCGTTGTCGCGGGGATCGTTTCCGCTGTACGTGAGCACGACGCGCGACTCGGCCGCCATCAGGAGATCGAGAAAGAGCTGTCGGTCGTCGTCGCGCAAATGGCGATCGCCCTCGCGCGGCTCGCACGACAGCAGATCGAATGCCGGCCGGCGATCGCGCCGCGGAAACGCCGCATCGTCCAGGCCAGCCACCGCAATCAGCTTGAACGGCACGCTGCGCATGGGCTTGAGCGCGGCCACCGTGAGACGACCGCTGAGAAACCCCGAGCCGAAGCTGTCGTCGGCGAGTTCCTGCCCCAGCCAATCGCGCACCACACTGAACGGCACCAACGCCTCGTATCCCGCGTGCACCGCCGTCGCGGCCAACGCCTGGACCACCGCACGAACCGTGTTGAGTCCCTCGCGCTCGTCGGCGCTGGTCGGCTGCACGACGCGTCCGAGAACGTCAGAGAGCTCGGTCGCCCAGTCGGCGACAGACCGGGATTCCCGCCACGACGAAAGCGTGGCCGCGAGCGCATCGATCCATTGCGACAGGGCCGCCATCGCCGCGGGATCCCCGACCGTATCGCCGGCGTGCGGGATCGCGCCCAACACCAGGTCCGGCACCGTCCCTGCCATCTGCCCCAGCAACAACCGATCGAGTCCGGTGCGCCACGT
>JBBARJ010000168.1:1475-7902 GCA_040399825.1 Gemmatimonas sp.
GCACCGTCCCTGCCATCTGCCCCAGCAACAACCGATCGAGTCCGGTGCGCCACGTCGGCATGTCCGTGGCCGGCAGCGACAGACGCTCGAGCGCCGCATCGTCATACCCCCAGCGCACGTTGGCCTCGCGCGTCGTGCGCAGGAGATACTCCACCTGCCCGTCATCGAGACCGGCCGCGGTAAAGATCGCCGGCTGCTCCAGCACGCTGAACACGTCGGAGTGGGTGAGACGTCCGCCCTCGAGCGAAAACAACCGTAGCACCGCGGTGGCCACCGATTCGTCTCGGCGTCGGCGATCGGCCACGGCGAAGGGAAGACGCACCGGGCCGTCGTTGGACCCGAACACCGACTGCACGAGCGGTGCCCATTCGCTGATGTCCGGCACCAGCAGGAGTACGTCATGCGGCTTGAGGGTGCGATCGGACACGAACGCTTCGCCGATCTGATCGCGAATGATCTCCAACTCGCGCAGCTTGCCGTGGGCCGCATGCACGCACAGCGACGTATCGTCGGCCGAGAGCGTGAGGGCACTCGATCCTTCGGCATCACGATCATCCGAACTCGCCAGCTCCCGCTGCAGCTGCGCGAGCAGCGTGTCGTGGCCGTTGCGCGACTCGCTGAGAGACGCAGTGGGCAGCGCCACGATCGTGGCGCCCTGCGCCATCAGCAAGCGCTGCAGCACCTGCCCCTGACGACCGAACGCTGTGATCAGCGGATGCACGGTGGTGGCCATCGAACGATCCGGCAGCAGGGCGGCATATATCACGACCTCAGTGTGCCGCGCGATCGCCGCCAGCAGCTCGATGATGCGAGGCGGCAGCGAGCTCACGCCGAACACGGAGACCCGCGACGGCAGCGACAAGGAACCCAGAGGCGCCGCATGGATATGCGCCAGCAACTGCGTGAGCCGGCGAGCCCCATGCTCCGCGCCATCGCGACACAGATCGCGCCACAACGCCGCCTGCCAGCGCTCATGCGGCGAGTCGAGCCGGTGCTCGCCACGCTCCCACGCCTCGAGCAGGTCATGGCGAAACAACTGGTAATCGTCGAACCGCGCGGCCACTTGCGCGGCAAGTCCAAAGCGCATCCGGTCGTCGCCGTCGCCGAGATAGCGAGACAACGCGGCGTAGCGGGGGTCACCCAGATCCACGTCGCGCAGTAAGGCATCCACTCGCCAGGTCATCGCGTCGCGCGAGAACGGGTCGACCTCGCTGGCCGGCATGCCCACCGACGCCGCCAGCGAGCGGACGAAGCGCGCCGGGAACGGCAGCTCCACCGAGCCGGCGCAACCGAGGGCGTCCGCCATGGCGAGCGTGAGCCATTGCCGCATGCCCTGGCTTTGCACCACGATGAATTCGGTCTCACGCGGCGGAAGCGGAGCCGCTCGCAATCGCGCGATCAGATGATCGCGCAGCACGCCCAGTCGCGCGGCGATAAACACATTCATGATTGGGATACTAACGAGGGAAGCGCCCATCGACGTCCTGGAGTCATGCACACGTCACACGATACGCCGCATGAGTCCAGGATAGTCGTTGGGTCTGACAATGCCGTACGAACCAGCCGAACTTACTTCGAGCCCGCCTTGGTGGCCGGGGCAATCGGACGGTTCGGGACCACCGGCGCGTCCCGCTTGGTCGGATACGTCTCGGCCAGCGTATTGCCGTCGTACATCCGGCCGTTCTTCATGACGAACTTGATCTTGTTCGTGTTCCGCACGTCGACCAAGGGATCGGCGTCGAGCACCACGAGGTCCGCCAGCTTGCCGACTTCGATTGAGCCCACGTCACCCTGCAAACCAATGGCCTGCGCGCCCATCGCCGTGGCGGTGCGCAACGCTTCCATCGGTGTCATGCCGCCGCTCGCCATGGCCCACAGCTCCCAGTGGTAGCCAAGGCCCTGCAGCTGACCGTGGCTACCGATGCCGAGCTGTCCACCAGCACGCAGGATCTTCGTGGCTTCGGTGGCCAGCTGCGGGAAGATGTACTCCTCGTCGCGGAACCAGCCGCCCGCCGTGCCGCCGCCCGGCATCGACGCCATGCGACGACGCGTTTTAAGCGCGAGCTCCTCGTACGCCGTGAAGCGCTGGAGCTTGGGATCGCCGTACGGATTCTCCTTCGTGTAGAAGTAGTTCTCGCCCCACGGGCCGCCGTAGTTCACCAGAAGCGTGGGCGTGTACGTGCGATTCGACCACGCCATGAACTTGGTGACGTCGGAGCCGAGGGGCACAATGCCCATTGAATGCTCGAGGCCGGGATAGCCGTCGATCGTCTCGCTGAGATTGAGCTTCACATCGAGCGAGCCTTCGGTCGTCGGCATCAGCTGCTGTTCGCGCGCGGCCTTGATGATCCACTGCCGCGTCTGACGCACGCCGGCCACGTACATCTTGATCGTTTTGGTGTCGTAGTAGCTGCTGTAGCGCTTGAGGATGTTGCGCGCATGCTCCTGATCGCGAATGAGATCGCGATCGAAGATGCCAGGGCCGGTGGAGTAGATGCGAGGGCCGATGATCTGGCCGGCGTCGACCATGTCCTGGTACGTCAGCACGTCGGTGGTGGCGGTCTGCGGGTCACGCGTGGTGGTCACGCCATACGCGAGATTCGCCAGATACGCCCACGGCTGCGTTTCGTGAATCGTGCCGCGCTCGGCGCGCAGGTGAGCGTGCGTATCCACGTAGCCCGGCACGATGGTAGCGCCCGCCATGTCCATCGACGTGGCACCAGCCGGCACCGTCACGCTGCCCACGGCGCCAACCGCGGTGATGCGATTGTTCGTGACTACGATGTCGCCACGCGCGATCACTTCGTCGCCCTTCATCGTGATGATCCGCGCATTGCGCAGGACCACGGTGCCGCGCGGGATGTCGCGCGTCGCCTGCACGAGCACGCGCTTCTCGGCGGGCTCGTAGGGCTTGGGGCGCAGGCTGTCCGCCACCGTGGAGTCGCGGCGCGAGGCAGCGATGGCGGCGTCGCGCGCCGCGGCCGAGTCGAGATCGTACACGACATGCGCGTTGCCGATCGACCAATGCACGCGCTTGCCGTTGCTGCTCCACACCGGAAACTGGCCACCGATGTCGGTAAGCCGCTTCACGGGTACGGCGGCGGTGTTCGGATCGGCCACGCTCACGGACGGCTGCGTGCCGCGCGGCGGCACCACCACCGTGTAGAAATCCTGATTGATCTGCGCCAGCGCCACATCGCCGTTGGGCGACATAAGCGTGAGCGTCGCCGACGGACCCGGCGTGTTGGGCTCTTCGGCGTCACGCTGCAACATCAGCTCGGACGGGTTCACGTCATGATCGTCGACGTTACCGCCGGCTGCCGGACCGGTCACCCGCAGATGCCGCTGTTCGTCACTGCCGTCCCAGCGAATGGAGACGAGGCCGTTGGCATTCGACGACAGGTAAATGCGCGACGTATCCTTGGCGAAGTGCGGCACACTGCGCCCGGCGGCGCGTGCGATCACGACGGCCTCACTGCCACCGACCGCGGTGGGCGTGGCGGGATACCACACGATGTTCGTAGGCGCGGTCACGCCCGTCTGATCGCGACGTCCCTGCGCCGCCGTCTGCGTGAGCACGATGCGCGTGCCGTTCGGCGACCACACCGGCTGCCGTAGCGTGCCCACGACCTTGCTGAGCAAGACCGGCGCCACGGCGCGCGGCGACACGGCCGCCTTGTACAAGCGACCGCCGTCGTTGGACCACGTGACCCACGCCAGCGACTTGCCATCGGGCGACCACGCCGGCTCCGACTCGATGCTGTTCAGCGTGGACACGCGACGAGGCGTGCCGCCGGGATAGTCCATCACGTACAACTTTTCGAGCGCGACGAACGCGAGCTGCTTGCCATCGGGACTCGGCACGGCGTCGCGGATCTGCCGCACCGTGAACTGCGCGCTGTCGGAGATCGGATACTTGAACGCCAGCTCCGGTCCGGCCTCGAGCGAGGCCTGCACGCGGAACGGGATCTCCGTCTGTCCGCTGCCGTCGATCGCCACGCGCCAGATCTTGTTGGCGTAGCTCGCGATCAGCTCTTTCGAGTCGGGGGTGAAGCTCATGCCCGGCAGCGCGTCCAGCGGCGCGCGCGTTTCCATCTCGTCGCGCTGCGTGGGATACGCGAGCCAGCGCTCGTCGCCGGTGGCGAGTTCACGCACCCGGAGTCCCGTCTTCTCTTCGTAGCGCGAGCCGTACACCAGCCACTTGCCGTCGGGGCTGAGCGTGGGGCGCACGGCCGATCCATAGCGCGACGACTGCGCTTCGCGCTCACCCGTGTCGCGATTGTAGACGTAGATCTGATACTGCGGGAACTGCGCGTTGTAGTTCCAGGCGCCGGTGCGCTGCGTGTACCAGATCGACTTGCCGTCGGCGCTGAACGCGGCGCCAGCCTGCTGCACCGCAGTGCCCGGCGCGGCGTTGGCCGGCGCCGCATACAGCGACATGCCGTTGCCGCCATCGGCGTGATACATCCACAACGTGGGCAGTCCACCGCGGAATCCGCCCTTACTGGCCACGATGTACTTGCCGTCGGGCGACCACTCGGCCGACAGGTACACGTTCGCCTTGCCGCGCGTGATGCTCTTGACGGCCTTGGTGGCGAGGTCCACCACGTGCACGTTGTCGGCACCTTCACGATCGGAGATGAACACGATCGACTTGCCGTCGGGGCTGAAGCGCGGCTGCGCATCGAACGCCATGCCGCTGGTGATGCGCGTGGCGTCACCACCGGCGAAGGGCATGGTGTAGAGATCGCCGAGCATGTCGAAGGCGATCGTGGTGCCGTCGGGGCTCACGTCGAGCGACAGCCAGGTGCCTTCACGGGTGTCGAGGGAGAAGGTGCGGCCGGCTTCGAGCGGGAGCGGCTTTTCGGGCGCACGCGCACCGGCCCGGGGGGCGGCACCTTGTCCCTGCGCGATGAGCGGGGCGGTGGTAGCGATCGCGGCAGCGCACAGCGCGCCGAATCGCCAGGACAGACGGGACATCAGGAGCCTCCAGGGCGGGTGAAATGCGTGCTACGAACGTCCTTCACTCATGGCGATCACGGTTTCCCATTCGTTGGGTCGCACAGGCACCACGGACAAGCGCCCGACCTTCACCAGCGCCATCTCGCTGAGCGCGGCGCTGTTCTTGATCTCGGGGAGGGCGACGGCGTTCTCGAGCTTCTTCACCGCCTTCACATCGACCATGAACCAAGTGGGCGTGTCGGCGTTCGACGCGGCGTCGTAGTAGTCGTGCGTCGGATCGAGCGCCGTGGGATCGGGATAACCTTCACGCACCACTTCGCAGATGCCCACGATGGCCGACGGATCGGCGTTCGAGTGGTAGTAGAACGCGAGATCGCCCTGCTTCATGCCGTCGCGCAGGAAATTGCGCGCGCTCGAATTCCGGACGCTGTCCCAGCAGGTGGTCTGCTTCGGCGCCGCCATCAGGTCATCGAACGAGAACACATCAGGCTCGCTCTTGATCAGCCAGTACCGCTGCTCGCCCGGCGCGCGCGCCGAGAACGCCGCCGCCCAGGCGCCCTTCTCGTAGGGCATCGACTTGGGCGCCGACTTCTTGGCGGGTGCCTTCGTGGCGGGTGCCTTCGTGGCTGGCGCCTTCTTGACTGCTGCTTTCTTCGCGGCGGACTTCTTAGCGGGCATGGAGACCACGGTGGGGGCTGGTAACGACAACAGCAACAGCGGGAACACGGATTTCAAGGGATATCACGGACAGCACAGATAAGCAAAACGATGCATTCACGAGCCCTGAAGCACGCGCAGGACGGCTTATCTGTGAGATCAGTGCCATCGTGTGTGCATCCGTGTTCTGGCTGTTGCTGTTCGGTGGGAAATCAAACCGCCGCAGCCGCAGCCGCGACTCCGGCCGAGCGCCCCGTAGCCCAAGCCCAGAGAAAATTGTAGCCACCGATCGGACCGAACGCGTCGAGCACTTCGCCGCACAAGAATAGCCCTTTGTGTCGACGACTTTCCATCGTGCGCGGATCGATCTCGCTCAACGCCACACCACCGCCCATCACCTCGGCCTTCTTGTAGCCCTCGTCGCCCTGCCATGGCAGATCGCCGCGCACGAGGATGTCGATGAGGCGCAGCCGTTCGTCGCGACGCAGTTCGGTGAGCGGGCGCGTAGGCTCCACATTGGCCTTGGCCAGCAAGGCGGCAGCCAACCGGTCGGGCATCTCGGCCCGCAGGGCGCCGGTCACGGTACGCGCACCGTGCGGCTTGAGCGCCTCCTCCCATTCCTTTTCGCCCAGCGCGGTCCACTGCACGTGCACCTTGGCCGACGGCGCATGACCGGCGCGGGCACGCACCGCCACGTGCGACACGTTCAACACCGATGGGCCGCTGTAGCCATGGTGTGTGAACAGGAATCCGCCGCGCCACGTGGCCTGCTGCAACGCACTCTTGGCGGTGAGCGACACGGTGAGCG
>JBBARJ010000169.1:0-7862 GCA_040399825.1 Gemmatimonas sp.
TGATTTTCGGATACTCCGGGCCACGCCAGTAGCCTTCGGCGCGCTCGAGCAAAATGTACTCGCCCGTCTTCCACTCCTTCACCTTGTACGGACCCGTGCCCAACGGCGCGCGATTGTAATCGTTCGCGGTATTGAGATCGCGCCCCTCGAGCACATGCTTGGGCAGCGTGCCGCGCACGAACTGGAGCTGGTACGGCGCGTACACCTCTTTGTAGTGCACGACGGCCGTGAGCGAGTCGGGGGTGTCCACCGAGGCGATGCGGTCGAAGCCATCCACGCTTTCGGGCTTCCAGTCACCCTTGTTGATCGCATCCACGGTGAACTTCACATCGGCCGAGGTATGCGCTACGCCGTCGTGCCACTTCACCCCGGGGCGGAGCTTCCACGTCACGTCCATGCCGCCATCGGGTCGCACCACCACGCCGCCGTTCTCGGTGGTCGGCACCTCGGCGGCAAGGACGGGGATGATCTTCATCTCCTCGTCGTTGGTCACGAGCCCTTCCACCACGCCCGCCTGGATATCTTCGAGAATGTGCGTGGCGTAGCGATTCATCGTGTCGGGCTCGCGATCGTAGCCCACGATGAGCAGATCATTCGACGGTCCGGTGCGGGCCGTTTCCCCGCCGCAGGCGGCGAGTGACGCACACAAGGCAGCAGCGACGCCGAGGGCTGCAGAGCGGATCGGCAAACGAGACGAACGTACGGACCAACGGATCATGAGTGTGCCGTCAGGAGTCGCGCCGCGAGCGCCACAGGGATGGAACCCCGGCTCAACAGCGCATCATGAAAGTGCCGCGGTGAATAGTCCGCCCGCTGGCGCATGGTGTCCCGCAAATCGAGAATGCCCTGCGTGCCCAGCCAGTACATGACGGCGGTGCAGGGGAACATCGAGTTCTTTGTGGCTTCACCGATGGCGACGGCCTCGGGCATGCCGACTTCGCGCACGTAGTACGCGACGGCCTCGGCGAAGGTGAACTCACCCGTATGCAATCGGATGTCCACGATGGCGCGCGCGAGCATGCGCACGCGGCTCTGTTGTTCCGCGGCCTGTTCGAGCGGCGTGAGGAAGCCGAGTTCATCGGCGAGTTCGGTAGCGTAGCACGCCCACCCCTCGGCCATCGAGCCGCCGAGGAACATGCCGATGCGGCTCGCGCAGTCCACTGCGGCGATCTTGCCAATCCGTGAGTGCGACATGTGCGTGGCATGGCCGTTTTGCACATGGTGGCCGAGCGCGCCGTGATGCACGACGTGATTGAGCGTGATGGTGCAGTGATTCCACGCTTTCAGGCGCCGCTCGCGCTCGTCGGGCGCGATTGTCTCGTCCACCGGCGTCACGAGATACAGGTGCTCGGGGCGGGGCTCGTACGGCGCCGGCGAGCGATAAAACAGGAAGTAGAGCTGCGGCGCGATGTCGCGGGCCCACACGGGAATGGGCACGTAGCACAACGGCCAGTCGGGCCATTCCACCTGATCGTGCGTCAGGGCGAGGGCGCGACAGGCTTCGAACTGCGAGGTGAACGCTGCGAGATACCCGGCTTCGGTGGAGCGATCGTCGGCGAGCTTGGCGCCGAGCGCTTCCGGCGAGCCGGCGACGTCGGTGGCGAGGGCGTGGAAATGCGCCTTGGCTGCGGGCATTTCGCTGAGCACGCGCTGCAACAGCGCGCTGGCTGGCTGTGCACAAAAGTGCCCGCGTTGCAGCAGGATCTCGTAATTCTCGACGCCGATGGCGTAGCCCGAGTCGACGTCGCGTGGCAACAGGTAGAGCCAGTTGGCCGCGACATCGAAGGCCTGCGCGGCATCGGCGGCCGCTTCGTTCAGCGACTGTTGGTCCGCGCTCGCGACATGGTGCTCGTTGCACCAGAGGCGCAGCTGGCCGCGCAGGAACGCCGCGAACACGCGGGCCTCGCGGGTGGCCCGGTCGATCCAGATGGCGGGTACCGGTTCGACGAGGGCGGTGGGCATCGCCCCGAGGAACGCGGGGATCGCGCGGAGTCTCGCTTTGATGGAGGCGGTGCAGGCCTCGATCGGCTGGGTGGGGCGCAGCAGCAACGACACCACGCTGAAGATTGCCTCGCCGGTCCAGAGCGCGGGATTCCGATCGTGAAAGAAGCGGCTCTGCGTTTCGAGGATGCGCACATCGATGTTCGCGCGCGCCAGCTCGGCGTCGACGGCATCGATGTCGGTGGCGAGGGCGGCGTCACCTTTCGGCGGAAACGCGCTGTACAGCGCATCGTGCAGCTCGGCCAACTCGGCCACGTCGGTGTCGCGCGCATCGCGCGACCAGTCGGGGAGCCGATGGTCGTGCGTGTGCAGCCCTGTGAACGTGGCGTTCACGGGATGACGTTCGAAGTACTGCGTCAGGAAGCGGTCAAGCACCGCGGGGGTGTCGTGACTCAGGATGCCGATCCCGCGACGGACGGCTGTTCGAGCGGAATGTTCACCCAGCGACGTTCACGGAAGGAGCGCTCGACCGCATTGATGAGCTCCTGCACGTGCGCCCCATCTTCGAAGTTGCCTTCGTTGCCGTCCACTTCACCGCGGATCTCGGAGATGAACGAGCCGATGAGGTTGGCGTAAAACAGCGAACGCCAGGATTCGCGCGCACTGCCGCCGGCCGGATAGAAGCGCTGCGGGATTTCGAGTTCCTTGAACTCGACCGAGTCGGCCGTGGCGCCCTTGAGCGTCTCGCAAATGCCGTTCTCTTCGACCAAGCGACAGATGAGCGCGCCCTTGCTGCCGTACACCCGCGCTTCGATGCCGGGATAGTTCCCCACGGTCACGAAGCTGGTTTGAATGGAGCCGATGCCGCCGTTGTCGAACTCGCCGATAAATATGTCGCCGTCGTCGATATTCATGCGCATCATGGTGCCTGTGGCGCGCACCATACGCTCGGGGATGAAGTTCTTCATCGTGCCGACCACCGACTTGAAGCGACTGCCCATGAACAGGTGCCCGATATCCATGATCGGTGCGCCGTAGCCTTCCAGCGACGACACGTGAATGTCGGTCTGGTCGGCTTCGTGATCGACCTGACGCAGCGGCGTCTGGGGATCAAGCCACTGCGAGTTCTGCTCGTAGCCGTTGAAGATGAATGGCGTGCCGATGTAGCCCTCGTCGATCAGCGCCTTCATGTAGCGCATGGCCGGCGAGTAGCGAAAGGTGAAGCCGAGTTTCGTCTTCAGCCCTTTGCTCGCGGCCAACGCCGCGGCGCGCCGCGTTTCGGTGAAGTCGTAGGCCACCGGCTTCTCGCACAGTACATGCTTGCCCGCTTCCAGTGCCGCGCAGCTCAGTGCGAAGTGCGTCGCGCTCGGCGTACACACGTCGACCACATCGATATCGGTGCGGGCGATGAGTTCTTCGTGCGTGGCATAGACGTTCGGAATATCAAATTGCGCGGCGAATTCGCGGGCGCGCTCGACGATCGGATCGGCGATGGCGACGATGGTGCAGCGCGGATCGCGCTTCCAGCCGGGAAGGTGGGCGAACTGTGCCCAGGCGCCGGCGCCGAGCACTCCAACACGAACGATCTCGTTACTGGCGGTCACTGAATTACCCGTGAGGTGTCACCCGGCAGCAGCAGCTGCCGGTGCGCCCAGATCGGCGCGATGCCGTTCTTCATGACGCGTTCGTGGAAGTCGCGGAGATTGAAGTTTGCGCCCTGCGCCGCCTTCACATCGCGGCGCAGCGTGAGCATGCCACGCTTGCCGAGGAAGTAGCCGCCGTAGGTGGGGTCGTAGGTGCCGCGTTCCGCTTCGCGCTTGGCGGCGGGTGCGGCCACGTACGCCTGCTGCTCGAAGCAGCCCTGCGCCTGGGCGAGCGTCCATTCGCCGGTGTGCAACCGAATGCCTGAGAGCAAGCGGCAGATGCGGGTGAGCGCGTCGCTGAGCTGCGCCAGCTCGTAGCGCGGGTCGCTATTCATGAAGCCCTGCTCCACCACCAGCTCTTCCGAGTAGTGCGCCCAGCCGTCCTGTCCCGACGACGGTTGCGGGAACGGATTCAGGCCGATCCAGATGCGACGGACCTTGCCCGGTGTTTCGCGCATGTGCACGGCGTGCAGCCAATGACCGGGCATGGCCTCGTGGGCCGACGTAATCGCCAGTGAGGCGAAGTTGAAACGCTCGAGCCACGCATCCTGTTGCGCGGGAGAATCTGCCGAGTCGGCGTCGGTGATGTAGTAGAAACTTTGCAACGGCGTCTTCTCGAGCGGTGGCGACGCGTGCATCGACGCGAAGCCCAGCGAGAACGGCTGCGCCGGCTTGACGACGACGCGTTCGCCATCGGGCACCACCGCTAAATTCTTGGCCGCGACGAAGCGCGTGAGCGAATCCACGATGGCCTGCGCCGCCGCCACCACTTCGCCGCGCTTGGGGTGATTGCGGCGAATCGTGAGCCACGTGGCCTGCGGATCGGCGCCAGGGGCCAATCGTCGCGCGGCGGCGCGGAAGCGCTCCTGCGCACTCTTCAGTTCGCGCTCACCCAGCGCGGCCAAGTCGGCCAGCGGCACATCGATGAGTTCTTCCGCGCGGTAGCGTCGCGCGACCGCGTCACCACCGACCTTCCACTCACCGTTGGCGGTGGGGAGTACGGTCTTCTCGAAATCGGTGGTGTACGCGTCGATGGCTCGCGACGCGACCGTCGCGGCGCTCACGAGCGAATCCATGAGCGGTGTGCCCTTCTCCGCGGCGAAGGCGACGGGCACGTCGGTGGTGAGCATTGTGGACGCACCGCGCATCATGCCGAGTCCGCGTTCGGCGAAGATCCGGGGCGGATTGACGATGTTCGTGCGCGCCGCCTGCAGTAATGCGGGCACACCGGCGAGCTTCGCGATGATGCGGCGCATGCGTACCGGCGCGGCGTCGTTCTCCATCGTCATCAGATTGTGCACGCCATCGGACAACGCGCTGGCGTACGTCATCGGGTTGCGCTTCCAGTTCTCCAGCGTTTCCTGCTCGAGCAGCCATCCGTCGATCACGCCGGCGAGAATGCGTTTGTCCACGCGTTCGTCGGGGGTGAGTGACGCATCGCTGAACGCCGCGAGCTCGGCCGCTGCCGCCTTGAGCGTCGCGATCTCGGCGGCGATCGCCTCGGCCGAGAAATCGTCGAGCCGGTCGTCGTGCTCGTGCAAGCCGTTGCCGGCCGCGATCGAGGGATGCCGGCGCGCGAAGCCGTCGAGATACCGGTCCACGAAGGGGGCGAGCCCGGCGGTGGTCGTTGCGGCGTCGGCCTGCTCGCCGGCGGGGGCGCAGGCGGCGCTCAGCGAGAGGAGCGCGAGCGCGGCGAGTCGTTTGGGGGTTCGCATCGGGGCGAAACCTGTGGCCGATCTCCCCCCTTCGCAATCGCGCGGATGGGCGCTACTTGGTGGCGCTGGGCAGCGGTTTCACGGCCAACGTGAGCACGAAGCCGACGGCGAGGAGGCCGGCCAGCAGCATGAGCGGTTGGTCATAGATGTGGACGCGCGGTTCGCCCGGGGCCAGCGCCGCGCGGGCGCGCTCGGACAGTTGGGTGATGATCACTGGCCCCATCACGGCGGCCACACTCCACGCGGTGAGCACGGCGCCATGGATGGCGCCCACGTTGCGCGAACCGAACAGGTCGGCGAGGAAGGCCGGCATGGTGGCGAAGCCACCACCGTACATGGTGAACACGGTGAGCAGGCAGACCAGGAACGGCCACCAGGCACCCATCTGCGCCAAGCGCGGAATGGCCAGAAAAAGCGCGAACTGCACCACGAAAAAGATGAGATACGTGGTACGTCGACCCAGCAGGTCCGACGCGCTCGACCAGAGCAGCCGTCCGCCGGCATTGAACAGGCTGATCACCGCCACCACGGAAGCGGCCTGCTGGGGCGTGCGACCGAAGAGGTCCTGCATCATCGGCGAGGCCTGGGCGAGAATGCCGATCCCGGCGGTGACGTTCACACAGAGGATGCCCCAGAGCAGTAAGAACTGCGGCGTGCGCACGGCCTCGCTTCGCGTGAGGTTCGCGGTCACCGCCTTGGTGTCGCCGGGCTCGCCCTCCGGGGGCGGTCGTAGCAGCTGGGCGCCCGCCATCATCAAGGCGAAGTACACACCGCTCAATACGAAGAGGGTGTTGGCGACGCCCACCTGCTCGACGAGAAACGCGATTGCGTAGCCGCCGAGAAAGGCGCCGCCACCGAACCCCATGATCGCGAAGCCGGTGGCCATGCCGAGTCGATCGGGAAACCACTTCACCAGCGTGCTCACCGGCGCGATGTAGCCAATCCCGCACCCGATGCCGCAGAGGATACCGAGCCCCACAAAGAGCAGGAGCGGCTGTTGCCAGAGCAGGCCTAGCCCGCCAAGGGCGAGTCCGCCCGCGAAGAACACGGCCGACGTCCTGGCAGCGACCCGCGCCCCCCGTCGCACGACCCACGGTCCCATGGTGGCCGCGCTCAGCCCCAACAGCACCAGCGCCGCAGTGAACGTGGTGTACGGCGGACTCCCCCACCACGGCTGCGGCGGGAGCGCGGCGATGATCGGGCGATTGAGCGTGCTCCACGCGTACACCGAGCCGATGCCCAGGTGGACGAGGACGGCGCCGAGGGGGATGGTCCAGCGGGATTTCGACATAGGGCCAAATAAACCGCATGGACGGGCATTCGGAGCCCCCTGTGGCTTACCGAGATTCCCAATCGGACCGGTGGGGTTGGTAGGTTGCGCCATGTCCTCGCGTGAAAGTCCGATCGCGGCCCAGCGGGCCCGCAATTCCCGCCTCACGGCCCAAGCGGAAGAGCTGGCGCGGGCCGACCGGGCCGAGCATGGCCTCCCCGAGTTGCCGGTGATCCTGCTGCCGGCGAACTCGCGCAACACGACCGAACTGCCCGAGGAGTCGCGTGACGCGTTTCTCGAGCGGCTGCGTGGCACCATCGCCGAGGCGTTCAGCGAGGCGGTACGCGACAACCGCGCGCCGATGAGTGCCGAGGCCGAGTCGGCGCGCGAGGACGCGGGATGGGCGCTTCCGGCGTCGATCCCGGCGATGCCGGATATCATCGGCGCGAGCTGCGGGACCTGTCGCGGCGAGTGCTGCACGGCGGGCGGTACGCATGGGTTTCTGCACGCCGACAGCATCACGCGGGTACGCGCCCAGCTCACCGACGACGGGGAGACGGTCACCCCGGAGTCGCTGGAGGCGCGCTACGCGTCGCACCTGCCGGCTCGTCATTACCGGGGGTCGTGCGTGTTTCACACCACGGCGGGGTGCCACCTGCCGCGGGCGCTGCGGTCGAATCTGTGCAACCGGTATGTGTGCGGCGGTCTGGCTCAGCTTACCCGGGCGCTGGTATCGTCGGAGCAGACGTCGGCGTATGTGGCGGCCGCCGACTCGGTGCACCTGCGGCGGCTCGCACTGGTCACGGTGACGGGGGCACGGGCGATCACGCTGCGCGACGTGAATTAGCGTTCATGGCTTGCGGGCGCCCGCGCCTTCTATAGCGTTACAGAGCGTTACAGTTTCCAACCTTTCCCTCCGCGGCCGGTGTCCCATCACGTGACCAAACCGATGCCCAAGTCCCTTCGCCGTCCGATCCGCCTGGCCGCCTTGAGCGCTGGGCTCGTCGCCATGACGGCTTGCGCCACCTCGCGGTCGGCCTCATCGGCTGGAGCGGCGTTCCAGATGGGCGATGCCGGTGCGATCGTGCGCGCGCGCGCCGACAGCCTGCGCTATCCGTGGGTCACGGCCGACGTGGACTTCATGAGCGGCATGATCCACCACCACGCACAGGCGATCACGATCTCCCGCTGGGCCCCGTCGCATGGCGCGAGCGCGTCGGTGCAGCGGCTTACGGCGCGCATCATCAATGCGCAGACCGACGAGATCACGATCATGCAGACGTGGCTCAAGGA
>JBBARJ010000170.1:0-7849 GCA_040399825.1 Gemmatimonas sp.
CAGCCGCATGCCTTCCAACGGCATCAGCCCCAGCCCCTCCGACCGGTGCAGGCTAACCGTGGCATCGCAGGACGCATAAAGGCTGAGCACGTCCTGCGGCGCCAGCCGCTCGCGGATCAGTACGACACGCGGGTCGTCCTCGATCAGCGAATACAGCTTCGCCAGCAACTCGCCCTGCCGCCCGTGAGCAGTGGGGTTGTTCACCTTGATGGCCAACTGCACCGCCTCGGTGCCCGGAAATGCCCGCCTGAAGGCGTCGACCGCGCCAAACGGGTTCTTGCGCACCGGGTCGCTGGCCGCTTCGAAGCCGCAATAGAAGACCGTGGCGGCCGGATCGAGGCCGAAGCGTTCGCGGGCCGGCTCGACATCGTCCGGAATGTCCAGCGGGAGGGGCGCCAGCAGCACGGGGCGGCCCGAGGCGGCCGTCAGCCAGGCCTCGCGCACGAACTCGCTACCCGTCACCAGCGCGTCGAAGGCCATGGCTGCCGCCCGGAAGGTCGGAGGCACATCGGGGAGTTCCCACCAGACGAATGCCGCGTTCCGCGCTCGTCGGAGCGCGGGCTCTTGGCAGATGCGGCGAGCGACGTACGGCAAGCTGTCGGCGCCGATGACCCAGAGCGTCAGTCCATGCGGCAAGTCGGCGATGTTGGGAACGAACAGCGCGCGCAGTGAGTCGTCTGACCCGCTGCGGCCGACGCCGGCATCGAGGTCGTGCACCGCGACAGGGTGACCACGGGCCTGGAGCGCTTTAACGAACTCCCGCGCTACCGTCCCCAGCCCCATGTAGGCGCTGGCGTGACCGACGATGTTGATTCCCGGCCGGCTGTTCACCGCGACGCCAGCTGTTCGATCGTTCGCGCCACCACCTTGGACATCGTACTCCGGCGCGTCTCGAAGGGAATTTTCCTACACGGACTTTGGATCGTGATCGGTTGAGTATAGGGCGCGATCGCCGCCGCCGCGAGTGCTACGCGCTCCACATTCGACAGCGCACGCACGAACGATCACATTACTTCCGCGCCAGGACTTCCGGCGGGCTCGCGGTTGGTACTTCGTTCGCGAAGCGCCGGAGCACCACTGTCACGATTTCGCGGAGCGGTTGATGGGCAAGTACACACTCAACGTGAACGGCGCGTCCCGGACCGTCGTGGTCGAATCCGACACGCCCCTGTTGTGGGTGTTGCGCGATGCGCTCAATCTCACCGGCACCAAGTTCGGCTGCGGCATTGCCCAATGCGGTGCCTGTACGGTGCACGTGAACGGTGTGCCCACGCGCTCCTGTCGCACGCCCGTCTCGACCGTCGGTACGGCCACGGTCACCACCATTGAAGGCATCGACACGCCACAGGCGCGCGCACTGCAAGATGCCTGGTGCGAGCTCGATGTCCCGCAGTGTGGGTACTGTCAAGGCGGACAGATCCTCGCGGCCTCCGCGTTACTGAAAACCACTCCGCATCCCACCGACGCTGAGATCGACACGGCGATGGCGAGAAATCTGTGCCGCTGCGCGTCCTACACGCGCATTCGTGCCGGCGTCAAGCGCGCCGCCGAGTTGGCCGCGGCCGCCACTCCAGCGAACGGGACGCGCGAATGACACACAACCCGAATTCCGGCGCGTCGGCGATGGATCGACGCCAGTTCATCAAGATCAGTGCGCTGGCCGGCGGTGGGTTGCTGGTTGCGAGCGGTTTCGACACGCCAGCGCATCTCGCCGCGGCGGCGGCGCCGACCGGGCTCGCGCCCATCGCCGACTTTGCACCGAACGTGTTTGTCAGTATCGCCCCGAGCGGCGTGGTGACCCTGATCGCGCCGAATTCGGAGATGGGTCAAGGCATCAAAACGTCGCTGCCCATGATCATCGCCGAAGAACTCGATGTGAAGTGGGAGCAGGTGGCCGTCGTGCAAGGCGATCTGAATCCGGCGTATGGTCGGCAATTCAGCGTCGGCAGCGGATCGACGGTGGCGAACTACACCGCGATGCGACGCGCCGGCGCGGCCGCACGGGCCGTACTCGTGGAGGCCGCGGCGCTGGAATGGAAGGTGAACGTGAGCGAGTGCACCACCGCAGATGGTGTCGTGACACACGCGGCGTCGAAGCGAACGGCCACCTATGGTTCACTTGCGACCAAGGCCGCGCAGCTGCCGACCCCCGCGAACGTGACGCTGAAAGATCCGAGCACCTTCACACTGCTCGGCACCCGGATCCCGGGCGTTGACAATCGTAAAATCGTGAAGGGTGCGCCGCTCTTTGGCATCGATGTCACGCTGCCGGGCATGCTGTACGCGACGTACACCAAGTGTCCGGTGTTCGGCGGTGAGGTGGTGAGTGCCAACCTCGATGTCGTGAAGGCCAAGCCCGGCGTGCGCGATGCCTTCGTGCTGAATGGCATCGCGGGTCTTCCGTCGGGGGTGGCGGTGGTGGCCGATTCCACGTGGAATGCGTTTAGCGCCACCAAGGCGCTGAAGGTGCAGTGGAACGAAGGGCCGCAGGTTGCGCAGAGTAGCGTTGAGATGGCCGAGCAAGCGGTTGCGCTGGCGAAAGCCAACGCGCCGGCATCGCTGCCGTCGGGTGCGCGCGCCGTTGACGCGGTGTATCACTATCCGTTTCTCGCCCATGCCACCCTCGAGCCGCAGAATTGCACGGCGTGGTATCGCGATGGCGTGATGGAGATGTGGACGCCCACACAAATTCCGTCATCGGGACAGGGGCTGGTAATGAAGGGGCTGGGGCTGTCGGCGAAGGATGTGAAAGTGCACATCACGCGATTGGGTGGCGGATTTGGCCGACGCGGCAGCAACGAATTTTCCATCGAAGCAGCGGCCATTGCCCAGAAGTTTGCGGGGACCCCCATCAAACTCACGTGGACGCGCGAACAGGATTTTGCGCACGACAACTATCGCTCGAACGGGTGGCACTTCTTCTCGGCCGGACTCGATAGCAACGGCGCCGTGGTTGCGCTGCACGACGCGTATATCAAAATGCTGGGTGGACCGGGCGAGATGTCCGCCACGGGTTTCCCGTTCAATGCGATTCCAGGATCGCAGGTAAACTCCGGCAAACTGCGCGGGGGCATTCCCACCGGGTATTGGCGTGCGCCTGGCGACAACGGCAACGTGTGGGCGACGCAGAGTTTCATGGACGAACTCGCGCACGCTGCCGGGAAGGAACCCCTCGCGTTTACGCTCGACCTGCTGGCCACGGTGCCAGCATCACCGAAGTTTGACGCGAACAAGATGATCGCGGTGTTGAAACTCGCCACCGACAAGGCGAAGTGGGGACAGCCGCGTGTACGTGGTGAGGGACAGGGATTCGCCATCTGTTTGGCCAACAACGCATACGTGGCGATCGTTGCCGATGTCGCGGTGAGTCAGGCAGGCGCACTCACGATCAAGAAGCTCACCGCTGCTGTGGATGCCGGCACCATCGTGAACCTGAGCGGCGCCGAGGCGCAGGTGCAGGGCTCGATGCTTGATGGCATAAGCGCTGCGTGGTTTCAGAAAGTCACGATCGAGCGTGGCGCAGCGGCGCAGACGAACTTCAACAAGTATCCAATGCTGCGCATGAACCATGCGCCGCCGGTCATCGATGTGCATTTCATCCCGTCGTCGGCGCCGCCAACGGGACTGGGTGAACCAGCGCTTCCGCCTGCCGCGCCCGCTGTGTGCAATGCGATTTTTGCGGCCACGGGGAAGCGCATTCGTACGCTGCCGATCGCTGACGATACGCTCAGGTGGTCGTAGCGGGGGGGCAATGCGAGCACCATGTCGCGACGCGAGTCGTGACGCGTGTCACAAGGCGCGTCGCGTGGCGGGCTACCGGTACAGCAACGCGGGCTGTACCCGTTCCGCCCAGTCGTCGAGGCGCGTCCAGTCGCGCACCTGCGCGAGGTCAATGTGCTCCGCCTCGCGATCGAACCACGGCTGTAGATCGGCGCGACCGATCAGCCGCGCCAAGTGACCGTGCCCTGAGGGATTGGCCGCCGTCGGATACGCGGCCCAGGCGAAGGCCGCGCGGTGCACGGTCATCACCGACGCCAGCAGCAGCAGGCCCAACGCGACCGGCCCCATGCCCAGCGCGTCGGCGGGCGCGATGCGGACGCCGTGACACGGTACATTCGCATACGGCGCCAGCATCGGCGTGAACGTGACCGGCGTACACGCGACGGCCCCGTGGGTGCGGCGGGCGACCTCGTGCGCCACCGCCGGCGCATCCATCCACGGAGCAGCTACCACCTGAAAGGGCATGGCCGTACCACGCCCCACGCTCAGATTGGTGGCCTCGAACAGGCATGTCCCCGGATAACAGGCGGCGCTGGCGTATGACGGCATCGACGGCGACGTGGGCACCCACGCACATCCGGTGTCCGGCCAGTGCATGGCGCGCGTGTACCCGTCACAGGCGATCACGTGCAGCATGGCGTGACGCGTCGAATCCGGAAAGCGCTCGCGTTGCCACAGGCGTGCGAGTTCCCCCAGCGTCAACGCGTGGCGCACGGGAATGGCGTCCTCGCCGACAAACGAACGGCACTCCTCACGCAGCACGGGGCCTTCGGCCTGTGACAGCTCCCCACCGAGCGGGTTGGGGCGATCGAGCACCACCAGCGGCACGCCCGCCTCGGCGCAGGCCGCCATGACGTGATACAACGTCCACGTGTAGGTGTAGAAGCGAGCACCGACATCGGGGATATCGAACAGCACCGCATCGAGGTCGCGCAGCGAATCGGCCGTCGGTCGCATGCGCTCGCCGTACAACGACAGCACCGGCAAGCCGGTGACCGCGTCGATCTCATCGCGCACCGGCGCGCCATCCGCCGCTGTGGCCTGCAATCCGTGCTCCGGGCCGAACAATCGAACCAGCGCCACGCCGGCCGCTGGCAATGCCTCGCGTAGGGCCTCGCGCGATCGCCGCGACGGGTCGGTGGCGAGGCGCGCGGCATCGTTGGTGACGAGGCCAACGCGCCGCATCGTCGTCGGCCGCGCTGTTGGCTGCGCTGTTGGCTGCGCGTTTGGCTGCGCACGCCACAGCGCTTGCAGTCGCGTCGGCTCAGCGCAGAGTTGATCCACGCCGAAACGCAGGCTCACCGCAACCGTCCGCGCGTGCGCACCGCTACTTCTTGTACGGCACGAACTGCCCGCGGTCATCGATCACGTACGCCCGGTGGATCGTTCCCAGCCGGTCGCCACTGGCGTCGAAGCCGATGATCGGACCGGTGATCGCGGGATAGTCCTTGAGGCTCTTGTGCAGCCACTCGGCCAGCACCTTCGGATCGGTGGACGTGGTCTGGGTCATCGCATGGCGCACCACACGGAAGGCGTCGGCCGCCATCATGGTCCACACGCTGTTGGGAGCCGCGCCGTACTTGGCCGTGTAGTCGGCCACGAACTGCTTGGCTTCCGGCGAGTCGAGATCGCTCGGCAGTGGTTCCGTGGTCACGATGACCCCCTTGGCGATACCCACCCCAGCGACCGTGACGAGCTCCGTGCTGCTCATGCCGTTGCCACCGATCCACTGCATCTTGAGCCCCATCGCGGCCGCCTGTTTGAGCAACAGACCGCCCTGCGGATAGTAGCCCGTGAAGTACACCACCTCGGGGTTCGTCGCTTTCAGCTTGGTCAGCGTCGCGCTGAAATCCGTCGCTGCCGGATTGATCGCATCGTAGAACACGATGTCGGCGCCCCGCGGCTCGAGGTACTGCTTGGTCGATTCGGCCAGCCCGAGCGCAAACCCGGAGTTGTCGTGCAGCAGGGCGACCTTCTTGAGCCCCAGCTGCTGCGTGATGAAGGTGGCCGCGAACAGACCCTGCCGGTCATCGAGGAAGCAGACGCGGAAAAAGTTCTGGTAGCCCTTGGTGCTCAGGCGTGTGGCGGTGGAGGCGGGCGTGATGTGCAGGATACCGGCGCGGTTGTACGTGGCCGACGCCGGTTCGGTGGCGCCCGAGTTCCAGGCACCGATCACCGCCATAACCTTCTTCGCCACCAGCCGATCGGCCACGAGGGCCGACTCCTGGGCGTCTCCCTTGTCGTCCTCGATCACGAGCTGGATTTTCCGCCCGTTGATGCCACCGGCGGCGTTGGTTTGGTCCACCAACATGGTCACGGCATTCCGGTAGCCGGTCCCTTCCGCGGCGTACTCACCCGTCATTGGCCCCTGCAGACCGAGGACGATCGCACCGTTTCCGTCGGGGGCCGCGACGGAAGAACAGCCCGCGACGACCAGCGCCAGTGCGGTACGCGCGCGAGACACCGCGCGAGACACCGCGCGGGAGAGGGACCAACCGATCATTGCCATGCTCCAAGGATATGTGTGCCTACGCGCTGGACGCCCACGCGGTGTGTTTGTGTGGACATGCCGAGACACCGCAGCGTAAAGGGCCGTCGGGTGGCACCGCAAGCGCGTCGCCTCGGTCGCGCTCGCGGTGTGCGCGCGCGCCGCGCATACTTCGCGCTGTGCCACGGGACCGCCTGTCCCGTGGATGTTTCCGCTTCGCCCCCTCCGATCATGAGCCAGACCGTTCGTGCCGCCGTGATGACGGCGCCGCATCAGCCCCTCGAGCTCCGCGAGCTGCCGTGGCCCACGCTCACGCCGGGAAGCGCGATGCTACGCACCCTGTATTCCGAGGTGTGCGGCACCGACGTGCACCTGCATCATGGGCAGATGGCGGGGGTGCCGTTTCCGATCGTGCCGGGACACGTGTCGGTGGGGCATCTGGCCGAGATCCGCGGCACGATGACCGACATCGAGGGGGTGCCGTTCCGCGAAGGGGATCTGGTCACGTTTCTCGATGTGCACGGCACCTGTGGTGCCTGCTACGAGTGTCTGGTCACGAAGCAGACCACGCGCTGCCCGCACCGCAAAGTGTATGGCATTTCGTATGGGGTGGCCGACGGCCCGCTGGGGGGATGGGCGGACCACATTTGGATGAAGCCGGGGGTGAAGCTGCTGCGGCTGCCGCCGTCGGTGGATCCGGCACAGTTCATCGCCGGCGGCTGCGGGCTGGTGACGGCCACGCATGCGGTGGAGCGCGGGGGGGTGCGGCTGGGCTCCACGGTGGCGGTGCTGGGGGTGGGGCCGGTGGGGCAGGCGGCGATCGCGCTGTCGGCGTTGGCCGGTGCGCAGTCGGTGATCGCGGTGGGCGGACCGGATGCGCGGTTGGACTTCGCGCGGCGCATGGGGGCGACCGCGGCAATTTCGCTCGATCTACCGCATGAGGAGCGCGTGGCCGCGGTACGGGCCGCCAACGACGGGCGTGGGGTGGACGTGGTGATCGAAGTGGCCGGCGATGCGCGGGCGGTGGGGCAGGCGCTCGATCTCGTGCGCGACGGCGGCGTGGTGGTGGTGGCGGGGCAGTACACCGACGCCGGGCCCGTGGCGATCAATCCGCATTGGCAGATCAACCGGAAGCACGTAGAAATCCGCGGCTGCTGGGGGTGCGACTACTCGCACTTTCATCGGTCGGTGCAACTGCTGGCGCATCAAGGCGGGCAGCTGCCATGGCTCGACGCGGTGTCGCGCCGCTTCCCGCTGGAGGAGGCCAATGCGGCGCTCGCGGCAGTGGCCAACCGCGAGGTGGTGAAGGCGCTGATCGTGCCGGGGTAGGCGCGCGGTACCGCGGGCGAAGTGGTGGTGCATTGTGGCGGTGTGCTCCGGGCCGCACTGTCTTGTCAAGCCGCGACGAACTGCCTGCAGAGCGTCCGCCACGCAGTGATTCCACGCAGTGATTCCACGCAGTGATTCCACGCAGTGATTCCACGCAGGCGCATGGGTGTTACACGGCACTACTGACTCTGGTGCGGACCTTGAGATTATGTACAGTGTACGTACATTTGAAGGATGAGCCACCTCGAGTTT
>JBBARJ010000171.1:0-7782 GCA_040399825.1 Gemmatimonas sp.
GCTCATTCCGTCGCTGACCGGAGGCGCCGGCGTCGTGAGTGATTTCACCGCGGCTGACACCGGCTCCTATCGGTTCGGCACGAAGTTCTCGTTCTCGTACGGCCTCGGCCTTCGCTACCTCCCGCGGAAGGGGCCGATGATCCGTGTGGATCTCACGAACTTCATGTGGCAGTACGACTATCCCGACCGCTACTTCGTGAAGGCGTCCGATACCACATCGGTCCTGACGGATACGCGCAACCGCTCGGCGTGGCGCGGCGCCCGCACGGTCACGGTTGGCGTCACGCTGCCGCTGTTCCGGTAACGGCGCGCGCTGCGCACGTCACTCACCCGCCCTACGAGGTACAAGCTTGATCGTGCATTCGAAACTCGGTGTGACGGTGTGGTCGCTCACGCTCGGTGCCGCGCTGACCGCGGGCTGTGCGCGCGGTTCGCGTGCGTCGATCGACACGCCGCCGCCGGTGCTCCCCCCGCCGGTCACAGTGCCCGCCGCAGTCGTGCCGACGCCGACCACCCAGGGCATCCTGCAGGGGATCGTCGATTCCGTGCTGACGGCGCCGATGTGGCAGAATGCTCGATGGGGCTTGTTGATCGTGGACGCCGAGCGTGGCGACACGATTCTGAGCAACGACGCCGACAAGCTGTTCATGCCGGCATCGAACGAAAAGCTGTTGACTGGTGCGATCGCGCTGCAGACGCTGGGCCCCGACTATCGGTGGCGCACCCCGGTGCTGCTCCACGGTCGTCAACGCGGAAAGACGTGGCACGGGGATCTGCTGGTGTCGGGGAGCGGCGATCCGAGTGTGAGTGATGCCCTGAGTGGCGGGTCGGCGATGAACGCGTTCGCGCCGGTGCATGAGGCACTGGCCGCCCGCGGCATTTCGCGCATCGCGGGGCGTGTCCGCGCCGTCGGCGATGCCTTTTCGGGGCCGACCACCGGATTCGGCTGGGCGTACGACGATTTCGATGTCGCCTTCAGCGCGGCGGTGGACGAGTTGCTGTTCAACGAAGGGGTGCTGGTGCTGACGGCCCGCGCGGCCACACGGGTGGGGCGTGCGGTCACGGTGACGAGCGCGCCCACGCGGTCGTATCCACGGCTGCTGGTGCAGGCGACGACGCGTGATTCCGTGCCATCGGCAGCAGGAGCCGTGCGTCCGCCCCGTCTCGAGGCGGTGTACGACAGCATCGGTGATCGGGTCGTGGTGACCGGCACGTTGGCGCTGGGCGACAGTGCCTCGATCACGCTGTCGTATCGCCATCCGGGCGATGCCTACACCGCGGCACTCACGCAGTCGCTCGAGGACCGTGGCATTCGCGTGACAGCGCGCGTGGTGGCCGCAGTGGACACGCTCGGTCGTGCCGCCGATACGGTGGTCGTGCTGCAATCGGCGCCGTTCTCTGACGTGCTGCGTCGTATGCAGAAGCCGTCGCAGAACCAAATCGCCGAATTGTTGTTCCGCACCTCGGGGCTGCTGGCCAGTGGTGACGGGTCGGCCGATAGTGCTCGCGCCGTGGGCGTGCGGACGCTGGCGGGATGGGGCGTCTCGACCAGCGACGCGGCGTACCGTGACGGCAGCGGTCTCTCGCGCCACGACTACGTGACACCGCGGGCCATCGTGAAGGTGCTCGACGCGATGCGCCGCTCGCCGTCGTTCGCGACCTATCGCGATGCGCTGCCCATTGCCGGTGTGGATGGCACCATCGGGAACCGCATGAAGGGGACGCCCGCGGCGGGCAATGCCCGCGCGAAGACCGGCACCTTGGACAAAGCGCGCGCGCTCTCCGGATACGTTACGACAGCCGATGGCCGGCTGATCATGTTCTCGATGTTGAGCAACAATTTCACGGTGCCGGCGCGGGAAGTGGAGCGCGTGCAGGATCTGCTCGTGTCGACGCTGGCCGGCCGTGCATTGGGCGGCATCGCGCCGCGCGCACCGCGTTGACGACTCCGCTCCCACCGGCGGACCACGTGCCACTCACGTTCGACGAAGCGCTCGACGCCATTCTCGTGCAGGCGGACGGTCGTACCACCGAGACGGAACAGGTTCCACTCGGACAGGCGCTCGGCCGCGCGCTCGGGGCGCCGGTCCGCAGCCAGGTCGCGCTCCCACCGTGGGACAATGCCGGCATGGATGGTTATGCGGTGCAGCGCGCCGACGTGATGGGTGCCACGCGCGACGCGCCGCGCGTGCTGCCGGTGCTGGGTATGAGCGCTGCCGGTGCCGACGCGACAACGCTGCCGTGGGTGCAACAGGGGACGGCGCTGCGGATCATGACCGGGGCGCCGATGCCGCCGGGCGCCAACGCCGTGATTCGCATCGAAGACACGGACGAAGGTATTGATCAGGTCACCGTGTTCGGCGATCGCGACGCCAGCGGTCGCGCGAACGTGCGACCGCGCGGTGAAGATGTCGCGGCCGGCAGTGAGTTGTTCGCGCGGGGCACGACCATCGGTGCCGCGCACCTAGGTGTCCTGGCCAGCATCGGTGCGCACACGGTGTCGGTGCATCGCGCGCCGAGGGTGACGATCGTGTCGAGCGGCGACGAACTGGTGATGCTCGATCGGTTCGACGAGGTGGAGGCGGGACAGCGCATCGTGTCGTCCACGAGTTACGCACTCCCGGCGCTGCTTCGGTCGGCCGGAGCCGACGTGCGCACGTTGCCGCTAGTCCCCGACACCCTCCACGCCCTGACCGACGCGCTCTCAGGCGCCCTCGACGCCGGCTGTGATTTGCTGATCACGACCGGCGGTGTGTCGGTGGGTGCGCACGACTACACCCGCGAGGCACTCGCGGCATTGGGCGGACGGCAAACGTTCTGGCGGGCACGGATCCGCCCCGGCGGCCCGATCGGGACCGGCACCGTACGTCAGGTGCCGTGGATCGGACTGCCTGGCAATCCGGTATCGACGATGGTGACCGGCTCGCTCTTCGCGTGGCCGCTGATTCGGCGGTTGGGCGGACACGCCGGCCATCGCCCGCTGCGCGTGCCCGTGCGCTTTACCGAGAGCGCGGACACACCGGCACCGCTCACGCACTTCCTGCGCGTGATCATCTCGGCGGGCGCCGACGGCGTGCCCGAGGCGCGACTGGCCGGCGCGCAGGGGTCGAACCTGCTGCGCACGATGGCCCTCGCCAACGCGTTGCTGGTGATCCCGCCCGAGGTGTCGCGCGCGGAACCTGACATGCTCTTCACCGCGATCCTGTTGCCCGACGTTCCCCTGATGACGACATGACCCGACCGATCCTGACCGACCTGCACGGTGAGGCGCTCGACGAAGCGCTCGGACGCTGCTTTTCACTCGCCACGGAAACGGTCGACGTCGGAGGACGCGCAGTCACGCTCGTGAAGCCGGAGAACGCCGATCACCTGATCAGTGAAGCCGACTACGTGATGGATGAGCGGTTACCGTATTGGGCCGATCTGTGGCCGTCGGCCCGCGTGCTGTCGGCTACGATGGCGCGCGAGGCGGGCGCGGGGCGACGCCTGCTGGAGATGGGATGCGGCCTTGGCCTCGCGACGGTGGGCGCCATGCTGGGCGGTTTCGAGGTCACCGCGACCGACTACTACGAGGATGCGCTGCACGTGACCCGCGGGAACGCCGCGCGCAATCTGGGGCACGAGCCCACGGTGCGGATGGTGAACTGGCGCGAATGGCCCATCGATCTGGGCGTGTTCGATGTGGTGATGGCCGCTGACGTGCTCTACGAGAAGGAGTACGCGATTCTCGTGGGCGAATGCATGGCCCGCTCGCTGGCCCCCGACGGCGTGGCGATCGTAGCCGACCCAGGCCGTCTCGCGTTACCCATGTTCCGCGACAATCTCGTGCACGTCGGGCTCGAGATCTTCGACACGGTCACGACGAAGTTCGAGGAAGGGCCGGTGAAGCAGGAGATTCAGGTGATGCGCCTGCGCCACCGGCCGAGCGAGAGCCAGCGCTGAGCTCCAATCGCTACGCGCTGGCCACGATGGGCAACAACCGCGACGCCACCACTTCGGAAATGTCCAGCACGGGCACGCTGCTGCCGGCGCCGGTGACGCCGTCGGTGATCATCGTCATGCAGAACGGACAGGCCACCGCGATCTGATCGGCGCCCGTGGCCAGCAGCTCTTCACTGCGCTCCACGTTCACGCGCTTGCCGACGTTCTCTTCCATCCACATGCGACCACCGCCGGCACCACAGCACATGCCGCGGCTCTTCGTGCGCGGCGGCTCCACGAGCTCCATGATCGGCAACGCACGCTTGAGTGTGTTGCGCGGCGCGTCATAAATGTCGTTATACCGGCCGAGATAGCACGAGTCGTGGTACGCGACCTTGAGCCGCTGCCCGTGCTCCGTGTCGAGCGGCACACGTCCGGCCTCGAGCAGCCGCTCGATGTAGTCGGTGTGGTGAATGACTTCGTAGTTGCCACCGATGTCCGGGAACTCGCTGCCCATTTGATGGAAGCAGTGCGGGCAGAACGTGACGATGGTCTTGACGTTGTAGCCGTCGAGCGTCTCGATCACACCCTTGGCGAGCATCTGATACAGGTACTCGTTGCCCATGCGACGCGCCGGATCGCCGTGGCAGGTTTCTTCCTGTCCGAGAATCGCGAAGCGCACGTTGGCTGCCTGCAGGATACGCGCGAACGCCACCGTGATTTTCTTGGCGCGATCGTCGAACGAGCCCATGCAGCCGACCCAGAACAGAATGTCGGCTTTCTCGCCCTTCTCCACCAACTCGGCCATCGTGGGGATGTCCATTCCCTCGGCCCACTGCGCACGATCGGACGCGCTGAACGCCCACGGGCTGCCGTTGCGCTCGAGACTCGTGAGCGCCGGTGCCAGCTCCTCGGGGAAACGCGACTCCATGAGCACCAGGTCGCGGCGCAACTCGTTGATGATATCGAGCTGATCGATGCTGACCGGGCACTCCTGCACGCACGCGCGGCAGCTGGTGCAGGCCCACAGTTCTTCTTCGGTGATCCAGTCGTCGAGCAGGTTCTTGGCGAGGACCGCCGTCTGCTCTTCGGTCGCGGTACCACCGCTGGCCGCGATCGCGTCGAGCGTCGTGGCCTTCTCGGTGAGACGGGCGCGCGTTTTCACCACGATCATGCGCGGCGACAGCAGCTTGCCGGTACTGTTCGCCGGGCACACGGACGTACACCGTCCGCACTCGGTGCACGAATAGCCGTCGAGCAGGTTCTTCCAGCTCAGATGCTCCACATCGGCGGCGCCGAACTGCTCGGCGTTTTCCGCTTCGAGGTCCATCGGGCGCATGGCGCCAATACGGCCGGGACCACTCGTGTTCGAGAACCACACGTTGATGAGCGACGTGAGGACGTGCAGGTGCTTGGAGCCCGGCAGGTGGTTCAGGAAGTACAGAATCAGCACCGCGTGCATCCACCACGACACCCGCGCCACGATGTGCGCCGTCTCCGGCGACACGCCGCTGAACAACGGCAACAGCAATCCGGAGATGATGCGCCCGTCGGGCGACGCCCCCGTGCGCAGCTCCATCACGAACAGGAGCAACAGCGTCAGCATGAGCGTGGCGATCATGCTCAAGATGAACACCGCGTCGGCGCCGCTCACCTCGTCGAAGCGCTTCGGCTTGATGACCAAGCGCCGGTACAGCAGGTAGGCGACGGGTATCAGCACGAACACGGCGAAGACTTCCTGCGACACCACGTACGGCAGGTACAGGAAGCGTGGGAGAATGACATCCCACGTGAACGGCGTGTACAGCCCCTGAATCATGATCTCGAGCGTGCCGAGACCGAGGACACAGAAGCCCCAGAACACGAGCGCGTGCATCATGCCGCCAACCGGATCGCGCAGAATCTTGCTCTGCCCGAGACCGATCAGCAGGAAATTCTTGGTGCGCTGATTGGGATGGTCGGTACGGACTTCATCGTGACCGATGTTCAGCCACCGGTTCAGCCGCCGCGCGCTGCGGGCGAAAAACCCGAGCGCGACAGCGAGAATGACCGCGAAGATGAGATTCGAGACCCCCATGTTGCCGATCAGCCCTGCGCCTTGGCGGCCTTCACGGCAGCGATGAGCGCCGGCATGACTTCGAACACATCACCGACAATGCCGTAATCCGCGATCTTGAAGATCGGGGCGTCCTTGTCCTTGTTGATCGCCACGATCGTCTTCGAGGTGCGCATGCCGGCCAGGTGCTGGATGGCACCCGAGATCCCAACGGCCACATACAGGTTCGGGCTCACGTTGCGTCCCGTCTGTCCGATCTGATCGGAGTGCGGACGCCAGCCCTCGTCGGTGACCGCGCGCGTCGCACCGACCGCGGCGTTGCCGAAGGCATCGGCGAGATCTTCACACAGCTTGAAGTTCTCGGGCGCCTTGAGGCCACGACCACCGGCCACGATGACCGGCGCGTCGTTGAGATCGAGCTTCCCGGTGTTGCCCAGCTTGAGTTCGACGACTTTTACACGCGACGCGGATGGATCGACCGCAGACGTGATCGCCGTCGTCGCCAGCGCACGAGGCGCTTCGGCCGGCTGGAACGCCGCCGGTCGCACCGACAACAGCGCCGGCGTACCGGCGAGCGCCAACGTGGCCACCACCTTGCCGTTCATGTTGAAGTGCTGACCCAGCACCGATCCGCCTTCCACGGTGAAGCCCGTGAGATCGGCCGCGAGACCGACACCCAACTTGGCCGCCACACGTGGCGACAGATCGCGTCCCTGCGCCGTCGCGCTGAACAGCGCATACCCGTAGGTCCCGCCGCCGAGCTGCTGGGCAACGGTGGCCGCGAGGGCCTCTGGATTGTACTGCGTGAAGCCCGCGTGCTCGAGCACCAGCACCGAATCGGCGCCGTACTGCGCGAGCGACGCGGCCTTGGCGCCGATACCGGCATCACCGGCGAGCAGCGCATGCACGCTGCCACCACCGGAGAGTTCTGCCAGGGCGCGACCGGCCGTCACGGCCTCGAGGGCCACCTTGCGCAGGTCGCCGCCGCGTACTTCTGCGAATACGAGAACGTTGGCCATCTCAGAGCACCTTCGCTTCGGTCTGGAGGAGTCGCACGAGCTCGGGGACCGCAGCGGAACTGTCGCCGAGGATACGTCCGGCAGCCCGTTCGGGGGGCAGCGCCATCTTGTGCACCGTCACCTTGGCGTCGCCAAGCTGCGCCGGCTTCACATCGAGCGGCTTCTTCTTGGCCGCCATGATGCCCTTGAGCGACGGCAGCCGTTCCTTGTTCAGGCCGTCGTCGATCGTGAGCACGGCGGGAAGCGGAAACTCCATCACTTCCGTCGCGCCTTCGAGCGCGCGTTCGGCACGACCGGTGGTGCCGGTGATGTCGAGCTTGAAGACGTTCGTCACGCACGGCAGATCGAGCAGCTCGGCGACCATCGGGCCCGTCATCTGATTCATCGAATCGATGGCGATGCGTCCAAACAGGACGAGGTCATAGCCGCCCTCCTTGATCTCGGCGGCCAGGGCGCGCGCGATCGCGAGACCGTCGGCCGGGATGCGGTCGGCCTGTAGCAACACACCACGATCGGCACCCATCGCCAGCGCCTTGCGAATCTGCTCCTGTGCCGCATCAGGGCCGAGGGATATCACGGCGACTTCACCCACGTTGCCGTTCTTCTCCTTCAGCTGCAGCGCGGCTTCGATCGCCCAGAGATCAAAGTCGTTGACGTCGTACTTGAGGCCCGCTTCATCTACGCGGGAGCCGTCAGCGGTAATGGCGAACTTCACTTCCATGACCGGGACGCGCTTGATGCACACGGCGATCTTCACCGCGGACGCTCCGTAAAAGAGGCTGAGAA
>JBBARJ010000172.1:0-1988 GCA_040399825.1 Gemmatimonas sp.
GACGTCCGCTGGCTGGACGCCCCCAAGGGTCGGGCGCTTGGCGTTCGCGGACAACAGCGCTATGCGGCTGCGGAGGTCGAACTGCAGGCTGGCGACACGGTCTTGTTCATCACCGACGGCATCACCGAAGCGCTGGACGCGAGCTTTCAGGAGTTCGGTCTGGAACGCGTGCGGGCCGCCTTCGAGAGCGTGCGCTGCGAGGGCCCTGAGGACTGCATCGACCGCCTGCTGGCGGTGGTGGACGCCTTTACCGGCGGCACGGTGCAGTCGGATGACATCACCTGCATGGCGCTGTGCCACCAGCCCACGCCTCGCACGAGCACATCGGCTGCTCCATACCAGTGAGGGCTGCTTCGATCACGTCACGTTCCGGACCGTGGCGGCACCCCTCCACTCCCGTTCTCATTAGATTTCCGGTGTGAAACGTCCTCTCCAGTTCGCACCGGTCGTGTGGTTGCTCGTGACCGGCGCGTGCGGGCGTGCAGGGCAGGCCGTCCCGGTGGTCGCGCCGACGCCGGTCGCCGCTGCGCCCACGCCGACTGCCTCGTCGGCCACCGCGTCCCCCCTCACCGCCGACCGCGCCACCCCCGATGAAGTGGTCAGCACGGTCGTGGCCGTGTTTGGCGACAGCGCGGTGCTGCGTCCCGTTGGCGCGGCCAGCGCGGTCGACGACCCGATCTGGGACATCGACGTGCGGTCGTACGAAACGCATGATCGCGTCGAGCACTACGTGGGGCTCTTCTCGAACAGGGCCAAGGCCGTCTTTCTGGCGCGCCTGTCTCGAGGCACACGCTACGAGCCGATGATCCGGGCGAAGCTGCGGGCCAACGGTATGCCCGAAGACCTGACCTATCTCGCGCTCATCGAGAGTGGCTACGATCCGCATGCGTACTCGCGCGCGGCGGCGGTGGGGATGTGGCAGTTCATGAGCGGCACCGCTCGCGGTGTCGGGATGCGCGTGGACTGGTGGATGGATGAGCGTCGTGACCCAGCGCGCTCAACCGACGGCGCCATCCGATTTCTCCACGAGCTGCAGAAGCAGTTCGGTTCCCTCTATCTGGCTGTTGCGGCCTACAACGGCGGCCCGGGCCGCGTGGCGCGCGGGCTGACGCGATTTGCCAGCGAGCTCGATGGCGCCGAAGGCGAGGATCGCTTCTTCGCGTTGGCCGAGCAGGACTACCTGCGCGCGGAGACCAAGAATTACGTGCCGCAGATGATTGCGGCCGCGCTGGTGGCCAAGATGCCGGCCCGGTACGGGCTCGTGATCGACTCGCTGCCGCTGTACGGCTACGACTCCGTGCTGGTCTCTCCCGGCACGAGCCTCGGTCACATCGCGACGGCGAGCGGCGCCACCAAGGCCGAGGTGCGCGATCTCAACTCGGCGCTTCTCCGCGGAATCACGCCCCCTGACGCCAGCATCTGGGCGCGAGTCCCGGCGGGGCTGGCTGACCGCACGCGGGTGGCGCTCGACAGCATCCCCGAAGAGGACCGTCGCGGCTATCGCACGGCGTCGGTGAGCGGCAGCACCACCACGCCGGCCGGCTTCGCCGACAAGCATGGCGTGACGCTCAAGCAGCTGCGCTGGTTCAATCCCGCGATCAAGACCACGAAAAAGGGTCGCCTGGTGGCCGGTCAGTCGCTGCGGATTCCGAGCGCCCTCGCGATCAGCTTCGCCCGCGAGATCCCCGATCCCGGTATCGAGCGGTACGGCGGCTCGTCGCCCACCACGCTCACGTCGCGCGGGATCCACGTGGTGAAGCGCGGCGAGTCGCTGGGGGCGATCGCCAAGCGCTATGGCACCACGGTGACCCGGCTCAAGTCACTGAACGGGATCAAGGGCTCCCGCGTGATCGCCGGCCAGACGCTGCGGGTGCGAAGCGGGACCACCGTGGCCAAGAAGGCAACGGCCAAGAAGGCGACGGCCAAGAAGGCGACGGCCAAGAAGGCGACGGCCAAGAAGGCGACGGCCAAGAAGGCGACGGCCAAGA
>JBBARJ010000172.1:2088-7761 GCA_040399825.1 Gemmatimonas sp.
GGCCAAGAAGGCGACGGCCAAGAAGGCGACGGCCAAGAAGGCGACGGCCAAGAAGAAGACGGCGTCCTCCAAGAAGAAGACGCCGCCGCGGCAATAGACAGACCAAGGGCCGCGCCTCAGCGGTGTCGGTATTTCAGAAAATCGTGCGAGAACGCACGACGGATATTAGTCCGTGAGGTGGATGCCCACCGGGTTGTAGCCGGTCGTACCGTTGCACTTGCCCGTGCGATCGGGGCTAAAATGGTAGCGCGATTGACCGCTGTGGGTGCTATCGCCTAACCCAATCGGCAACCCGCAGCCCCAATGGGTCGCGGTGTCGGTACCTCCTCCCACGACCGCATCCAGCTCGGCGTCAGAGAGCGCAGCGTCGTTCGGGCGTCGTGCATCGGACATTCGGGCCTCTGGGGAGATGGGGGCGTGCCGCCGACCAGGCTGCACGCCCCAAAGCTACACCCGCCGTCTTACTCCAGCACCCCGCGCCCACGGTAGCCCTTCGTGATGAGGCTCTCGTAGCCGTTGGCCGGGCTCCGTCCCATGCTCAGCGACTTCTGCACCGCCACCGGGCCGCGGTTATAGACCAGCAACGCCAGCTTCAGGTCGCCCTTGTAGTCGCGAATGAGGCCGCGCAGGTATTTCAAGCCGATCCGCAGGTTCACATCGGGGTCGAGTAGCTGCTCCCGGGTGACGTTGGGTTCGAACTCGCGCGCGGTGCCGAGCATCAGCTGCGTGAGCCCCAAGGCGCCGGCCGGACTGACGGCCCGCGGGTTGAAGACGCTTTCCACGCGAACCAGACGGAAGGCCAGTTCGGGCTCGATGCCGGCGGTCGTGGCCGCGTCATAGATGCGGCGGGCGAGGTCCGGCTTGACACGGTACTTCGCACTCAACGTATAGATGCGATGCCAGCGACTGAGCGACTCGCCGCGATCGCGCTCCTTGGAATCGAGCCCGAAGGGAAGGGGCAGTGCAGCCACGCCCTTGGAGCGAGTGAGCACGTCACCCGCCGGCCGCCAGAGCGGTTGGATGGGCAGGCTGGCCGCATTCGATGCCGCCGCGGCGGGCGCCATCCGGATGGTCGCGGATGTGGCCGGGGCTACGACCCTCGCGGGGGGCTCGGGGGTGACCAGCACGGCAAGCGTGAACACCACCGCTGCCGCCACGAACACCTTCGTCAATCGACGCCGTGCATAACGACGATGCATCCGTCGTTGGCGAGCCACCGCGTCGCGGTTTGGTACTGTGTTGGTCGAATCGGTCATGACACCTCTCGATCAGCAGGATACTCACGGACCCCGGGTGAAGTCCCCCTTCGTGCCGCCGCGCTTTTCGCGCAGCACGATCTCGGAGATCACCATTGTCCGGTCGATTGCCTTCGCCATGTCGTAAATCGTGAGTAACGCCACGGAGACTGCAGTCAACGCTTCCATCTCCACCCCGGTCTGGGCGGTGGTTCTGACGAATCCCTCGACCCGAAGGCCAGGGAGGGATTCATCAATGGTAACCCGGACATCGATCCCCGACAAAGGGAGCGGGTGGCACAGCGGGATCAGGTCGGCGGTCCGCTTGGCGGCCTGAAGGCCGGCCAGCCGTGCCACCGGAATCACATCGCCCTTCTTTAACGTGTTGCTCTGTATGGCTTTCAGTGTGTTCGGCTCCATCGAGATCGAGCCACTGGCCAGCGCCGACCGGACCGACATCGGCTTCTCGGCCACGTCCACCATGGTGAAATTTCCTGCCGCATCGAGGTGCGAAAACTCGCGCGCGGGCATTTCCGGCTTGCTTGGAGTCACGGGCGAAGGGTCCGATGAAGGGAGGACAGCAGCGAGGCGCCAAGCAACTGCGGGCTCACATTGCCCTGCGCTTTGGCCTTCGCGAATTCAACATCCACCACCGCCGAGGCGGTGCGTCGCGCGTCGGTATCGCGTCCGATATCGACCATCTGTTTGGCGCGTGCATGCAACAGATGCGTGAGCGCCTCCAGGGTATCGGTGAACGCGCCGCGCGCACCCGACACGCCCTGACGGGCCGCCGCCTTGATCCGTTCCGCGGTGCCGTCCGGCGTAGACGGCTGCAAGGCAGCATCGAGAATGCGCCGCGCGGCGGTGAACGCCGCCGCCATCGATTCGCCCGCGAACAGTTCGCCCGGCGCGCCGTTCATGCGCGCCAACGCTTCGTCGCGCGGTACACGGGCAAGCTTGCGCTCCACCACGGCGTCACCGAGAAACGCCTCGATATCAGCGCGACTCAGCGGTGGGACGCGAATGGCGACCACGCGTGACTTGATCGTGGGCAACAGGTTGCCCGGTTCGCTGGTGGTCAGAATGATCGTCGTGCCCGGCGGCGGCTCCTCGAGCAACTTGAGGAACGCGTTGGCCGCCGCGTCCGCCCCTTCCTGTGCGACCATGCGCTCCGCGTCGCCAACGACGAACACGGCGCGCTTGGCCATCGCCGGCCGCAGCGACGCCTGCTGCACCAAGGCCCGCACCGTACTCACGTACAGCGCCTCGGTACCGGGAGGCGGCGCCCAAAGCCCGTCGGCCTCCATGCGCTCGGCGATCGCCTCGTTGTAGTCGGCCTTCACGTCGTCCGGGGACGGGTCGCCGTCCTTCAGGCGGGGGCGCGGGAAGAACCAGTGCAGGTCGGGGTGCATGCCGCGCTCGGTGTAGCGGCAGTGCTGGCACCCCCCACACGGTGCCTCGAGCCGCTCCGGTAGGGCGCGCTCGCAGAGCAGGTATTGGCCGAGCCAAAGTCCGAGGCGCTGCTTGCCGACACCGCGTCGACCTTGCAGCATGAGGCTGGCCGGCAGCCGATCATCGGCGGCCGCCGCCGTGAGTCGATGCCGCAGGGCGGCATGTCCGTAGAGCGGGCGAAGCGACATGCGCGCAATATGCAGGGATCACCGTCCTCCCCGTCAGTCCGCCTTCATGACTCCGATGATTCAATTCTCTGGTCTATTCACTCGCCTCGCGGCCATCGGTTTGGCGATGAGCGCCGCGTTGGTACCCGTGAGCGCCCAACCGCGCGCGCGCGCCATGGGGCTGGCTCCTGGCGTGTTCACCCCGGGGCCCAACAACGCGATCACCGATGTGGCCGGCGTGCGCGTGGGCCATGAAACGGTCACCATGGGTGACTCCATTCGCACCGGCGTCACGGCCATCGTGCCGCATGGCGGTGACCTGTACCGTGATCGCGTGCCGGCCGCGCTGCATGTGGGCAACGGTTTCGGCAAGCTGCTGGGGGTGACCCAGCTGCGGGAATTGGGCGAGCTCGAAACGCCGATCTTGCTCACCTGCACCCTGTGCATCTGGCAGGCGGGGGAGGGGCTCGCACAGTTCATGCTGGCGAAGCCGGAAAACGCGAACGTGCGGTCGATCAATCCGGTGGTCGGCGAAACGAACGATGGGCAGCTGAACGCCACGCGGTCGCGCCCGGGGATCGCCGCTGCCGTGAACCGGGCCTTGGCGAACGCCGACACCGGTCCGGTAACGGAAGGCAGCGTCGGGGCGGGGCACGGCACCGTCATGTTCGGCTGGAAGGGGGGCATCGGCACGTCGTCGCGCAAGCTGCCGGCCTCGCTGGGCGGCTACACCGTGGGCGTGATCGTGCAGGGCAATTACGGCGGGGTGCTGCAGATGGCGGGGGTGCCGGTGGGGCAGCTGCTGGGGCGGTACGCCTTCCAGCGCGACGTCGAACGCGCCGCCGGCCGCCCGCCTGGCGGTGCCTTGGGGGGATCCTTTCCCGGGGATCTCGGCGCCGAGCGGGGGGACGGATCGTGCATGATCGTGATTGCCACCGACGCGCCGATCCTGTCGCGCAACCTCGAGCGGATGGGCGCGCGAGCGGTCATGGGGCTGGCGCGTACCGGCTCGAGCGCGTCGAATGGCTCGGGTGACTACGTGATCGCCTTCTCCACGTCGCCCCGCGTGCGGCGCTCGCCGGATGCCCCGCTGTCCACCAACGATGAGGTGGGGAACGAAGCGATGTCGGCGCTGTTTCAAGCGGTAACGGAAGCGACGGAAGAGGCGTTGTATGATGCGTTGCTGATGGCCACCCCGGTGTCCACGCGGGCCGGACGCGTGAACCCACTGCCGCGTGATTCCGTTCGGGTGTTGCTGGACGCCCGCGGCATTCGCGCCCCTCGATAATGGACATGAACATGGATGCAGCGTCTCTCCAGATGGCGACCGGTAGTCGGACGCGCGCCGCCGCGCGCGTGACGGAGGGCGTGATGCCGTGGCAGCTGGCCGCGGTGGTCTTCGCCGCCACCAGCGTGATCGTGGGGCTGATCTGGGATATCTCGTGGCACATGACCATCGGCCGCGACACCTTCTGGACGCCGGCCCATCTGGCGATCTACACCGGTGGGGCGGTGGCCGGGCTGGCGTGCGGCTTCGAGGTGCTGCGTCGTTCCTTCTTTTCATCTGGAGCGACGCCCGCCGACGGCGTGACCGTGTGGCGCCTGTTCCATGGTCCGCTCGGGGGATGGCTCTGCATCTGGGGGGCCGTCGCGATGCTGACGTCGGCGCCATTCGACGACTGGTGGCATGCCGCCTACGGACTCGATGTGAAGATCATCAGTCCGCCGCATGCGTTGTTGGCGCTGGGCTTCATCACGATTCTTGGTGGCGCGCTGATCATGGCGGTCGCCGTGCAGGGGCGCGAGGCCGATCGCCGTGAGGCGAGCGCCGGCGGTGGCGCCGAGTCGGCAAGCATCGCGCCGTACGTCGTGGCGTATACCGGTGGGCTCGTGCTGGCGATGCTGTCGATTTTCACCACCGAGTATCACGATCGCGAAGTGATGCACCTAGGCAGCTTCTACGTGGTCTCGTCGCTGGTCTTCCCGTTCGCGCTGGTCGCCGCGGCGCGCAGCACGCGGCTGCGGTACGGTGCGACGGCCACGGCGCTCGTGTACACGCTGGTCATGTGCGTACAGCTGTGGCTGTTGCCCCTGTTCGAAGGGTCGCCCAAGCTGGGGCCGATCCGCACGGCGGTCACGCATATGGTGTCGCTGGATTTTCCGCTGCTGTTGTTGCTTCCCGCCATCGGCATCGACCTGCTCATGCCGCGCATTCGCGAGCGGGGGGCGTGGCTGCAGGCTGCCCTGCTTGGCGTCCTGTTCCTCGCGGTGCACGCCGCGACCCAGTGGCCGTTCGCGAATTTTCTGGTGAGCGATGCCTCGCGGAACTGGTTCTTCAACACGGACAACATTCCGTACCAGATGCCGCCCGACTGGTTGCGGTCCCTGCGCCAGTTCGAAAGTGAGTCAGTGGTGCAGACGGTACGCGCCTTTGGCGTGGCGGTCGTGCTGGCCGTGTTGTCGGCGCGAGCCGGTCTCGGATGGGGTCGCTGGCTGCGCTCGGTGCGTCGGTGACCGCCGCGCGCCGAACGCGACCCGGCGGGCTATTGTCCCGCCTCGGCGCGCGCCTCACGGTGCTTGGTGGCGCGCTGTTGGCGTTCGTGCTGTTGACCGGGCATATCGGCACCAATCAAGTGGTGTTTGAAGGGCAGGCCGGTGGCTATCCCGTGCGCGTGCTGATCAACCCGCCCGGTGTCGTACCGGCGCAGGTGCCGATCACGGTCCGTGTGCTCAGTGGCACTCCAACCCGCGTCACGGTGCGTGCGGCGCAGTGGAACGTGGGCACCAAGGGTGCGCCACCGGCGGAAGATGCCGCCGTG
>JBBARJ010000173.1:0-7697 GCA_040399825.1 Gemmatimonas sp.
GCTGCCATAACGGTCCCGGATCCGATCGAGTGCCCGCGTCAGCGCCCGGTCCTTGGCATTTTCAACCGGTTCTCCCTCGGCCGGCGGGGGGGGCGAGGCCGCGAAGAAGCCCAGTTGCACGGCGGGACCGGCGGTCCCCACGGCGTCGTCGTCGAAGTGCGAGAGGCCAATGCCGAGCAGGCGCACGCCAACCCGCCGCTTGCCGCGCAGCGCCCGGTACAGCACCCTGGCGGCCTCGATCACCGATTTCTCGGACTCGATCGGCTGGGCCAGCGTCCGCTGGGCCGACCGCGTTGTGAAGTCGGCGTCTTTGAGCTTGACCGTCACTGTTCTCGCCCGGAGCCCCTGCCGGCGCAGGTCGGTGCTCACGCGAACCGCCAGCCGGAGCAGTTCGCGTTCGATCAGGTCGTCGTCGTGCAGATCGCGCCCGAAGGTCTCCTCCCGGCTCACCTGCTTCTGCACCTCGCGGGGCGTCACCACGCTGTCGTCGATGCCCCGCACGCGGCGGTGCAGCCAGGCCCCCGCGCGCTCGCCGAGGCGCGATTGCAGGTCGGTCACGCTCCAGCGCTGCGCGTCGGCGATGGTGTCGAGCCCCATGCGCTCCAGCGTCGCGGAGAATCGGGGACCGACCATCGGCAGGTCGGCCAGCCGGAACGGGGCCAGAAACGCGGCTTCGGTACCGGGGGGCACGCAGCGCACGCCGGTGGCACCGGTACCGGGTTTCGGCTTGGCCAGTTCGACCGCCATCTTGGCCACCAGCCGAGACGTTCCGGCGCCGATCGACACCGTGAGTCCGGTCGCGGCGAACACGGCGTCGCGAATACGATGCGCCGTGTCCTCGAGGGACTCGTGCCCGTACAGTGCTTCGGTGCCACCCATGTCGCAGTACCATTCGTCGATGCTCGACGCCTGCACGACCGGTGCGAAGGTGGCCAGCACCTGCTGGATCTCCCTGCTGCGGGCGCTGCAGGCCGCACGAGGCACCGGCACGCAGGTGGCCTGAGGGCAGAGTCTGAGCGCGCGCGAGATCGGCATCGCGGAGCGCACCCCGTACGCGCGGCATTCGTAGGACGCGCTGCACACCACGCCGCGCGAGCCCGGTCGCCCGCCGACGATGAGGAGCGACGCCATGCCGGCGCCGTCCGGATCTTCCTGGCGCGCGACGGCGACGAAAAACGCGTCGGCGTCAACCAGCAGAATGCGGCGGGGAGAACGAGTGGTCATGTCCCGAGATAGCGGTGGCCCTCACGCAAGCTAGTCGCAATCTTGAAGGATGACGCCTGCCATCCTGTTCGTGCGAAAGGCCAAGATTGCGCACGACGTGCTGTCCTATGAGCACGACCCGGCCGCTGAGTCGTACGGGCGCGAAGCCGTGGACCTGCTGCAGCTCGAGCCCGCCATGGTGTTCAAGACGCTCGTGGCCGACGCGGAAGGGGTAGGCCTGGTGTGCGCCGTGGTGCCCGTGCTCATGATGCTCGACCTCAAAGCGCTGGCCGCGGCCGTTGGCGCCCGACGCGTCCGCATGGCCGACCCGGCGGCGGCTGAGCGGGCCACGGGCTACGTGGTGGGGGGCATCAGTCCGCTGGGGCAGAAGAAGCCACTCCCGGTGGTGGTCGATGCGAGTGCGCTGGCCTTCGAGCGCATCTACGTGAGCGCCGGCCGTCGCGGGCTCGAGCTCTCGCTGGCGCCGATGGATCTGGTGAAGCTCGCGCGCGGACGGACCGGGCCGATCGCCCGCGCGTAGCGACTGCGCGTAGCGACTGCGCGTAGCGACTGCGCGTAGCGCGTCGTTACACCGCGCGTGGCCGCGACGGCCCTTCCGCGAGTTCGTCGAGCGCCGGGCCACGGCCACGGGCTTCCACCGGCCAGCGCGTTTCCACGGCATGTCCGCGCACGCCGATGATCTCGTCGAACAGATGCACCACGATGCACACGTGGTTCGGGACGACGCGTACCTGATCACCAAGCCGCGGACGCCACGTGGTCTTGGAGAGATCCAGAATGCCATGCTCTTCGGACATCCGTGACACCACGACCTCCGGATGATCCAGCAGCGCGCCATGGCCATCGCCCTCGGCGCGAAGCGGCTCGCGCCCCAGCGCTTTCGTGCCGGCATCGATCACGGCCTGTCCCGGCACCGCCACGCTCACGACGGTGGCGAGCACGGTGAGCGCGCAGTCATCCCAATCGCAGGCGCCGATCATCGCGGTCGTGCGGTCGTTGTACACGTAGGTGCCCGGGCGCACTTCGTTCACGCCGGGCACTTCATGCATGCGCCACGCCGCCGGTGTTGAGCCCCCGCTCACGATGCGTGGCGGAAGTTCTGCGGCCTCGAGCGCCAAGACATACCGGCCGATGTTCGCGCCGAGCTGCGCGAGGGCGGCGCCCTGTTCGCTCACGGCCTCGCGAATGTGTCCCGGATAGAACAGCATGCCCGCGAAATTCAGCGCCGACGCGCGGTCGATGTGTTGCGCGATCGCGACCGCGCGTTCGGGCGACGACACGCCGACGCGGTGCATGCCGAGATCCGCTTCGACCAGCACATCGAACTGCCGCTGTCCCAGCCGGGCGGCCACGTTGAGGGCGTCGAGCGCCTGGGCGTCGTCGGCGGCCACGGTGACGCGCACGTCCCGTGGCAGTCGCGCCAGCCGTTCGAGCCGCGCGGCCCCGACCGGCGGATAGGCGACCAGAATATCGTCGCACACCTCCGCCATCACCTCGGCCTCACGGAGCGTGGCGCAGGTCATCCCGATCGCCCCCAGCCGCAGCTGCTCCGCCGCAATGCGCGGCGACTTGTGGGTTTTGACGTGCGGCCGCAGTCTGAGCCCGTGCAGGCTGGCGTATGCCGCCATTCGGTCCAGATTGAACGCGAGCCGATCCATGTCGACGATCGGTACCGGTGTCTCGAGCTGTTCGAGATACGTTGTCATCGCGCCCCCCTTCGCTTCGAGACTGTAGAAAATGCCACACGCTGACGCACCGTCCGATCGTCCGTGGACTCTGGTCGTGCTGCCCAACCTGCCGGCCCCTGCGGGAGCCTACTCTCCGGGCGTGCGCACCGCAAATACTGGGAGTCTGATGTTTGTGTCCGGGCAGACGCCGCGCGATCAGGCGACCGGGGAGATCGTCGACGGGGACCTCGAGGCACAGACCCGCCTCACGCTGGCGAACATGGAGCGCATCCTGATCGCAGGGGGCGCCACGCTGGCCAACGTGGTCAGCATCACCGTGTATCTGGCCGACGAAAACGACTGGGGCACCTTCGATCGCGTGTACCGGACGGTGTTCTCACCGCCGTATCCGGCGCGCGCCGTCGTGGGAGCATCGCTGCGAGGTATCCTCGTCGAAATCTCGGCCGTCGCCGCACTCTAGGCGCTGGCGATGTCGTTGCCGCGGATGGTGGTCTACGCCACCAATCGGCCGTTTCGCCTGCACTGCGATACGCTGTTGCGCGAAGCGGGGGTGCTCGTGCGGCTTGCCAGCCGACCGGCAGAACTCGCCAAAGCGCTGGCGGACGGAACCACGGCAACCATCATCGTGGGGGATAGCGGCCGTGATGCGGATGTCGCACGTGAGCTCATGCTCGCACGACCGGTGACCCTCGGGCCACCGGTGCCGATCATGCAGCGAGCGCCCGGCGAATCGATCGAGGAGATCGTCGCGCGGGCGCTCGCCGTGCATGACGCGCCGACGGGTCAGCCGAGGTCGAGCGAGTAACCTTCGCCGCGCACGGTCCGAATGTCGACCACACTGCCCGACTCGCGCAGCCGCTTGCGCAGCTGGGCCACATGCACGTCGACCACGTTCGAGCCGGGATCGAACTGCAAGTGCCACACATGCTGCAGCAGCATCGGTCGCGTGACCGTTTCACCGGCGCGCATCGCGAGGAATTCGAGCAGCGCATACTGACGCGCGGTCAGGATGACCTCCTTGCCGTGGCAATGCACTTCGTGCGTGACGCGATGGAGCGTGAGATCGCCCGCGCTCACGCGCTCCATCGATCGCGCCCCGCCGCGGCGGATCGCCGCCCGCACTCTGGCCGCGAGCACTTCGTTGGGAAACGGCTTCTGCAAATAGTCATCAGCCCCCGCATCGAGCGCGCGTACCACATCGGCGGTCGTATCGTGCGCCGTGGCGACCACGATCGGCGTGGTGCTCCCCTCGCGACGAAGATCCTGCAGGACCGCGAGTCCGTTGCGGTCGGGCAGCTCGAGGTCGAGCACGATCGCATCGTACGGGTTCAACAGGGCAAGGCGGCGTCCGTCTTCGGCAATCGCTGCGATATCGACGTCGTAGCCATCGTCCACGAGAACCTGACGCATGAGCTCGGCGACGAGTCGATCATCTTCGATGACCAGAATCCGCATGCGCGAATCAGATTGAGTAGGAACCATGCGTCGAAGAGCAGTGACGGGAGCGGATGTCGGAGGGTACCGCAGCCTGGCGAGGTGATCCGCTGGCTGTTATTTCCCGAAAATAATGTGATCTGGTTACAAATCTAACAAAGTGAAGGCCAATTCACGAAGGTGACCCCGCCGTGTAACGGTCCGACGGTCATTCATCGCCTTTCAGCCGACGAATGGCCCGTCGGTCGCGCTTGCCCGGCTTGCTGTCGCCGAACGCAAACCCGGTCGGCATCTGCCGGAGTTGCTCTTGCGCGGCCTCGCGTTTTCGCTTGCCGTCGGCCACTTCCTCGTACAATCGCTGGGCGATCTCGGCGGACCCCCGGCGCTCGGCCACATCCTTCACGTGCAGCTGCCATGCAATGGGACCCTGCTGCAGGCGAATCTCGTCGCCCGCCTGCACCAGTTTCGCGCGCTTCGCCCGGTCACCGTTCACGTCAACCTTGCCGCCATCGATCGCCTCGGCCGCCAGCGCCCGCGTCTTGAAGAATCGGGCCGCCCAGAGCCACTTGTCGAGACGGACTTTGCCGGGGGGAGACTGTTCGTCGTCGCGCATCGCTTACGTCGTGCCGTCAGCGCGGTCGTCATCCTCGTCGAACACGATCACGTCATCATCGACATCGTCCTCGTCGAGATCGTCGTCGTCGAGATCGTCCTCGCCTTCCTCGTCGGGCAGCTCGGCCTCGTCGAGATCCTCGACGGGCACACCGTCCGCCGGCGAGGACTGTGCTTCGGCCAACCGCACTTCACGGATACGGGTGGCGGCCCCGGCGTACACCGAGCGCACGGCCGGATTCGACTGCTGCTCGGTGGCGCGATGTTCGAGCAGCGGCACCAACGCCATGATGGCATCGAGCTCGGCCGCCGCGTGATCGCTGCTGGCGATGGCCAACAACATGGCCACGACCTCATCGCACGCGTCGGCCATGCGGCGCGATGTGGCGGCATCGGGCCCTGGGACCTTCGTGCCGCGCGCCATGAGCGCCACCCGCTCGCGCAGCACGACGCCATCGGCCTGGAAGCGATTCACGAGATATTCACGGGCGGTCGTTGTCATCAACTGAGCTCGTTACGGGAAATCCCAAGTTCGTCGCGCGCGACGCGCCACGACGCCAGCCAGGCGTCGGCGACGACCGCCGGCGCGATGCCAATGCGGCCGCAGCGGGACACGAAATCATCCCACCAGCCGTGTTCGAGCGCGTCGATCACATCGAGCAGCTGACCAAGTGGCCGCTGCCGCTCGACCATCACGTCACGCAAGGCGTGCGGGAGCGTCAGACGCTCTGCCAGGATCGGTGCCGAGGCGCCAAGTGCGAACTCCAGCGTGGAGAGCAGGCCGGCGATCAGTCGCATGCGGGGATGTGGGGCGTTGTCGAGTGCCGCGCCGATTCGCTCGCACGCACGCGCGCGACGCAGCGCGACAAATCCGAGCTCGGGATCCTGCGCAGCATCGCCGATCAGTCGTGCCGCGACCGAGACTAATCGGTCCATGATGGCGTCTCGGCCGAGCATCGTAATCGCATGGGTCACCGACCGCGGACCGCGCACGCCGAGCGAGGCGGATCCCATCGCACGCAGGAGCGCCGCCGCCAAATGCGGATCGTCGTGCACAAAGGCGTCGAAGGACGCGTCGGTGGGGCGACCATCGGCGAAGGCGGCCAACATGGTGACCGCACGGATCACGCTCTCTTCGGTGGTCCGGTCCACCGGCACGCGGGCTCCGCGCGCCAGCAAACGTCCACTGTAGAGCGGCACACCCGTTTGCAGGACGCGGTGACGCGTGAGTCGGTCGTCCACCCCGCGAACGAGCGGGCGGAGTCCGGCGTCGAGGAGCACGCGGACGCGGCTTTCCAGTGCGCTCGGGGGTGTTCGTGCCGCATCGAGCACGATGGTGCTTCCGACCAACGAGGGCGGAAGGGGTTCGCCGTCGGGGAAACCTTGGAGCGCAAAGTGAAAGCCGGCACCGATCAAGCGGTCGACGGCTCGACGGGTGCCCGCGTCGTCGAGCGATTCGGTGGCGAGAAGCCAGACCGCATCGGCCGAGGCAAAGCGGGTCATGGCGCCTTCGCGCACGATCGCTGGTGTGATCGGCACCACCAGACTCCGGCCAGCGAGACGGGTGAGCGCGCCCACCATGTCCACCACACGGCGGGCGTCACCGTCTGGATCCGCGCCCACGCGGCCCGCCTCAACCGGGCAGGTCGAGACGGCGTAGCCGATGACCCGATCCCGACGATCCCGAATCGGCATCAGCGAGGTCAGCATGCGCGCGAACGCCTCATGCGATCAGTCGGCGGTGGGCTCGGCGCGGGCCAGCACCGAGTTGAAATACGCGGGCTCACCCGTGACGTCGCGCTCGAGGTAGGGGACGAGCCAGTCGGGCAGCTCCGGCCGGTCATCGAGCCCCGAGAGCTCGACTTCGGCGAGCACGAGGTCGCGGTCGAGGAACACATCGATCTCCCACGCGTATGCCGCATCACGCACGACATGTCGCTGCTTGCGCACGCGCGCCGCGGCGGTGAGGGGCCACATCGCGTCGAACAGCTCGCGGCTCGTGCCCTCGTCAATTTCGACGCGGGCCTGCGCCGGCCCGAGTTTCACATTGCGCCAGCACACGACGGTGCCGTCGGGATTCGTGGAGCGACGTAACCGCTCCCGCAGCGCATTGCCTGGCAGCCAGCCTTGTTCGATCAGTGTGGGCGGAACGGCGGCGGCCACCGGGGGGACACGCGTGAGGAGATACTTGCGCTCGATCTCGAGCGGCATGCCGGTGTCGGTGACGGGGGCGCTGTCGCGCCTCAACTCGAGGACGGCCATCTCAAGCGACTGCATGACACTGTCGATCCGGGCACACCAGTCGAGTGTGAACGCCTCGTAGTGCGCCCGCGCGATGCCACTCAAGGCGAGATGGAGCGCCGGCAGCTTGGCCTTGAGCGCACGCTCCGCCAACAGATCCGCGTCGCGTACCGCGCCCAGCAAATCCTGCCCCCGCGTGGCGAGTTCGTACCAGGCACCGAGTGCGGGGCGCGACTTGGCGAAGGGCGCAAGCATCGCGCGCTGGCGCTTGAGTCGGATGCGCACCCGATGCATGGCCTCGCGCGAGTCCGCGCTGGTCACACTCTCGAGGTCGCGCCGCAGTCGTGCCGACGCCCGCTCCACCCGCGTGGCGAGATGCCGCGCGAACGGGGTGGGCGTGGTGGGTATCCCCACGCGGTGCAGCAGCATGTAGGAGGACAGGCGAGCGAGCAGGCGGTCCACGATCGGATCGAGATGTTTCTCGAACGCGCGCGTCAC
>JBBARJ010000174.1:0-7628 GCA_040399825.1 Gemmatimonas sp.
GGCGGCCGCTTTGGCGTCGATCGCCTTGCGAACCTGCTCGGCGATGAGCGTAAACGCTTCCGGCTCGCGCACGGCGAGGTCGGCGAGAACCTTCCGGTCGATCTCGATACCCGCGGCGTGGAGGCCGTTGATGAACACGCTGTACGACATATCGTGCATGCGGGCCGCGGCGTTGATACGCACGATCCAAAGGCGACGGAAGTCGCGCTTCTTGTTCTTGCGGTCGCGGTACGCATAGCGCCAGCCACGCTCTACGGTTTCCTTGGCGGCCTTCCAGAGCTTGGACCGGCCACCAAAGGCACCCTTGGCGTGCTTGAGGATCTGCTTCTTCCGCTTGAGGCGGACGACGTTTGATTTTACGCGGGGCATAGTAGGTCCTCAGGCCAGGATAAGACGCTTGATACGCTTTGCTTCGCCGTTGGTCTCGACGATGGTCGGGCGGCGGAGATTGCGCTTACGCTTCGACGTCTTCTTGGTCAGGATGTGGCTCTTGTAGGCCTTCAGACGCCGCACCTTCCCCGATCCCGTTACGGTGAAGCGCTTCTTGGCGCCGCTATGGGTCTTCATCTTCGGCATATTCTGCTCACGGCTACGGTCAACCGCTCCGATGCGGAAGCGGCCCTGCATGCGATCACGCGCTGCTTACTTCGGCGCGAGAATCATCGTCATCGATTTGCCTTCCATGGACGGCGCGCTCTCGATCTTGGCCAGATCGGTGAGTTCCTGAGCCACCCGATCGACCACCTGCCTGCCAAGCTCAGGATGGGCGATCTGTCGACCGCGGAACATCAGCGTCACCTTCACCTTGTTGCCTTCCTCGAGGAATCGCCGCGCGTGGCGGGTCTTCGTCTCGAAGTCGTGATCATCGATGCCCGGTCGGTACTTGACCTCTTTCAGATGAATCACGTGCTGCTTCTTCTTCGCGATTCGTGCCTGCTTGGCCTGCTCGAACTTAAACTTCCCGAAGTCCATGATGCGGACCACGGGCGGCCGAGCAGCGGCCGCCACTTCGACGAGATCCAGACCCTGCTCGACCGCTTGGGCGAGCGCCACGTCGACTTCCATGATACCGAGCTGACTTCCGTCGGCGCCGATCACGCGAACCGGACTGATCCGGATCTGCCGGTTCACCCGTGGCGGACGCTTCGTCGAATCCTGAATAGGCCGTGCTCCAGAAGAAGAAACAGAAAACGCGGACCCCTGAAGGAGTCCGCGTCGCGCACCACGTACACTCCAATCTGCACCCACCGCGGGCGAGAACGAGAGACACGGCGTCGATCGACTCCAACAGCACGCCTCCGCAGCACTGAAGCTGTCGAGAGGGCCGAAGGGTGGGACCGGCGTCGCTGCCGGCCCGCTTCTCAATTGTGAACGCGGCACTGAAGTCGCATTCAGAGCTGCCGCATAACCACCACGACAGCGATAACCAACGAAACGTAGACGCCCCGGGCGCAACGTCAAGGGGCACCGCCAGTTCCGCGCGGACTTTACTCCGCCAGTCGGTAACTCTTGCCATCATGCATGACCCGGCCAAACCCCACCGTGGCGTCATGCTCGAAGATCAGGAGCCAGTCGTCGCGAAGGGCGTCGGCGAGCAATGCCCGCTTCGATTCCAGCGTCACAAGCGGTTCCACGTCATATCCCATGATCCACGGGAGCGGCAGATGGTGCGACGTGGGGACGACATCGCCCAAAAAGCACGCCGTCTCGCCGCCCGACTGCAGGATGACGCTTTGGTGATACGGCGTGTGGCCGGGTGTCAGTCGAACGGAGATGCCCGGTACGATCTCCCGGTCGCCGGTGATGAAGTCGAACCGGTCGGCCGCCACGATCGAGCCCCAGTTCGCCGGGAAGTAGCTGGCGGCGGTTCGCTCGTTCGGACGCTCGGCATACGCCCGCTCACCCGCCTGTACAACGAAGCGCGCATTCGGGAACGTGGAGTGCACTTCGCCGGCCGGGTTCCGCCAGGTGTTGCCACCGGCATGATCAAAATGGAGGTGCGTATTGATGACGAGACGCACGTCGCCGGGCGAAAAGCCCGCCTCCCGGATCCCATCCTCGAGCGCGGTACGCCCCTCATCGCCGTCGTTCTCCACGCCGTAGATCTCGTGAAACTTCGGATTCTCCTTGTTGCCGAGTCCCGTGTCGATCAGCACGAGCCCGTCATCATGTTCGACGAGCAAACAGCGCATCCCGAGCGGAATGCGATTCTTTCCGTCGGCCGCGAGCCGACGCTCCCACAGGGTCTTGGGGACCACGCCGAACATGGCGCCACCGTCGAGCTGCTGCCCGCCGGCTTGAATAGCATGAATGCGCCAGCGCCCCAACGTGCGGGTGTCAAGCAACGGATGCGGGAAACTCACGCGATATAGTCCTCGGAAGCGGGGAGCGGGAATGCGCGGCGGCGGCGATCGCTCGCCGTCAGCCGTCGTGTCGCCGTTGGCGCGGCCAGCAGTCGCTCGAGAGCAGGCCACGAACGCACGCCCTCGTCCTCCGCGATGCGCAACATGCGAACGAGCGCCTGAGCGGTGGCGACGGCGTCGCCCTCGGCACGGTGGCGCGCGGCGATTTCAATGCCGAAGTATCGCGTGACGTGGTCAAGCGATTTGCGTGGCAGCGCGGGCAGCAGCACCCGCGCCAAGCGTACGGTACAGAGCTTCGGGCCGGCTAACACATGACCGAGACCGCGATCGAGTTCGTGACCGACGAAACGCCAGTCGAACGCCGCGTTGTGGGCCGTGAACACCTGTCCCGCGAGACGATCCACCACCGTGGGCGCGATGTCCCGGAACGTGGGCTGGTCGCGCACCATGTCCCACGAGATCTGCGTCAGCTGGGTGATGTACGGCGGGATTGGACGCTGCGGATTGACCAGCTGCGCGTACACGTCGACCACCTCACCGCCCCGCACCTGCGCGATCGCGATCTCGGTGATTCGGTCGCCGGCCACGGGGCTCGTGCCGGTCGTTTCGACGTCGACCACGGCAAAGTTCACGTCGCGGAGTGAGCCCGACGGCTCGCTATCGGACCAGTCGTGTCGGCGATCGACGACCGACGCGCCGGCGCCCGTCGTCGGGGTCGCGGCGAGCGCCCAGTGGCCGCTGGGCAATCGCACGAACTCGGGGTGGCTCGAGAGCAAGGCGACGGACATGCGTTCAGCCGCGTCCGCCTGCAGGCGTTCAACCTTGCAGACGTCGCACATGAGCGTGACGGGGTCGAGCGGACCGGACGCCAGTCGCTGCGCGGCGCGCGCCGAGAGCGTGGTGGGACGAGACATACGGGGGAAGATAGCGACGGCACACGGCCACGCTGGCAAATCGTGACTCAGCGTTCTACCTTTGTGAAGTATTTCACAAGCCACCGACTCTGCCGTGAAACGCATCGCCGATTCGACCGTCCGACGCCTCTCGATGTACCTCCGGTACCTCGAAGATCTCGACACTCAGGGCCAGCAAACGGCCTCCAGTGACGAACTGGCGCACCTGTGCGGGACAACCCCAGCGCAGGTGCGCAAGGATCTGTCCTTCTTCGGATCCTTCGGCAAGCGTGGTTTGGGATATCCCGTCCATGAGCTGACGGCGCACCTTCGGGAGATTCTCGGGCTCGAACGCGAGTGGAAGGTCGTCATCGTCGGCGCCGGTAAGATCGGTGCGGCGCTGGCCAATTACCGCGGCTTCCGGCAGCGCGGCTTCCGGATCGTAGGCGTCTACGACCACGATCCGAGCAAGATCGGCAAGCCGTGGGGCGAGGCGATCGTCCGCGACATGGCCGATCTCGCGCAGGACATTCAGCGGGAAGAAGCGCCCATCGCCGTGCTCGCCATTCCATCCGACGATGCGCAGGATGTGGTCGATCGCCTCGTCGGCGCCGGCATTCGGGCGATTCTGAATTTCGCACCAGCCCAGATCACCGTGCCACCGCATGTGTCACTCAAATCGGTGAACATGGCGATGGAACTCGAAGGGCTCTCGTTCGCCCTTACGAACGCGATGGGGAGTCAGGGCGCGGTGTAAGGACGCGTACCAACCGTGCGAATTCCGCCGGGGTGAGTGTTTCTGGCCGCACTTCATTCGGTAAAACCGCTTCCTGCAGTACGGCCGCCGCCCGTTCGGCGTCGAGCGACGCCACGGTACGGACCACGCGAATGAGTTGCTTGCGGCGCAAGCCGAACGCCGCCAGCACGAAGCTGCGGAACCGCTCTTCGATCTCCGGCTCCACCGACGGCACGGCGCGTGGCGTAACGCGCACGACCGCGGAATCGACCGTCGGCGGCGGGTTGAAGGCCGATGGCGGCACGCGTCGCACCAGTTCGACGTCGACGATGGCCTGCAGATTCACGCTGAGCGCACCGTAGGTCTTATCGCCCGGCGGCGCGGCCATACGTTCGGCCACTTCCTTCTGCACCAGATACACGGCCACATCGGGACGCGGCAGTTCGAGCGCATGGAAGATGATCGGCGTGGTGATGTAATACGGCACGTTGCCCACCAGGACGTACGGGCCGCCCGCAAGCGTCGGCAACGACACGGTCAACACATCGGCTTCGACGATCTCCACATGCGGCCGGTCGGCATATCGGGCACGCAGGTGCTGCACGAGATCCCGATCGAGTTCGATCGCGATCACGCGCCCCGCACGTTCCACGAGGCGATCCGTCAGCGCACCGCGTCCGGGGCCGATCTCCACGACGGTGCGCCCTTCCAGCGGCCCCAGCGCCTCCACGATGCTGTCGAGCACCCGAGAATCCTTGAGAAAGTGCTGACCGAACCGCTTCCGCGCGGCGGGCAGCGCGCCTTCAGGACGCGGAGGCCGTGCGCCGCGCGTTCCAAATCCATGTTTCTGACTCACGAGTGGCCCTCGAATGGACGATCCACGATGACGGCGGCGAGATCGTCGCGCAGCGCAGTACGGCGTGTGTGTGATTCTACCTGCGCGAACAACGCATCGAGCATCGCGTCGGGCGATTCACCGTGCGTCATCGTCGCGAGCATGTCGAGCACGGCCCGCTCGCCAAGGCGCTGATCGCGTGCATCCCGCGCATCGGTGAGACCGTCGGTGAACAGCACCAGGCGGTCGCCACGTCGCCACGACATCACGCACTCTTCAATGGGCGCGTCACTGAACCCGATCGGGGGAACGACGGCCGCGAGTCGCACGCACTGCCCGTCGGCGCCCACACGAAAGGCGTGCGGATGACCGGCATTGGCAAAGCGCACCTCACCGGCCCGCGTATCGATCACCGCATAACACATCGTGATCGACATCTCGGTCGAGGAAAGCTCGTCGTCCAGCGAGCGCCGTACGGCATCGAGGGCGATCGAAGGATCAAAGGCCGCCTGCACGTGAATCGCCGCGGCACTCAGCGCCAGCGCCATCACGAGCGCGGACTGATAGCCGTGTCCCGAGACGTCGCCGATGAGCACGCCGGTGCGATCCCGGTCGAGGCGAGCCAAGAGGAAGAAATCGCCACCCACACTTTCGGCGGGCACCAGTCGGGCCGCGGCACGCGCCTCGGGGCCGACGACCGCCGGCTTGGGCAGCAGCTTGAGCTGCAGGTCGTGCGCGAGCCGCATCTCCCGCACGAGTTGCTGCCGTTCAACGGCCGCCCGCACGAGCGACGCGTTATGCATCGCGGTGCCGACTTGGGTGCCCACCGCGATCACCAACTTGCGGTCACCGGCGCTAAACGGCTGCCCATTGGCGCGTCCCCCCAGCACCAGCACGCCGAGCGGGACCGGCGGACGCGGCTCCACCACGTTTCCACGCCGAATGGGGATCTGATGCGTGCCGGTACTGCCGACACCGGTGCTCTGGCGGGTGATGGCTACAGCCAACAGCGCGCCGCCCTGCCCGGTCAACACGGGATCGGACTCGCGCGCTGCCGCTCCGGCTTCGGTAATCGCGCCGGCGCTGCGATACGCGGCCACCGCGATGTGCCCGACCTGATCTAGGGAGACGGCGGGATACTCTACGTCATCGAGCCCAAGCGTGGCGATGGGGGCCAGCATCCCCGTCTGGCCATTGATCTGGAGGAAGACGGCGCGCGTGGCGCCGACCGTAACAGCCAATTCGCGCAGCAGCGTGTCGGCGACGCTCTCCACCGACGTCGTGCCACCAAGTAACTCGCCGATCGCGTAAAGTAGACTGATCTCTTCGTAGCGCTCGACGAGTTCGCCGGTGGCGCCGTCGCGCTCGCGCGAGAGGCGACGTACCTGAGGGACGAGGCGCGCCAACAGTCGATCGGCATCGGGTGACTGCCCCGCCTCGACGAACAGCCAGCCCACGGTTTCCCCGATGGTGACCAGCTGTGCACGCAGTCCCTGCGATTGCGACCACGCGATGGCATCCCACGCGCCAACCCCGGCCTCGGTGCGTGTCGCGAACACCGAAGACGACGTGCCGAGTAGCACCGGCGATCGGCCCTCGCGTCGTTCCCAGATGGCCGCCTCGCGTCCAGTGGCCTCGAGAAACGCGGCCAGGAGCGCAGCGACCTCGATCATGTGCGGCGGAGAATCAGGCGAATGCGATGTCCCGACTCGGCATCCGGCCCCACGCTCTCGACTCTGTCCATCAGCGTTCGCATCAGAAACACTCCACGACCGTCCTCGCGCTCGAACCAGTCGGCCTCGTCGGGACTCTGCTGCAACGAGGAGAGATCGAACCCGACGCCCTCGTCAGTCACGTCGACACAGAGCCGCTCGACGTCGAGTTCGACGCGCACCTGCACCAGACGCGGCAGCTCGTTCCGGTTACCGCGCAGCATCGCGTTCGCCATGGCCTCGGTGATCGCGACCGGCACGTTGAGATTGCACTGACGCGCTGAGAATCCCGCGGTCACGCACAGCGCGACGATCGACTCGACGACCGGCTCGATCAACGTCAGATCGGACGCGAGCGTCCACCGCCGGGCGATCGGCGTCGGTGAATCCGCCGACGGTCGCTGCGCAGAGGGGCTGGTCATGGAATCCACCGCCCCCCGCACGGGTCGTGGCTGAAGGCGAGTCGCCATGCGCTCAGCGGGCAGCGAACGCGTCCGCCCGCGTGGCGTACAGCGGAAAGAGCTGGTCGAGACGCGTGAGCTCGAAGAGTGTCCGCAGGTCATCGTTCAGCCCCGCGAGCCGCAGGTCGCCACCGACGTCGCGCACGCGCTTGCTCAACGACACCAACGCCCCCAACCCGGAGCTGTCGATGTAGCCGGACCGGGCGAAATCGATGATGATCGTCCGGGCCCCCTGCTCCACCGCATCGAGAATCGCCTGCTTGAACTCTTGGCGATTGGTGACCACCAGCTGACCCTCGACATCGACCAGCAGGACGTCGTCGTTGCGGTCCAGAATAAAGCTCATGAGGCGCTCAGGGTGCGGTGGAGGAACGAGCGTGATTGCCGGCCTGCAAGGCGGTGATCGCCGCGACATGCACAATGTCGTGCGAGGTGGCCCCCCGCGACAAGTCGCTGCATGGTCGTGCCAGTCCCTGCAGGATCGGTCCGATCGCCGTGGCGTGCGCCAAGCGCTGCACCAGCTTGTACGCAATGTTGCCGGCGTCGAGCGACGGGAACACGAGCACATTTGCGGTCCCGGCCGCCTTTTCCCCCAGTGCCTTCCGACGGGCGATTTCCGGCAAGAGCG
>JBBARJ010000175.1:0-7586 GCA_040399825.1 Gemmatimonas sp.
GGCCGCCGGCGGCGGCGTGGTCGGACGCTCGGCCAGCGTGGGCGGCTCGTAGCGATAGATGATGCGCTCGGTGTTCGAGCAGCCGTAGCTCTTGAGCTGCGCCTCGATCCAGTCCACCGCGTCGCGGTTGCGCTTCGTACCCTGCTTCCGGTCGCCGAACTGCGTGAGCCCCTTCAGCGTGGTCTTGTACCGCTCGAGGTCAAGTCGCGCGACCATGAGGGCCACGGGATCGGTGGAGTCGATCGGGGCGATGGCCGGCGGAAGCACCGGTCTCTGGGCCAGTGCCGGTGAGGCGGCCAGCGCGACAACGACGGCCGAGACGGACAGCGAGGAGATCGTGCGCATGAGTGGGCGAGTGGGAAGGAAAAGGTGGCGGGAGCGTCAACTCATGCTGACGTGCCGAGCCTGACAATCGTTGAGGTCAGCGCGGTGGTGGTCCGCAGGGCGGCGTCGCGCACGGCGCGGATGCATCGGCCGGCGAAGCGCCGGCGACAGGCTCGGCCGACAACGCCGCACGAAGACTTCCCACCAGTGTGCCACGATTACCGAAGTCCCAGCCGGCACCGTAGCGCAGATCGGCGATCACGAACTGTGGGCTCTTGGGCGTCGTATTCGCCCGCGGCACGATCACCAGCGTGTCGGTCCACTTCACCGTGGGCGGTTGCATGGCATTGGTGAACGCCATCACGGCGAACGTCGTATCACCGCGTTTATCGACGCGGCGAATGCCAAACGAGGTGTTCCCTTCGAACAGGCTGCCGAACAGGTCGCCGTCGATGAACGGGGGCTTCTCCCGCGGCACCAGGCGCGCCACGGAATCGCGCGCATGCCGCGCCTCGACCAGCAACCCTACCAGCGTGGCATCGAGATACGGTTGCACGGCGTCGAGCGCCAGTGAATCGGGAACGCCACGCACGCCGAGGCCGTCCAGCAGCGTGTAGAACTGCGCGGCGGTTTCGGAGGGAGACGAGGGGGCGGAGGGACGGCAGCCGGCGGCCGTCGACAGCACCAGCACCGTGGATGCCGTCAGCAGTCGCACGCGAAGATTGAACGAGGCGCTCACTTGGGCATGCCCGGCTTGGTACGACTCGGCACCCGCGACGACAGCGCAGCCGGCACATACGACGGCACAAAGCGACATCCGGTGGCCGGATCGTACATCGGTTCGACGGTGGTACACGATGCGGCCACACCCATCGCGGAGGGCTTCACTCCCTGCTCCACCCACGCCAACAGCGCGCGCATGGCGCTCACGTACTGCGCATCACTCGTGTAACTGTGCTCGCTGTCCTGTGTGAACAGCTGCACCAGCGCCTTGGCTCGCCCCGCGCGCTCCATGGTGCGGCGGAACGTGCTTTCGAGCTCCACGAACGCGGTGGGATCGTCGATGGCGTGCATGGTAAGCACGGGCACTGGAATGAGACCAGTGGGATCGGCATCGGCCGCGAACGTGGCGACCGCCACGGAGTCGGCGGCATACCGCGCGACCTTGTCGTTCACGGCGGCCCCACCCGCGTAGGCAACGCCCATGGTACTAAACGGATTCGCGCCGTTCGTTCGCTTGGTCGCGATGTCCTGAAAGTGCCAGGTGCCCCAGTTCAGGTGCGCGATCAACGTGCGCTCGGGCACCTTCACGGCGGCGAGAATCGTCGCCAACCGCTGCGCCTGCTCAGGTGATCGCGCGGCTGCCGGCTTCCGTACGCCGGTGCAGGTGTCCACGCGATCAGCCAACTGTGCCCGCGTGAGCTTCGCCCCCACCGGCAATCCCTGCCAGAGCGGATACGACGGTTCGTCGGCGCGTGGGTGATCGCCACACACCGCCTGATACACCACGCGCAGATCCATCCGGAAATCGTACGACAGCGACGCACCACCCAGAACGCCGCTCGTGAGCAGCACGGCGTCGTACGGCACACGCCCCTGCGCATCGCGCGCGCCGAACAGCTCCGCCGTGCGGGCGGCCACGCCGGCGCCCCACGATTGTCCGTGCAGAATCGTGCGCTGGGGCATGCCGAACTGCGCGACGAACAGCTGCCGCGACCGCTCCACGTCTTCCGCCGCCGATCGCACCGCCACACCGCCTTGGTGGTACGTGCTGGCCACCACGGCGAAGCCCATGCGCGTCCAGATGTTCCAGCGCGTGAGATCGTCGGCGCTGCCCTTCGCATCAGGGGCGCCGAGGTCAGGGCCACCATGGGCGTGCACGACCAGCCGCTTGTTCCACGGCGACGGCATGGCGATCCAGTAGAACGCCCCCGCGCCGTCCTTGCCGAGGGCGCACTGCGTGGTGACGGGGATACCGTCGGGGCACGGTGTGGGTTCGGCGCGGGTGGCTTGCGCAACAGCTGTTCCCGAGGCGCACAGCAACAGCATCGCGATCGCGCCGACGCTCCGTTTCATACCGCCAACCATCATACCGCCAACCGTGCTGAGGCCATCGTCAACTCCTTGCGCTGCAACTCGCGGCGCAGCAGCCACATCGCGAAGGCGGCTTGCAGCGTCATGGTGAGGACTGAGAGATACCAGACCTGCTGAATCTGAAAGCCCGCCCGGTGCGACACCCACCACACCGGCACGGCGAACGTGAGCAGGCGCGCGCCGCCGGCGATCAGTGAGGGCATCGTGTTGCCGAGCGCCTGAAACATGCCGCCACACGTGAAGAGGATTCCGGTCGGCACGAAGTTCCACGAGATGGTGCCCAGGAACTGCGTCGCCACCGCCACCACGGCGGCGTCCTGTGTGAAGCCCTGCACCAACAGGTCGGGGCGCCACTGACAGAGCAGCGTGAGCAACAGCATCGGGAAACTACCCATGATCGCCGCCCACGTGAACGTGTCACGCACGCGTTCGAGATGACCGGCGCCCATGTTCTGGCCGGCCATCGGCGCCGCCGAAAGGGCGACCGCCATGGCCGGCAGGAAGAGCGACTGCATGAGGCGTGAACCGATGCCGTAGCCAGCCTGCGCTTCCGCGCCGAACGGCTTGATGGCGGTGTAGATCACGGCCGTGAACACGAACATGAGGGCGAACTCCGCGCCGGGTGGCACGCCGATCTTGAGCATGCGCGCGAGCACGTCGGTGCGCACGGCCAGCAGCTCGCGCCGGAAGGCGACGTAGTGTTCGAGGCGCACGAAGTACCACAGCATCACGAGCACGCCGATGGCGATGGCCAGCGAGCTGGCAAGTCCCGCCCCGGCCACACCGAGCGGGCGCCCCGTGCCCCACCCCGCAATGAGAATGGGCGCGAAGACCACGTTCAGCACCACCGTGAGCATCTGCACCAGCATGCCCGGCTTCACGATGCCCGTGCCGCGCAGCGCGCTGCCCATGGAGACCAGGGCGAACTGCAGCGCGAGCCCGGGGATGTACCAGCGCAGGTACGACGTGCCGGCGGCAATCGTGTCGGGGTTCGACCCCAGCGCGCTCATGTAGCGGCCGCAGAGCGCGTAGCCGACCACCAGCGTGCCGATGCCGCACACGAACGCCCAGAGGACGCTCTGATTGAATACCAGATTGGCGTCGGGCTGGTCCTTGCGACCCACCGCGTGCGCGATGAGCGCCATGGTACTCACGCCGAGGATCTGCGTGAACGACATGATGATGAACTGCACATTGCCGGCCGCGCTCACCCCCGCCACCGCCGCATCGCCCAGGCGGGCCACGAAGTAGAGGTCGACGAGGTAATAGAGCGTCTGGAAGATCATCCCCAGCGCCATCGGCACCGCGAGGCGCAGGATATGGCGGGGGATCGAGCCGGTGGTGAGATCGTTCACGTGAGAAGGCTGTCAACGCTACGCGTCCTTGGCAATCGCCCGCGCGCGCTCTTGCCCAAATCGCGATTGCGTGCTGATTTCCTTGGCTTATGCGCACTCTCGCCCTGCCCCGCCTGCCCCGCCTGTCCCCTCGGCGCCTCCTCGCCCTCGCCCTCCCGATGCTGGTGGCCTGTGCCCCCAAGGGCGACGATACGCCGGTGATCGGGCTGATCACGAAGACCGAGTCGAATCCGTTCTTCGTGAAGATGAAAGAAGGGGCCGAACAGGCCGCGGCCGCGCAGGGGGCGACATTGATCGCCGCCGCCGGACGCTCCGATGGCGACAACGCCGGTCAGGTCACCGCCATCGAGAATCTGATGGCCGCCGGCGCCAAGGTCATTCTGATTTCCGCCAGCGACTCCAAGGCCATCGTGCCTGCCATAAAAAAGGCGCGCGATGCGGGCATTCTGGTGATCGCGCTCGATAGCCCGACCGATCCCGTCGAGGCCACGGACGCGCTCTTCGCCACCGACAACTACAAAGCCGGACAGCTCATCGGCCAGTACGCCAAGGCGCGGCTGGGCGCGACGCCGGCGAAGATCGCCACGCTCGACCTCATTCCCGGCCACCCCACCGGCGCGCAGCGCCACAACGGCTTCCTGAGCGGCTTCGGACTTCCGTCGTACGAGAAGGGGCGCAACGAGCTCGCGCAGCCACCGGAAGTGGTGTGCATGACCGACGCCATGGGTGACCAGGCCAAGGGGCAAACGGCCATGGAGAACTGCCTCCAGGCGCACCCCGACATCAACCTCGTGTACACCGTCAACGAGCCGTCGGCCGCCGGTGCCTTCACCGCGCTGCAGAAGGCCGGCAAAGAGAAGGGGGTGCTGATCGTCTCGGTGGACGGTGGCTGCCGCGGCGTGCAGGCCGTGCTCGACGGCGCGCTCACCGCCACGGCCCAACAGTACCCGCTGCGCATGGCGGCGTTGGGCGTGGACGCCGCGATGACGTTTATCAAGACCGGCCAGAGGGCGAGCGGCTACATGGACACCGGCGTGCAGCTCATCGCCAAGGACAGCGCCGACGGCGTGCCGAGCCTCGGCGCCGACCAGGCGCTCACACTTTGTTGGGGCGACAAATGAACGCACGACGGCTGGCCTTTGCCGGTCCGCTCGTTGCGCTGCTGCTGGCCTGTACGTTTTTCGCGCTGCAATCCCCCCGCTTCCTCACCGGCGCCAACCTGTCGCTGGTGCTGAGCCAGGTCATGGTGGTTGGCGTGCTCGCCATCGGCCAGACGCTGGTGATTCTCACCGGCGGCATCGACCTCGCCTGCGGCATGATCATGGCGCTGGGTTCGATCGTCATGAGTCTGCTCGCGGTGAAGCACGGGTGGCATCCGGCCATGGCGATCGCCGGCGGCGTCGGGGTGACCACCATCGCCGGCATGATCAACGGCCTGCTCGTCACCCGCATCAAACTGCCGTCGTTCATCGTCACGCTGGGTACGATGAACATTGCCTTTGCGATCACGCAGCTCGTCTCGCGGGCGCAGACGTTCACCGACCTGCCACCGCTGCTCACGTGGCTGGGACACAGCGTGCGGATGGTGAACACGCCGATCGCCTTCGGCGCCCTCGCCATGCTGCTGCTGTACGGGCTCGCATACGTGGTACTGCGCGAGACCGCGGCGGGCCGACATGTATACGCCGTGGGGAACAACCTCGAGGCCGCGCGCTTATCTGGCATCAACACCAACCGTGTGCTGCTCAGCGTGTACATGCTGTCGGGGCTGTGCGCTGGCGTGGCCGCGCTGTTGTCGATCGCGCGCACCGGCGTGGGCGACCCGCAAAGTGGACAGACCGAAAATCTCGATACCGTGACCGCCGTGGTGCTGGGCGGCACGAGCCTGTTCGGTGGACGTGGACTCGTACTCGGGTCGCTCATCGGCGCGCTCATCGTAGGCGTGTTCCGCAACGGGCTCACGCTGATGGGCGTGTCGTCGGTGTATCAGATTTTGGTCACCGGCGTGCTGGTGATTCTGGCCGTGGCCACCGATCAGTGGTCGCGAAAGGCATGAGGACCGTGTCGTGAACGATCAGCCCTCTCCGATGGTGCTCGAGGCGCGTGGGCTCGTGAAGCGCTACGGTCACGTGACCGCACTCGGCGGCGCCGACTTCGAAGTGCGCGCGGGTGAGATCATGGCCGTGATCGGCGACAACGGCGCGGGGAAGTCGTCGCTCATCAAGGCGCTATCGGGGGCATCGATTCCCGATCGCGGCGAGATCTGGCTGGATGGCGCGCGCGTACACTTCACGGGCCCCAGCGATGCACGTCGTGCCGGCATCGAGACCGTGTATCAGGATCTCGCGCTCGCACCGGCGATGTCGATCGCCGAGAATTTATTTCTGGGTCGCGAACATCGTCGGGTTGGCCTCGCGGGGTCGCTGTTGCGGTTGCTCGACCGCACGCGGATGGAGCGCGAGGCCGCCGAGCATCTGCAGCAGCTCGGCATCGGCATTCGCTCCATCACGCAGGCCGTGGAAACACTCTCCGGCGGTCAGCGACAAGGAATCGCCGTGGCGCGCAGCGCGGCCTTCGCGCGGCACGTCGTGATTTTGGATGAACCCACCGCGGCGCTGGGCGTGAAAGAGAGCGGCATGGTGCTCGACCTCATCACGCGCGTGCGTGGCCGCGGATTGAGCGTGATCCTGATCAGTCACAACATGCCGCACGTGTTTGCGCTGGCCGATCGGATTCACATTCAGCGACTCGGCCGGCGGGCGGCGGTGGTGCGGACGAACGAGATCGGGATGGCGGATGCGGTGGCGGTGATGACGGGGGCCGTGGAGTGGCCGGCGCCTCTCCGGCCGGAATCGGTTTAGGTTGCGTGCGTCGCAGCCGAACGGCGGCAGGACATAATACCAATCACGAGTGAAGTCCTTCGGTCGCAAAGCTTTGCAGCGTTGGGTGGCGGGCGGGCATCTTTCCTTCGGCTGCGAACGCGTGCCTGCATAGCGGCCGCCACGCAGGGATTTCACGCAGGCGAATGCGCGTTACACGGCTTGGCGCAGACTGACCAACCGCACGTTTCTTGGGACATTATGAGTGACGACGTTCGTGGATTTCTGCTGCGCCAACTTGATCTCGCTTGGAAGCTGCTAGCGTATCATCTCGACGATCTCACGACCGCGGATTGTCTCCGGCGTCCGGCAGGACGCGGATTGCACGTCGAGCAAGTCTCCGCAGGCGAATGGCGGGCGGATTGGCCCGAGCATGAAGGGTATGCACTAGGCCCGTCAAGTCTGGCGTGGCTCACGTGGCATGTGTGCTTCTGGTGGGCGATGGTGGTGGATCACTCGTTCGGCAGCGGCACGCTCACGCGCGAAACGGTGCTGTGGCCCGGAGGGGCGGACGCTGTCCGGCATCGCATCGCCCAACTCCATTCCCAATGGCGCGACCGATTGGCGTCTATGTCGGACGCGGAGTTGACCTCGACTGCGCGCACCCAATGGCCATTCACGGGACGCCCGTTTGGCGATGTCGTGGCGTGGGTGAACGTGGAACTGACGAAGAGTGCGGCTGAGATCGGGTATGTCCGCTTTCTGTACGGCGTTGATCTCGGCAACCCTCGCGCGAATGAGGCACCAGGAGCGCCGGACCCGGAGTCCGCCGTATAACGAGTGTTGCTGCAGTCAAAGGCAGGGCGGTACGCTGTGTAACTGCGGTGCTGCGCACCTCCGTTCACAGCTAATTTATTACAGCCTTTGCAGCAGAACGCGGCGTTAGACCTCCAAGGACGGTCTTGTCCGCCGGCCAGTCCCGCGACACCTTCCA
>JBBARJ010000176.1:0-7571 GCA_040399825.1 Gemmatimonas sp.
CCTGCAGAGCGCCGACATCCTGCTGTACCGTGCCGACTCGGTGCCGGTCGGTGAGGATCAGAGCCAGCATCTCGAGCTGGCGCGTGATACGGCGCGCAAGTGGAATGCGAAGTTCGGGCAGGAGTACTTTCCCGAACCCAAACCGCTGCTCACCCCGACGCGCCGGATCATGGGCCTCGACGGGCAGTCGAAGATGTCGAAGTCGCTGGGGAACACGATTGGGCTGATGGACACCGACGACGAGATCTGGGCGAAGCTGCGTCCGGCGATGACCGACCCGCAGCGCGTTCGCAAGACGGATGCGGGTCGTCCCGAGGTGTGCAACATCTTCCAGCTGCACAAGGCGTTCAGCCCCGAGGAGACGGTGGCGCAGGTCGATGTGCAGTGTCGCGCCGCCGGCTGGGGCTGCATGGATTGCAAGAAGGTTCTGCAGGAGAGCATGGTGCAGGAACTCACGCCGATTCGTCGTCGGGCTGAGGCCTTGGATGCTGAGCCGCAGCAGGTGCTGGACGCGCTGGCCAGCGGGGCGGAGACGGCCCGCGGCATCGCGCGCGAGACGATGCGAGAGGTGCGCGGCTACATGGGCCTCGACCCGGTCACCGTACCGGCCGTGACACCCGCGTGATCGAGGTGCGGGGGCGTCGACGGCTCGTCGTTGATTTGCAGAGCACGTCGCCGCATATGCGGGTGCCGCTTTGGGCCGCCGAACGGGTCACGGCGGCGGCGCCGGATGGGTGGGAGGTGGTCCACGTCGGGTCGCCGTCGAAGTCGATCGGCAGCGGCAGCAACATGGCGAGCGACGAGACGCTGGCCTTGATTGGCGAGGCCGAGGGGTATTTCGGGTACGGGGTGCCGGCGGGGTTACTGCAGGCCGCTCCGCAGCTGCGATGGGTGCACAGCGCTGCGGCGGGCGTCGGTGCGTCGGTCACGCCCGAGCTGCGCGCGAGTGGCGTGGTGTTCACGAACAGCGCGGGCGTGTACGGCGAGCCGATGGCGGATACCGTGTTGGCGGGCGTGCTGCATTTCGTGCGCGGGCTGGACTTCGCGGTACGCCAACAGGCTGTGTCGACGTGGAATCAGTTGCCGTTCATGCAGGGCGTGGTGAGCGAGCGCGCCGACGTGCGTGAATTGGCGGAACTGCGCGTCTTGGTCGTGGGGGCGGGCGGGATCGGCTCGGCGGTCGCGCGTCGGTTTTCGGCATTGGGGTGCGAGTGCGTGGGCGTCCGACGCCGGCCGGAGCTCGGCGCGCCGGACGGATTCGCGCGCGTGGTCGGGGTGGACGGGTTGGAGGCGGAGCTTCCGGGCGCCGACGTCGTGGTGTTGGCGGCGCCGCTGACGGGTGGCAGCACGGCACTGCTGGATGCGGCGCGGCTGGCGTTGCTCCCCGCCGGGGCAATCGTCGTGAACGTAGCGCGGGGCGCGCTGGTTTCTGACGAGGCTTTGCTGGATGGGTTGACCCGACATCATCTTCGGGGTGCCGTGCTGGATGTATTCAACACGGAGCCGCTGCCGGCTGACAATCCATTCTGGCGGCATCCGAAGGTGCTGGTCACCCCCCATGTCTCGGCCGTCTCGCCGCAGCAATGGCGGCGTGGGCTCGAGTTGTTCGAAGACAATTGGCGGCGCTGGCAGGCGGGCGGTCCGCTGCGCAACGTCGTGGACCTCGATGCAGGCTATTGATCGGGGGCCGCACACCTCCCGTAGCTCTCCTAAGCAGGCATCGTGGCGATCGAGCGAATCATCAAGGCGGCAGTCGAACGCGGTGCGTCCGACGTGCATATCAAGGCGGGAGACGTGGTGCGCGCGCGCATCGACGGCCGCCTCGTGGTGTTGACGAAGCAGGCACTCACCGCCGAACAGACGCGCGCGATCGCGTTGCACTTCATGATGTCGGATGCCGAGCGCGCCACGATCGATTCGCTGAAGGACCATGACTGCTCCTGGCACTCGCCGGGCGTCGGTCGGTTTCGCGTGAACATCATGCGCCAGCGCGCGGCGCATTCGATCGTGATGCGCGTGATCCCGGAGATCGTCCCGACGTTCCAGTCGCTCAAGCTCCCGCCGGTGCTCGATCGCATCGCGCACACGGAGCGTGGGATGGTCTTGATGACCGGCGTGACCGGCTCCGGCAAGTCGAGCACGATGGCCGCGCTGGTGAACGCGATCAATGCCTCGCACGAGAAGCACATTCTCACGCTCGAGAACCCGATCGAGTTCATTCACGCCGACCTGAAAAGTTCGGTCACCCAGCGTGAAGTGGGCATCGATACCGAGAGCTTCCGCATGGGATTGCGGGCGGCGTTGCGTCAGGATCCTGATGTGATCCTGATCGGTGAGATGCGCGATTCGGAAACCATCGATACGGCGATGAAGGCGGCGGAGACGGGTCACTTGCTGATCTCGACGCTGCACACGCCCGATGCGCAGAGCACGATCATGCGGATCGTGGCGATGTTTCCGCCCAACGAGCAGACCGTGGTGCGCATGCGATTGGCCGAGTCGCTCCACGCGGTGGTGTCGCAGCGACTGCTGCCTCGGGCGAACGGGCAGGGACGCGTGGTGGCGTGCGAGGTCATGATCGTGACGTCGACGATCCGCGATCTGATCGCCGCGGGCAACATCGTCGAGATTCGCGACTACATCGCCGATGGCGCACAGTACGGCATGCAAACCTTCGATCAGCATCTGACCGAACTGGTGACCAGTAATGCCGTGACGTTCGAGGTGGCGAAGGCGGCGGCGACGAACCCGGCGGACTTCGAATTGAGCTTCCGCATGAGCCGGAACCGTCGGACACCGCATAGCTCCGCGGTGGGGATCGCGTCCCGGCTGACAGGGAGTGCCAAGCCGGTCACGCAGGGCGTGGGTACGACCGCGACGCCGAGTGGCCTTGGTGCCAATCCGCTCGGCACTGGTCCGACGATGCCGCCGATCGCCACGACTCCGAGCAGTCATTCGACGGTGTCGAGTCCGAATCCGCTCGGGAACGACTCGGTGTTCGGCAGCGGTTTCGAGAGCCTGTTCGGCAGCTGAGCCGGCAGCCGATCCGGCGGTTGGATGGAACGGCGGTGTCGGCGACGGATTAGATTTTCCGGATGCCGAACACTTCCCTGGGCGGGCTCATGGTGCCTGCCGCCTCCTGCTTCACCGCGACGGGTGAGCTCGACCGCGCCGCGTTCCAGTCCAACATCGACGCGTACGTCGGCCACGGCGTCGACGGCGTCCTCGTCGCGGGCTCGAGCGGCGAATCTGCCCTGCTGGACGACGCGGATCGTCGCCAGCTGCTGACGTGGGCCCGTGAGCGTCTCTCCGACGACCACTGGCTGCTGGCCGGCGTCGGCAGCGAGAGTACGCGGCAGACGATTTCCCGCGCGCATGATGCGCAAGCGGCCGGCGCGACTGCCGCGCTGGTAATCTCACCGCACTACTTCCTGAAGCGCATGACGGAGCCGGCATTGCTGGCGCATTTCCGTGCGGTCGCCGATGCGAGTCCGCTGCCGGTGCTGTTGTATAACATGCCGGCCTATGCGCATCTGGTGCTGAGCCCCGCGTTCGTGCACGAGATGGCGCAGCACGAGAATGTGATTGGGATGAAGGACAGCGCGGGTAACATCCCGGTGCTGACGCAATATCTCGAATCGCAGGGGCCGCACTTCCGCGTGCTGACCGGTAGCGGGGCGACGGTGGTACCGGCGTTGGCGGCGGGTGCTTCGGGAGCGATTCTGGCGATCGCGCTGTACGCCGGTCCACTGGTTCGTCAAATGATCGACGCGTTCCGCGCTGGTGATGTGGATGGCGCGACGGTGCTGCAGGCGCGTCTGGCGCCGTTGGCGACCGATATTGCCGGCGCGATGGGGCCGGCCGGCATCAAGGCCGCGCTGGACCTGGTGGGTCTGCGTGGCGGCGCGCCGCGCAGCCCGCTGCTGGCGGCGAACGCCGACGAAGTGGCGATCGTGCGTGCGCGTCTCGAAACAGCGGGGCTGTTGCCGGCGTAGGTCGGCTATGCTCTCTCTGGCACTGCTCGGTGCGGCCCTTGCGGGCGGTTTGGTGCTGATTCCGTTCGGATTTCCCGGCTTGTGGGTGATGCTGGGGGCGGCCCTGCTGCACTGGGTACTGGTGCCGCTGGGGGGCATCGGGCTGTGGACACTGTCCGGTGCGGGAGCGCTGGTCGTGTTGGCGGAGGTGCTTGAGTTCACCATCTCGGCCCGCTACACCCGCAGGTACGGTGGCTCACGCCGAGCCTCGTGGGGTGCGGTCGCTGGCGGCTTGGTGGGGCCATGGTGGGCATTCCGGTGCCCGTGGTGGGCTCCCTCATTGGCGCGTTTGCCGGCGCCTTCCTGGGGGCACTGGTGGCCGAGCTCTCGGTCGCGCGCGATGCGCGCGGCGCGCCGGTCCGGGCGGCCACTGGGGCGTTGTTGGGTCGCGTGGTCGCTTCGGCCGCGAAAGTGGGAATCGGCGTCGTTGTTGCTGTGTGGGTCATGGCGGCGGCGGTGGTGGGAACCTAGATTTCCTCAACGCCTCGCGGGTTGTCCGCGGGGCGTTTTTTGTGCGCGGCACCGAGCCGCCGGAGCCAGGGATTCGCATGTTCGATTCGACGACGCGTACGGTAGTGGTAGTGGGTGCCCAGTGGGGCGACGAGGGGAAGGGCAAGCTGGTGGACGTCCTCGCCGAGAAGGCCGATTGGGTGGTGCGTTACCAGGGCGGCGCGAATGCCGGCCACACCGTGCATATCGCCGACAAGTCGTTCGTGTTGCACCAGATCCCGAGTGGCATCCTGCACCCCGGCGTGCGGTGTGCCATCGGCAATGGCGTGGTGATGGATCCGGAGACGTTGTTCACGGAAGTCGATGAGCTGATCGCCGACGGCGTGGACGTGGAGGGGCGACTCTACGTGAGTGAGCGGGCCCATCTCGTGATGCCGTATCACAAGCTCGTGGATAAAGCGAGCGCGGCCAGCAAGGCGATCGGCACGACCGGTCGTGGCATCGGTCCGGCCTACGAAGACAAGGTGGCGCGCCGCGGCGTGCGCGTGCTGGATCTCCGCAATCCGGGTCGCCTTCGCGAACTCGTAACGGCGGGTGTCGAGCGCGCCAACGCGCAGCTTGAGCGCTCCGGCTCCGAGTTGCGGGCGTCGGTAGACGACACCTTTGCCACGCTGGACGCGTTGGCGCCGCGGTTGCTTGGCCTGGCTGAGGATGTGGGGCTGTGCGTGCATCGGGCGATCAAGAGAGGCGCGGCGGTGTTGCTGGAAGGTGCACAGGGCTCGATGCTCGACATCGATCACGGGACCTATCCGTTCGTCACGTCGAGCAACACCACGGTCGGTGGCGCCGCCACGGGTGTGGGCATCTCACCGATGGCGTTGCAGTGTGCGCTCGGCGTGGTGAAGGCGTATACGACGCGCGTGGGCCATGGTCCGCTGCCGACGGAGTTCGCGGAGCCGCTGCAGACGCAGGTGCGCACGCTGGGCCACGAGTTCGGGGCGACGACGGGCCGTGCCCGTCGCTGCGGCTGGTTCGACGGCGTGGTGGTGCGGTACGCGGCGCGCGTGAATGGCCTGACGGCGTTGGCGATCACGAAGCTCGACGTGCTCGACACGCTCGACGAACTGCTGGTGTGCACGGGCTATCGCATCAACGGCGACGTGCACACGGAATTCCCGGCCGACCTGCAGCTGCTGGAGCACGCCGAGCCGGTATACGAGACGATGCCGGGGTGGAACCAGTCCACACAGGATGCGCGGAAGCTGGAAGACCTACCGGCGGCGGCGCGGGCCTATCTGGATCGCCTCGAACAGCTGTGTGAAACGCCGATCGCCTACGTGAGCGTGGGGACCCGTCGCGACCAGATCATTGGAGTTCACGCGGTCGTCGCATGAGTACGCCGGTGACGACGTTCGTAGATGTCGCGATCGTCGGCGCGGGGCCGTGTGGTCTGGCCGCGGCGATCGCGGCGATTCGGGGGGGCTTGTCGGTGGCGGTGTTCGATCGCGGCTGCATCGTGAACGGCATCGCGAGCTATCCGACGTACATGACGTTTTTCAGCACGGCTGAACGCATTGCGATCGGCGGCGTGCCGTTCCTGGTGGCGACCGATAAGCCGACGCGTCGTGACGCGCTGGCATACTACCGTGGCGTGGCGTCGATGTATGACGTGCCGGTGCGGCAGTACGAAACGGTGGAGTCGATGCGTCCCGTGCGTGTCGATCCGCCGGAAGGCGCGATCGCGTCAGGGCGTGCGGCTCAGTGGCTGCTGCGCAGCGTGAAGCGGAGCGGCGAGGTGCTGGAAACGGCGGCGCACTCGGTGATCATCGCGACGGGCTATTTCGGCCGTCCGAATCTGCTCCAGGTGCCGGGCGAGTCGTTGCCGCACGTGCGACACGGCTATGTGGAAGGCCACTCGGCCTGGCGCGAGCCGGTCGTGATCGTGGGCGGTGGCAATTCTGCTGTGGACGCCGCGCTCGACATGTACCGGGCCGGTGCGCACGTCACGATCGTGCACGTGGGTGCGACGCTCGACAACGGGGTGAAGCCCTGGGTACGTCCCGAGATCGAGGCGCGTATTCACGAAGGCAGCATCCAGGCACATTATGAGAGCCGCGTGGTGGCGATCGAGCCCGATGTGGTGGTGGTGGCAGGGCCTGACGGCGAGGTGCGCGTGCCGGCCACGCAGGTGTACACGATGACCGGATACCTGCCGGAAACCGGACTGCTGGAGGCCGTGGGCGTGCCCATCGAGCCCGTCAGTGGTATTCCGGCCCACAACCCGATCACGATGGCCACGCCGGTCACGGGTGTCTACCTTGCGGGAGTGATCGCCTCCGGACTTTCGGCGAATCGTATTTTCATCGAGAACGGCCGCGATCACGGTGACGCGATCGTGCGGCACATCCTTTCCTGACTTCAACTCTTCGGTTCCGATGGCTTCCCAACCCGACGTGATGGACAAGCTGGTGTCGCTGTGCAAGCGCCGCGGCTTCATCTTCCAGTCCTCCGAGATCTACGGTGGCACGGGCTCGGTGTGGGACTACGGTCCGCTCGGTGTCGAACTCAAGAAGAACATCAAGGATCGCTGGTGGAACGCGATGGTGCGTTCGCGCGACGACATCGAGGGGCTCGATGCGGCAATTCTGATGCATCCGCGCACCTGGGAAGCGAGCGGCCACGTGGCCGGCTTCGTGGACCCGCTGGTGGACTGCAAGACGTGCAAGGGCCGCTTCCGCGCCGACAAGCTGGAGGACGCGCGTTGCCCGCAGAAGCCGAGCAAGCAGCCGGGGCAGCATGATGCCTGTCAGCTCACGGAGGCGCGCAATTTCAACCTGATGTTCAAGACGTACATGGGCGCGCTCGAGGAGAGCGCGAGCGTGGTGTATCTGCGTCCGGAAACGGCGCAGGGGATCTTCGTGAACTTTCTGAACGTGCAGCAGAGCATGCGTCAGAAGGTGCCGTTCGGCATCGCGCAGATCGGCAAGGCGTTCCGCAACGAGATCACGCCGGGCAACTTCATTTTCCGCACGCGCGAGTTCGAGCAGATGGAGATGCAGTTCTTCGTCGAGCCGGGCACGGATATGG
>JBBARJ010000177.1:0-7567 GCA_040399825.1 Gemmatimonas sp.
GGCCAGCGTGAACAGATACGATCGGGTTTTCATAGTTGGACGAATGATGACCGGCCCGGAGCGCTGAGCCCCGGGCCGGCAGGTAATCAGGAAATCGTGCGGGTTAGCGCGGCAGGCCCTTCACCAGCACCAGCATGCTTGCCTGGTTCTCGGTCGGACGCAGGGTACCGCCATCCACCCCTTGGTACTTCGTGCCACGCCACGAGTGCGGCTGCAGCGAAATCATGAACGTGTTCTCCTGGCCGAGCTGAGTCGACACATCCACCATGGCGCCGTACTCCCAACCGGCCTTACCGGCCGGGCGGGCACCGACGGCGTTGTACAGCGCAGCATCGGAGGCCGTGCGACGGTGATCCAACTCCATCACCGGCTTGAGCTCACGCGTAGCGATGTTGTACTGGTAGATGTAGGCATCGTGCGTTTCGTCGCCGTAGCCGTTGTCATCTTCCTGCAGGTACACGAAGTTCTGGCCGACATAAATGTTGTCGAGGTTCTGGAACACGCGCCCGGCGTTCGTGGCCGACTTGTCGTCGCCGTCGGCGATCAGTTCCAGTGTGCCCTGCAACGGGTTGCTCGCATCGAGGCGCAGGCGATACGCACGTCCGTACTTCGTGCGGTTGTAGTCGGCGTTCACGCCCGTGTTGTTCTGGCCCGTGGCCACGAAGTAGATCTCGCGGTTGTTGACATCAGAGCCCTTACGGTAGTCCACGTCTTCCACTCGCGAAAAGCGAATCGCGTTGAGCGTCGCAGCGGCCAGGTTGACCTGACGGCCCGTCAGCGTCTTCTGGTTCGTGATCTGACGGAACTGCACCGGGTAGCTCTGGCCAACGACCATGTCCCGTTCGCGGGTGTTGTTGTCGGAGCGCGCAAGCACGTACAGGCTGCCGTTGTCGAGATCGCCCACCGTGTTCGCGAGGTACATCGCCACCTGCCCGCCTTCCGCGCCTGAATCATCGTCGCCGATGATGACAACCGTGCGGTTCGGGTAGGCGACCTTCGGCAGCGGCACGGCGTTTTCGGTATTGAAGCGCCCAAGGGCCGACAAGTACTTCGGCGTATTGGCGGGGCCCGACGGATCCACCGCGAGAATTTCCGACTCTTCGTTGCTCTCGCCGGCGGTGATGAAAGCACTGAAGCCATGCTCGGCAACGGTGGCCAGGGAAGCCGAGCAGAGACGGTAACGACCGGCCGTCGAATTCACGACGTAGTCGCCCGAGATCGGCTTCAGGTCCTTATCGAAACGGACACGCGAGACGGCGAAGTTGTCCTCGTGATTCACGAGCGCCGTGAACGACCCATCCGTGTTCTTGATGAAGCCGGCGCCGTCGGCTGAGCCGCCGAACACGAATGACGGCGAGCCGGCCAGCACATCATCGCTGCTGACCATGCTGAACACTTCAACGCCCGACACCAACGACTTGATCAGGGCCGGCGTGACCGATTGGTTCTTGAGCGCAACCGGTGCGACAGGCTGCACATTGGTGGTAGAGTCGTCACCGCAGGCGGCGACGAACAAGCCGCACGATGCAAGCAGCGCACGCGTTGCGACGGAGGAAGAATTGCGCATAGAACCAGCGTCCTCGTTATGTAGATGCGGAGCGGATAAGACGATCAGAATCGTGATCGCTGAACACGCCACACGTAGGAGGTGTCATCCGACGTTCTCGGTACGGCGGCGTCACACGCGCGTCACGGACACGTCGCGGAACAGCCGGCGCGCGGCGGTCTAGACGCGCCGGTACAATCATTGAGATGCCTCGAGGAATGGACTCTCGGGCGCGCCGCGTCTCTCTTCAATCAATGCGCTCCGTGTCATCACTCACACGTCGCGATGTGCTCGGGATGGCCGCAGCACTGCGGCCGGTGGATGGCGCAGGAGTCGTGTTGGCCGCCCGCGTGATCCTTATTCGCACCGGCATGGAGACATTCCGCGTGCTGCGGGCCGACGTCGACGCGGCAGCTGGTGTCCTTCAGGTAGCGCGCAGCAGCGCGCCTCAGCTCAGACCGAACTCTTCCCGGGCCTGACGCGCCGCGCGGCTCCGCACATCCTCGGCCGCGAGGGCCGCCGCGCGTGCGGCATCGCTCGGTTCACCGGCCGCAGCCGCCAGCGCCAACGCATCCTCCCGGCGCGCCAACAGCGTCCAGAACTCGCCCGCATCGGGATCGGTCCCTTCATTGGCCGGCAGCAACGCGTACATCGCCTTGTACATCATCGAGAAGGCGAAAAAGATCGCGACCATGTCCGGCAGCACGAGCACGAACCGGGTGATCGCGTTCACATTGGCGACTTGATCATTGAACGCCGGCGTGTTGAATGGCGCGAGGACCATACGGTAATTGATCACGAAGTTGATCGCACCGGCCGCCAGATTCGTCACGCCAATCAGAATGCCCGCCTTCTTCATGGCGGATCCGACCGTCGGTTCGTCGAGCAGACGGTTCATCTGCTGCTCACGCTCCGGCGTGTCAGGGCTCAGCCCCTGCAGCGCAATCGCTCGCGTGACGGGGGACCCGAGCAGGGCCGTGACACCGAACACCAAGAACGACACCACGTAACTCAAGCTGTCTTTGACCGCGAACAGCAGGCCGTCCACGTACCAAAAAGCGAGGGCCCCGCGCATCAGCGACGTCAGACCGACGAACGCCGTGATGAAGTTGAAGCGACGGGTGATCACCAGGAGGTCGAGGAGTACCCAGACCACCGGGATCATGGCGGCCGTCAGGTACGCATTGAGCGCCCCGAGCGGCTCGGTCCCGTACTTCAGGACAAGAATCGGTATGGCGGCACCGATGAGAATGTCCAGCGTGAGTTTCAGCGACTTCGACATGGACACGGAATCTCACCGGTACTGCGGGTGGACGGTACCCGTGGGGATCGCGAACTGCCAAATGCTTAGGAGGCAGGGAGGAGGGTGTCAGGATGGAGGAAGTACGGACACCGCGCGCCGTTGCTGCGCCCTCCTCCCTGACACCCTCCTCCCTGCCTCCTAAGCGTTTGGCCGTTACAGACCTAGCGGCGCATCGCCACACTCAAACCCAGCGCCCCATTCAGCCACCGCACAAACGGCGTCATCGCCGCATAATGCTTGGCCAGCGTCTGCGGCAGCGTAGGACTCGTCACTTCCTCCGGCGTCAGCTCGGTCCACGCCGTATACGACTGATACCGGAGCCAGGCTTCCGCGGGATGATCGGCGGCAAAGCCACGCGGCAATCGGGTGAGCATGCCATCCGTATCCAGATCGCCAAAACGACGACGGAACCCGCGCCCCTTCACGATCTCTTCGAATCCGTCCAGATCATCCGACAGTGCCTGCCGGATCTTGTGCACCGCCGAGCGTGGCGGCATCCAGATACCGCCACCGCAGAACGACTTACCGGGCTCGATGTGGAAGTAAAAGCCCGCGCCGCCGTGCGCGGCTTCAGTGCCGACGCCGCGCCCCGCGTCGCGATGAAAGAACCAGCAGGCCGCGTGCGTCTTGTACGGCGCCTTGTTCTTCGAGAAGCGCACGTCGCGATGAATGCGAAACACGGACTTCTTCGGTGACCCCACGATCTCCGGCGCGAACGACGCGAGATGCACGTCCACTTCTTCCACGAGCGACGCCAACGGGCGCTTGATCTCGCGTTCGAAATCGGCCCGATGCTCCTCGAACCATTCCTTGCGGTTGTTCTTGGCAATGCCGCGCAGAAACGTGAACGCTTTTGGTGTAAATGGCGTGACGTGATCGCCGATCGGCTCTTTCATGACATCCCCGAGGACATCGCCGACGCCATCGCCTCGATCGACGACGACATGGCAGGAAACAGGAAACGCAGGAACAATCCGGAGCGCTCGCCCCACGCCCGCTCATCATGGAGCGCGCCGTCTGCCTCCATGTACAACAGGTCGTGTCCCGGTTGCCATCCCTGTCGCAACAACATGCGATACAGCAAGCGGGTGCCCTTCAGCATGCGCGCCTCACCGGTGCCTACGTCGAGCCAGACCTTGAGCTCGGGACGCATACCATTGTTGGCCACCAGCTGACGCACGATCCACCGATCGTCCCACCACACGCTCGGCGACAACAAACCGAGCTTGCCGAACACGGCCGAGTGGGTGAGTCCGAGATGCAAGGTGAGCAAGCCACCCAGCGAGCTGCCGGCCAGCCCCGTGTCCCGCGCGCCACGACGGGTCCGCCAGTTGTGATCCACCCATGGCTTGAGCTCGTACACGAGCATCTGCCCGTAGCGATCGGCCAGACCGCCGGCATCGTGCGCGTTGTCACGCGTGGGCGTGTACTCGTCGATGCGATCACGGCCGGCATTACCGATCGCGACGATGATGAGCGGTTCGATCACCTGCGCGTGCATGAGCGCGCGCGCCGTGGTGTCGATGCCCCATTGCACACCGAACGGCGACATCGCGAGGTCATCGAAGACGTTTTGCCCGTCATGCAGATACAGCACGGGATAGCGCCGATCACGGTTCAGCTCGTAGTCCGGCGGCAGGCAGACGATGACGTCGTGCGGGTGCGGCAGAAAGCGCGACCGGATCTCCGTAAAGTGCAACAGAGAACCCACGACCCGGGGAACCGGTGGGGTGGGGTGCAGTTCGTCGGACAACCCAGCATGGACCATGCACGCAACCTAAGCGACGGGAGCGGCGCCGGCATACCTCGAAATGCGCGGCGTCAGACCGGGTCGCTCACGCTCCCGGTCTGGACAAACGAATCGAGGTTCGACAGCGCGCGCATGCCCATATTGGTGCGCGTCTCAATAGTCGCGCTGCCCAGGTGCGGCAACAACACCACGTTCTCGAGCTCCATGAGCTCGGCCGTCACACTCGGTTCGAATTCGTACACGTCCAGTCCGGCTCCGGCGATCTTCCGCTCCTTCAGTGCCGACGCGAGCGCCGCTTCGTCGACCACGTCACCGCGCGCGGTATTCACCAAGTACGCATGCGCGGGCATCAGCGCGAGCGTGCGCGCGTTCATGAGGTGACGCGTCTCGGGCGTGGCGGGGCAATGCAGCGACACCACGTCGGCGCGCGCCAGCAACGTCTCCAACGAGTCCACGCGTTCGGCGCCAGCCGGCCCCGCCGTGGCCGGATCATCGATGCGCGGATCGCGCGGCGCATGATAGATGATCTTCATGTCGAACGCGGCCGCGGCCTGACGCGCCACCGCACGCCCGATGCGACCGTAGCCCACGATGCCGAGCGTCTTGCCGCGCAGCGTGCGCCCCAGCATAAACGTGGGACGCAGTCCACCCCATACCCCACTGCGAACATGCCGCTCGCCTTCCCCCAACCGACGCATCGTCATCAACATCAGGGCGATCGCAATGTCGGCCGTGTCGTCCGTCACGACATCAGGCGTGTTGCTGATCGTCATGCCCGCCCGCTTGGCCGCCGCGACGTGAATGTGATTGACGCCCACACCCACGTTGCAGAGCATGCGCGCGCGGATACCGGGCGTGCTGAAGATGTCTTCGCTCCAGCGGTCGGACACCGTGGTCATCACAATGTCCGCCTGTTGCAGCACCTGCTTCAGCTGATCCGGTGCGAGCGGCAGATCCGTCTTGTTGAACAAGGCGTCGTAGCGCAACGCAATTTCTGCTTCCACCGCGGCCGGCATCTTCCGCGTGACCACCACGCGGACGTTCTTCGTATCCGTCGACAGCGCGCTCATGCCGATACCCGCCACTGCTGCAGCGCGGCGCCGACGCCGCTGCCCAGCGTGACCGGAATGCCCGCGTCGCACAGCGCCATCTCCACACCCGACAGCGCACCGGCCAAGGTGAGACTGTTCGTATCGCCGAGGTGGCCGATGCGGAACACCTTGCCAGCGACTTCGGCCAGCCCTGATCCCAGCGAAACATCGTAGCGCGAGAACGCCAGCTCGATCACCTGGCGCGCATCGTGCCCCTCGGGCACCATCACCGCCGTGACGGAGTTCGACGCGATCTCGGGCCGCTTTGCACACTGACGCAACCCCCACGCATTCACCGCCGCGCGCACACCCGTCGCCAGCAACCGGTGACGCTCAGCCACCGCATCCATGCCTTCGTCCAGGAGCATCGTCAGCGCTTCGTCGAGACCGAAGAGCAGCGACAGCGCCGGGGTGCTCGGGAAAAAGCCCTGCGCGTTGTTCGCGCGCATCGGCCGCAGATCGAAGTACGCGCGCGGCATCGTACAGCCGTCAACGCGCGCCAGCGCCTTCTCGCTCATGTAGAGAATGCCGAGCCCTGCCGGCAGCATGAAGCCCTTCTGCGTGCCGGTGAGCGCGCAGTCCACGCCCCACGCATCGAACTGGAACTCGAGACTGGCGATCGAACTCACGCCGTCCACCAGCAGCAGCGCCGGATGCTTCGCGCGATCGATCGCGGCGCGCACCGCGGCGACGTCGCTCGTGACACCGGTAGCCGTTTCGTTGTGCACCAGCAGCACACCCTGAATCTCGTGCGCCGTGTCGGCGGCCAGCGCCGCCTCGATCCGCTCCGGATTGGCGACATCGCCCCACGGCTCTTCGATCACGTCCACCTGATAGCCAAGCGCGCGCGCCGTGTGGATGAACAGATGCGAGAACTGTCCGAAGCGTACCGCCAGCAAGCGTCCGCCGGGGTTCACCGTATTCACCAGCGCCGCCTCCCACATCGCACTACCCGTGGCCGGAAAGACGAACGGCTCGCCGTTGGTCTGATGGACGACCTGCGGCAGGCGCGAGAGGATCGAGCGCGTCAGCGCCGGAAACGCCGACGAGCGATGATCTTCCATCGCTCGGTGCATGGCGCGCAGCAGGCGGTCGGGAACCGGTGTCGGTCCCGGGATCTGGAGAAAGTGCCGTCCGGCCATCGATTACGTCGGAAAAGGAAGCGTGGTGTCGACAGCCGGCGCGTCCGGCGCGTCGTCGGAAACATCATCGTGTTCGTCGTTCGCGTCGTCGTGCGCGTCATCAGTCGCGTCATCAGTCGGCTCGTTCGCCTGGTCGGGATCGAGCACGCGCAACAGCCGCCGGCACAGCCGTGCCAGGCGGGCGCGCTGCTCCCCGCTCAATTCGGCCATGATCGCCACTATCGCATCACTCCGCGCCGGGGCGGTGCTCACCAGTACGTCGCGCCCGTCGTCGGTGAGATACACCGAGATGAACCGTCGATCGGTGGCGTGTCGCTCGCGGCGCGCCCAGCCCCGCGCTTCGAGTGCGTCGATGATCGCCGTCATCTGCGCCTTGCTGCGCCCGAGCGCCTCAGCCAACTCCTGCTGATGCACCGGCCCGCGCGATTGCAGCGTTTCCAGCACACCGAACTGCGACGCCGAGAGCCCGAACGGATGGACCGCCTGCTCGACCTGCGCGGACGCCATTGAGGCGGCACGCTGCAGCATCGAATAGGCGTCGAGGGCGCGGCGGCGTTTCTTCTCTCCCTTACTCATACGGGCGTTGGTAGTCGGAGGACGGGGACATCGGTGCAGCGGAACAGCGCACTAGGGGCGGGTGACGCCCGCGTGGCGCGTCGCCATACGCTCGGCGAGCACGGTCGCGACCGCCATGATCGTCTCCTGCGGGTTCACCCCGAGCGACGTGGGCAGCAG
>JBBARJ010000178.1:0-7504 GCA_040399825.1 Gemmatimonas sp.
TAGCCGATGTCGACGTTCTCGGCTCCCAGCTCTGCCACGGTTTCGTGAAATGCGCGCATGTCGACCACCTCGCAAGCTGGGACTAGCAATTCGGTTACCTCCTTGGTGAAGTCGACCTTCCAGCCTTTCGGGGCGTCGAACTGTGGGTGCCGTTCCATCTCCTTGACGCTCTTGGGGGTCTCGATGTCCACAGCGTTGATCGCGAACGCGCGGGCCACGTCAGAATCGATTCTGACCCTTTCGGTGCCGATGGCGTACACGCGAGCCGAGTCAGCGGCGACCTCTCCGGTGGTGCACGTCGTAGGGTTCGCGGGTTCTCCGACCTGGCCGTAGTCGTCCGCGAGGGCGCGGGTGAGCAGCACGCGCACCTCGTCCTCACCGCCGAAGGCCGCGTTGATGAGCGACGAGTGCACTGCGGACCCGCCGTCGGGGTCGAGGGGCCGTGGGTTGTCCTCGAGGTTCTCCAGCCGTTGGAACTCGAGGAGGGTCCTGCGCTCCGTGACGTAGGCGTCGTCGAGCATGTTCCTGAGGCGCGCCATGCCTTCTTCGTCCACGAGCTCCATCGAGTCCACGTGGTCGGCAAACTCGGGGTCGACGCCTGGTGGGAGGCGTGCCGTCGCGGGCGTGTCGTCTAGCCGTTCCTGAGTGTCAGCCGCGTCGACGGCGTACACATTGGCTGCCTCGAGTTCGCGGTCGTCGATGCCAACGAGTATATAGCCGTGCGCAAGGTCCCACAGTACGTCGGCTCGGCGTTTGCCGCTCAGCCGTCCAAGCTCCTCGATCGTTCGCGCGTGCTTGTACTGGGTGTAGCGGTCGTAGGAGGCGCTACCCGGCGCTTTCCCGGTCGGATCCACGGAGACGGCCGTTGTTTTGGGCAGCTGCAGGAACCAGGCTTTGACTTGGGGGCTGAGCTCGAACCGCCCACTGTGGAGCACACGGTAAGGTAAGCGTTTCAGTGGTTGGTGCTCCGTGGGGGCCTGCTGGGTGCCAGTGTGAGTGACAGTGGTGGTAGGCAGGGTTTCGAGGGCTGGCGGGGCCGGCGATTGCTCTACGACGAGTATTGTCCGAGAGAGTGGGTCAAACATGGGGACGAAGGTGGTGACTGCCGTGGGGAGCCCCGTCCGGGCGTCGATGCGCAGGGCCTTCATTTGGATGTCGTCCTCGGTCCAGTTCTTGATGAGGTGGTCGACTCGCTGCTCGTACGCAGACTGCGGCGGTCGGCCGAGGATGCCGTGAGGGTGCGCGTAGCCGGGGCGTGCGAGCAGCGCGGGTACGACGTCTGCAGCCGCGGTGAGGGCCACGTTGCGCGTTGCCCCGAGTCGGCCCGATGCCACCCACCGCACCCAGTGCGTGCCCATGCCCATCATGTCCGGGTGCACGTAGTAGATGAGTTCACCTTTGTCCTTGAGGCGGCCGGTCTTGCCGTCCTCCGCTAGGGCGAAGCCAAACTGTCCAGGGTAGCCCAGCATGTTGGAGGCAACGAAGCGCCGCGGCTTCTTGATGCCGAAGAGGAGCTGGAGGGCCACCACGCGCGTGTTTTCACGGAGCACTGCCTCCTTGGCGTTCGGGACGCGTTGATGCATGAGCTGGAACCACGCGCCGCGCGCCATGTCGCCGATGCATTTCCACGAGAGGCGCGCGCGTACAGCATTCGCCATGATCAGTACCTTGAGCCGCTGTTGGGGCAGCTCAGCACGGTTGAGGGCCGGAGAGTACGGTGCCTTGGGGGTGATGCTCAGGCCTTCCCGGGACGCGCAGAACAGACGGACCTCAGCAGGCATCGTGTCACCTGGTGTACCGTTTATAGCCCAGCTGCTGTCAAAGTCGCCCGAGATGTTCTTAAGCTTGACACCAGGGCAGAGGTAGTCCGAGTAGATCTCTAGCTGCGTGAGTGCGACGACGAATGCTGCGGCTCCCTTGCAGGGGCTGAAGCTGATGAAGGGCGTAGTCGTGAGGCGCTCGAAGCCGATGAACATGGTGCTATTGCCGTCGGTATCCGGCTCGGGCATGGTGTACACGTCGAAGTCCCAGCAGCTGCCGGGGGGCGTGTCCAGGAAGTGCGCGTGCGATGACTGACTGAGCTCTCGGTGGATCGGGCGCCGCTTCATCGCCGCCTGGTAGAGCAGGGCGACCTGGCCGTAGCTGTCGGTGTCTTTGAGCTTGAGCGGGGCCACGCCGTCCACGAGCTTGTCGAAATACTTGAGCTCTTCGCGGCTGAAAACGTTGAAGCGCGCGGCAATGACGTCAGGGTCGTGCAGTCGCGACGGTGTGCCGGCTGTGGAGAACGGGCGGCGCGCAGCGCGTGTCTGGACGGTCGCTTCTTCGGTAGGCGAGCCGCCCGGGTCGTGCACTTCCGTTGCCGTCGGTAGGGAGCTGCCGCCAGTCGGTCCGCTCGGCTGATTGCTGCGGGCGTGGGAACGAGTTACTACGTATGAGCTGACGGTAAGAGGGGGAGGCGCGGGCGTGGCTGTCACGGTAGGGCCCAGGATGGCGGCGATGAGGGACGCGGGCGGGTACGGTGACATCATGTCGGGGGCGGCGGAGCCTTCGCGGAACAGCAAGCGCAGAGTGCCGGAGCCCAGGCTGACCCCGTGGTGGCCCGTCGCGCTGGACACGTTCACACCCGGGCGCTGCGATAGAGCGAATACCATGTGGGCGTGGGTCGAGGGTATGCATGTGGCTTGGCTGCAGTTGTCCAACTTGAGCATCATCGTCGGTCGGCCGGTGTTGGCGCTGCCCACGAGTACCGCGGGGCCATTGTCGTCCAGCACGGTGCACTCGACCGGGAGGCACAGGCTCGCGTCCTTGTCATGTGCGAGGCGGTAGAAGGAGCCAGTCGGGGCCCGTAGCCACGCCTCGTTCGCGCTCGAGAAGATAGGGAAGCCTTGGGTCTCTAGCAGCCGCTGGTTGATGAGGAAGGGGAAATCAGGAGCTTGGAGGGTTACGGGCAGGCATTGAAGGAGTCCTTGCTGCGAGGGGTCATTACTCGCGTGCGGGCTTGGTGGCGCCACCGTGACCGCCAGCACGCTGAGTTCGCCGTGCTGTGCATCCCGCTCCTCGTGGGCGCAGTCGGGCATGCTGGGGTCGGCATGCTTCGCGTCCCGCTCCTCGTGGGTGCAGTCGAGCGTGGAGCCGAAGGAGCTGTGTGGGGCGAGTGCGTCATCGGGGGCGATTGCGACCGCGTAGGTGAGGGCGACTGCGGGCGCCCCCTGTGGAGCTGGGGAGGGAGCGTTAGGGCCCGGCCGCGAACGTGGTCTGCCGCGGGCGTAGGCAGCCGTTGAGCGGGCCTGGGCTTCGGCCAGTTCGCGGGTGGCCTCTGGAGACCCCATGGTGAGTGCCCGGCTGTGGGTCTTGTCGCCGTAGCAGTCGCGAGTCGCGTTGCAGATGTTGGTACTGGCGGCGTTTCCGCGGTGGCAAGTCGGGCAGGTCCACGCGCCCGGGCGAATCGTCTGACACTTGAGACAGCAGACGCGGCGGGAATTAGTCATACCGGTGCAGTTTACCGTCCAGCATTTTTCAGTCAGCCTGGAGTTGCTGCTCGGCGGCGCGGACGGCATTGGTGCGGGCGTGACGGTGGACGGCGTGGACGTGGCTGCCGCCTTGGTCGAAGTCCGGGGGTTGGCTGTCGTCGAGGTCGGCGGCAATAGCGTCTGCGAAGAGCGTCAGGCGGTCGACGATCATCTTGAATTGGGCGCATGTGTAGCTCACGGGCTCGTCCTCCGAGCTGTACCGAGACCTGCCGATCAAGCGCTTGACGGACGAGCGGAAGTTGGCGAAGTCAAGTTTGATGCCCCGGTCGCTGCCGTCGAGGTGCGAGTCGCAGTCGTCGTCCCAGCCAGAGTCGGCGCTGTCAGAGTAGGAGATGTTGCTGGCGGCGATGATGGGCCGCGCGATCTCTTTGGTGAGCTTGGTCCAGTCGACGAGGGCACTACGCTCCCGAGCTTTGCCGAAGGCGAGCTGGAGATGCTGTATGCCGGTGATGCGGAGCGTGCCGGGCAGGCGTGGGTCCGTGAGGGAGACGCCCGCGACGGCCTTCAGGAGAGCTGCCGAAACCGCCTCGTCTGGGCTGCGGACGTAGATGCCTGCGGCAACGAGGGCGAGCTGGCCAATGGGCAGTAGGCGGAGTACCTTTTCGGCGCGGGTGAGCTCCGTGCGGAAGCGCCCGCTCCTTATTTCACCGGCGAGGCGTAGATCAAGGGCCATCTCCGAGGCGAACGTTTCGGCGGCTTTACCCCCGAGGTAGCCGTGGTTGCCGGCGGCGCGTATGACGGAGTTGCGCACGAGCAGGAAGCCGTACATTTGGGCCGCAATGGTGTCGCACGCAGCTCGGAGGGACTCCACAGGGAGAAAGGTGAGGTCGTCCAGGCTGGAGGGTTCGGCACCAAAGACCGCGCGGAAAGTATTCGGGAACTTGCCTCCGATGGCTAGGGCAAGAGCGCTGAAGTGTCGGGCGGTGCTGAGTTTACGGTACCGGGCGTCGGCGGCGCGCGGGTCGGAGTCGGAGTCGGGGAAGGCGTGCACGCTCGTAGGGGAAGTGAAGGACGCGGGGGCGTGCGTGCGGTGGACCGGGGGCAGCGAGCCGGAGTGGTTGCGAGCAGGGCGAGAGCCGCGTCCGTCTTCGGGAGCCAGGGCACGATGGATGGGAGAGGGGGGGCCGGGGCGAGAGGCTTCGGCGGCTGCGCGGAGGGGGGCGTCGGATGAGAAGGGGCGGGAGGCGGAGGCAGCAAACTGGCGGTGGTGAGCTGCGGAGCGGGCATCAGTGTCAGGGGCGGCGTCGTCGGGGAGGGCGGCGTCGTCCGAAAAGGGGGCGGCGGCGTCGGGGTTGGAAGGGGCGTAGCGGGTGGCGTCGCGGGTGGGGGGGCGGCCGCGAGATTCACCTCCGAGGTGGTGGGACGAGCCGCTGTAGGGGTGGAGCCGCTGTTGGAGGCGGCCGCGGGTGGTGGCGCTGGAGACGAGCTCATCGTAAAAATCCTGCGCCGCCGCTGCACCGAAGTGCTCACTGAGGTTGCGGGGTGAAAGGGAGTTATCTGGGGCGGCGAGAATATCACGAACACGTGGGGAAACGTCGGTGTGGCTGCGCGCGAGCAGGGATCCGCTGGCACCGCCGAGCTCGGAGGGCAGGCCGGCGAGTTTACACCGGCCACCGGTGGCTTTGCGGACGTCTTGAAACACGTCAAAGAGACCATCACGGGCTGCAGCGGCTTCTGCAACGAGGTGAAGCTGGGGTAATGACGTGGAGAAAACTTCAAAGTGGGAGTCACATGCAGTGGGCAGCAACGGTAGACTATCGAAGCGATATTGTAGCATAGCAGTAGTAGGAAACGGTGAAATACAAAAATAGCACACTTAAACAGGCCTGGGACGAAGCGTCGGAGACCAGAGGTACAAAATAACACAAATACAAGGTACAAAATAATAAAAACTGTTGGAAGGAGCCGATCTGAGCAGTGCGAACTGAAAGATGTGAGACCGAAACCTTGAAAAAGTAACAAAGGTAGTAGTAAACGTAAACCGTAGAGCTGTAGCGCGAGAGTAGCCGTACTGAACAATGCGAATTGAAAGGGGGCTTGGGCGCTAGGTCTTTGAAAGCGAACGTGGCAGTAGCGCGAGAGTAGCCGTACTGAACAATGCGAATTGAGAGGGGCTTGGGCGCTAGGACGTTGAAAGCAAACGTGTGCAAAGTAGTGCAAAGTAAAAACGTGAACGGAGGAAGCGTAAAAGCAGAAAGAAACTTAGGAAGCGTCCACAAACAGGTCTACGAGTCTGGCTAAGTGCTAGGGCAGACCATATCTCGAGGTGAAGCGCAATACAATGTAGGGGAGAGAGAAACACGACAGAGAAAGATGAGAAGAAAGCAAACTAGTGGCTGTGGTTTGGTTTCTGTGTTTTACTGTGATCTGATTGGTCCAAGGACTACACGCACCATGGTAGTTAAACCATGGTCGTTGTAGCTCCGTTCGTACATCTCGGCTTCGTCCACGCAGTCTCAGCGGCCGTTGGCCGTGTTACCCCCCCGCGAATCCAGCGCACGTTGTCGGTGGAGGCGTGATCGCAGAGGTCAGCGGTCAGGGACGAAGCACGCGAATCCCTAGCGCGGTTGCGCGATGCTTGAAGAATGCGTCCCCCGTGAGGGGCTTGGACAGCAAATCAGCGGGGAGGTCGCCAGTGTCGACGTGCACGATTGTTCCCGTGCCATCTGCCTCGTAGTTCCGCACCATAGCAAGGCGCGTGCACACCCACTTCGAGTCCCAGGATACGCGAGAGCTGCGCGCTGCGTCAAGTGCGGTGCGGGAGTCCGTGTGCGTGAGTGTCGGCCTGGTCGGGCCGCAGCCCAACTCCTTGAGGAAGATGCGCGTTCCGGTAACTGCCTTCAAGCAGCGCACGATTTGGTGCAGCTCCGCGACACCCGTGGATTCTCCAGTCTTGGATGGTGTCGAGCAGGTCCACCACAGCGCTCCGCTGCCCGGGAACAGAGCTATCGAGCCGCCCATGGAGCGTCCCTCCACGCCGTTGCCAAGGGAGGAGTCGCAGAACGCCTCAAGTTCTACCGTCGAAGGCACGCGCCAAAGTGTGAGGGCGAGGCTGCGGGTGTGCACCAGGTAGTGGGCGAGTCGGAGCAAGGCGAACCAGACTCGGCGAGTGATGCGCTCGGCGTTGACGTAGCGCGCAATCACGCAGAAGCCGAAGTAGCCGTCGACCCGTACCATGGTCACGATGAATCCCACCGTACCCGCGATTCGCCGCGCCGGGGTCAGGAACTCTGGGGCGAGCAGGTTGGTTTCCGAAACGGGCAGCCGCAGTTCGGCGAGAGCGTCCGAGGCCATTGGGATATCACGCGAGTACGTAGGCGGGAGCGGATGGCCGGCGAGCAGGGTCTCGAGGCTGCTGATGGCCGAGTTGCAAGTGATTTCGCAGCGGCGGTTACCGTCCGAGTCAGTGATGAACTCGTGCCGCAGTCCCGTGAAGTCCGTCTGCTCGAGCGACCCGGGCTCGCAGTTGAACTGGAGCTTGAAAGCTTTGCGGTAGCGCTCGCAAACGGCGATGGTGGTGTACGTGAGGCGCGTGTCGTCGACGTGTAGGAGGAGCAGCAGCGTACCGTCCGTCGCCGCGAGGTAGTAGCAGCGTGGGTCGAAAGCGCAGGGGCGAAGACCGAAGCTTCGCAGAAACTTGTCCATGTATTCAAACCAGATCCGCCCGGCGTCGCGCCGACCGGGCATGTTGGCGGTGATGCGCAGCAGCAGGCCCTTGGTGCGGTCGCCGTAGCGCTCGCGCCACCCAGGGAAGTAGCGCGGGGCCCATTCAGGCACGTGGGCGAAGACCGCTCGGCCGCTTGGCGGCGTGCCCCTCCAGTACGCGAAAGGGACATCGTCGGACGTCTGCTTGGCGTTCAGTTGCAGGGTGAGCTGCGAGTGGATGCGGTTCGACGGCGCGTCCGCGCAGCCGGAGTAGTTTGCGTACTTGCCCGCGACGGGAGGCTTGTCCGGGCCGCCGCGCTTCGACTGGG
>JBBARJ010000179.1:0-7491 GCA_040399825.1 Gemmatimonas sp.
CGAGCGCGCCCGTTTAGTCACGCGGCGGCACGAACTCTTGCGCAAGTATCCGCGCTGCGGGTCCGTTCGCCGCCCCGTGCGCAGCCTCCCGGTGCGCTACATTTTTCCTTCTCTAAGTGTCTCTTTCCCCTCAGCCCCCCTGCCTGGGGGATCAATAACCTGTCCGTAATATGCCCATGGCCGAGCTCTCCGCACTTTCAGTTCTGACGCCCGACGTGCTCGTCGTGGGCGGCGGCATGGCGGGAGTAATGGCGGCGCTGGCCGCGAAGACGCCGGGCCATCGCGTCTTGGTGGTCGAGCCGGCAAACATCCTCGGTGGGCAGGGGACGGTCGGCGGCGTGGCGGGATTCTGCGGAGACACGGCACGGGTTAACGCTCCGTTCGCCGAATTGGTCGAGCGGCTAACGCGGCACGGCTTGATCGAGCCCTACCGCCCGAACAACGATCGCCGGGCCTACGATCTCGAGTGGTGTGCGTTTTTTCTCCAGGAGATGGTCGTGGGCGCGGGCATCGACGTGCTGTTCCACTCGCGCGTGATCGCCGCCTCGGCGGTGGCCGGGCGGGTGACGGAGCTCACTTTGGCTTCTGCTGGGGGATTGCACCATGTGCGCCCGCGGATCGTCATCGATGCGAGCGGCGCGTGCGTCGTCCCGGTGTTGGCGGGCTTTCCCGTGATGCACGAGGGCGCCAACCGTCAGTTGCCGATGAGTCTTTATTTTACTCTCTGGGACACTGGCAGGCCGGTGACGCCCATTCTGCCGGAAGGATGCCCGCGCTGGCGGGACGACCGTGAGATTCCGATGACCAGCCTGCACCGCTTCCCCTCCGGCAAAGTGGAGGTGAAAATGAAGGTGGTGGGCTTCGACGCGGCGGACGGCCTAAGCCGCTCGGCGGCGGAAGTCTTCGCGCGCCGGCAGATGCACGGACTGATTTATTACCTGCAGACAGTCGGCTACGGCGGGCGGCGGCTCGACACTCATGTGCTGGCGTCGGTGTCGCGCGCCATCGGCGTGCGCGAGGAGCGCCGGATCGTGGGGGAGCATGTGCTCACCGAGGCGGAAGTACGGCGTGAGGTAATCTTCCCCGACGTGGTTGCGGTGAACACCTACCACATCGACTTTCATTGGCCGGATCGGGCGGAGCGCGCTGGCACGGGTATCACCGACCAGCTCGACCCGCATCACCTGCCGCTGCGGATGATGATCCCGCGCGGAGCGCGCAATCTGATCGTGCCGGGGCGGGGGGCGTCGGCGGACCAGACCGCGATGAGTGCATTCCGGGTGATGGCGGTGGTGGCGCAAATGGGCTTCGCGGCTGGGCACGCGGCGCGGCTAGCGCTGGCGTGCGGTTGCGACTGGAACGGACTGGACATGACGGCGCTGCAGGCGGCACTGGAGGCGGACGGGCAGTCGCTCAATCTCTCGGACTACGGGGATTACTTGCGTTACGACCGCCTGGTGGACGAGCCGATCACCAACGCTCCGGCACCGAGCGGCGCGGTACGCGAACTGGTGATCATGGCACTTCCGAACGCGGGTTTCCGGGTGTCGTGGTGCGACGACGCGGGCGGTCACGCCCTTGAGCGCCGGGAAAAACGCTGGGCTCCGGTCGAGCCGGAGGCGGGCGACTACGCCCGCCCTCCGATGAACGCCCGGACAACGGCCATCCGCATGGATGACAGCCGGCTGGCACGCGTGGGCGTGCAGGCGGACGGGTTAAGGTCGGAGTTGTCGGCCGACGGCGGAGCAAGCTGGTTCATGGGTACAGATCTCGTCGTTGGCGGCGTGGCCGGGGTTACCCCGGCGGCGGTCGCGACGCGCACAGGCTTGGCCGTTGCCTACGTGACCATGGCGGGCGGCCTGCGTTTCTGGCATGGATCGGTGGAGCGGTTGGCCGGGGAGGCCCTGGTGCCGTCGGCGCTGCGACTCGACTCGCCTCCGGATGATGTGCAAGAAGCCCCCTTGCTTCGGGCCTAAGCGTGCATCGAGGACACCCAATTTCCGTGGACCATCAACATGGAGCTACGTCCGCACCCCAAGGGCCGATCCGAACCGGCCGCGAGGTGAGTCTGGCCTGCGGTGCCGGCATCAGGAATGGCAGGCTTGCGGCGGAATCGTTGCGAGGTTTTGATCGTTGAGCCGATGCGACCGACCGCCAATCGCCAGCAGGTTATCGCCGCGTTGAATACGTGGTTGGCGGTACCGCCTGACCTGCCGGTGCGCCGCGTGCTCGCGGGCCAGCGCCCAGCGCATGAGCAGCCAGCTTACTTTATGGAGGTGCCGCGGCTCATCGTAGGCCTCGTTGGGAGGGGGAGTTTTCTCACGGTCGAGCACGATCGCGAGGTGGTTTTTGATCTCGAGGCGGGCCAAGTTATGTTCCTGGCTCCTTTCACTTGGATCTGCCCGGTGCCGCGCACGCCGTACCGCTCGCTCGGCGTCGTGTTGCGGCCCGACTCCACCCGGCTGACGATCTACTCACGGCAGGGCATAGCGCGGGATGGAACGGTTTCCGGCCGCTACCTCGCGCAATGGCGCACGCTCGAAACCCTCGGCGCCAAAGGAGAACACCTGCTGGAACTCCTCCGCGCCGCGCCCAATCCGCGCTTGGGCGAACGCAACTTCAGGCTTTTGGCGGAGATGTTGCTCGCGGAACTCGCCGACCTCGTGGCGCGGGCGCCGGAGCATGATCGCACGAGCCATACCGTGGTCTGGCAGTCCGTCTGCGACTACCTGTCGGAGCACTGGTCCGATCCCCAACTCAGCCGGAAGGGAACGGCCGCCTTTTTCCAGCGGCACCCAAACCATTTCTCGCGGCTCTTCCACGTCCATGCGAAGTGCAACTTCCGCGCCTATGTGAACGGCATCCGCCTCGAGCGCAGCGTGCACTTTCTTCGCGACCTTCGCTACAACGTCACGGATGTGGCCTGCCTCTGCGGCTTCACCGACCTGCAGTACTTTATCCGCTGCTTCCGCCAGCGCTTCGGTTTCACCCCAGGCGAATACCGGAAACGGAGCGAGGACTGAGCGCTACGTTTTTCCGCATCTTGCTAGATTATTCCCCTGTGCGGGTGCGTCCCGGGGGGCGCACCCTGAGATTCACCCCATGAACACCCCCCGCACTTTCGCCGCCCTCGCAACCTTGGTTCTCCTCGCCATGCTATCGGCCGCACCGGCCGCGGCCACGCCGCATCCCAATACCAATACGGCCGCGCCGCACCCAGCGAAGAACCCCGGTTCGCGCATCATGCTCCAGGGTGACTGGGTGCCGGCCGACCCGCACACGATCGATTTCGCGAACCTCCCGCGCGTGCCGGTGCAGCATGTGATCGTGAGCGATGCGCACGGGCGCAACGGCGTCAACCAACACAACTACCTCATCCATCACGAAGGTCGATTCTGGGCGATGTGGAGCGACGGCCCTCGCGTCGAGGACATGGTCGGCCAGGTCGTGAAATACTCGACCAGCCCGGACGGCCTCAAGTGGGACGAGCCCAAGTTCATCACCGGCTATCCGCCCAATTCCGGTCCGAACTCGCCGCACTATAACACGCGGAAAAAGGAGGGGCTGCGCTACATCTCCCGAGGCCTGTGGGTGCGCGATGGGCAGTTGCTCGCGCTGGTCTCGCTCGATGAGGCGGCGGGATTTTTCGGCGAGAGCCTAGAGCTGCGTGCGTTCCGCTGGAACAAGTCCACGCAGAAGTGGGACGACGCCGGGGTGGTGCAGAAGAATGCGATCAATAATTTCCCGCCGCAGCGGCTGCCGTCGGGCGAATGGGCGATGTCGCGCCGGAAGCATGACTACAAGGATACCGGGGTGGAGTTCCTGATTGGCGGCGTGAAGGCGTTGGACGACTGGACCTCGGTGCCCTTCGTTCGCGGAGCGGGCGCTGACCTGACGCTGAAGGCCGAGGAACCGATTTGGTGGACCCTGCCGGACGGCAGCCTGCAGGCTTTGTTTCGCGATAATAACAAGAGCCAGTATCTCTTCCGGGCCTTTTCGACGGACGCGGGCCACACGTGGAGCAAGCCGGTACAGACGGATTTTCCCGACGCACGTTCCAAACTGCACGGTTTGCGCTTGAAGGACGGGCGGTACGCGCTCGTCTCCAACTCGAATCCGAAGAAGCGCGATCCGCTCACGCTGGCGCTGAGCAAAGACGGCATCGTCTTCGACCGGCTGTTCTATGTGGTCGGCGGCCGGTGGATCGACTACCCGCACATGATCGAGCACGAAGGCTTCCTCTACATCGCGCACTCCGGCGGCAAGCAGTCGGTCGAGATTCAGCGGGTGCGGATCGCCGACCTCGACCAGATGCGGATGCCGCCGAAGTAAGGGACGGCGAGCAGGCTCACTTCGTCGCACGCTACCTTTTTCCCTCTCTTGCTAGGTAATTCGCATCCGCGCTGGCTCTTGTCCGCGTGTTGTTTCCCGACCACGGCCAAGCCCTGCGTTTTGCCCCGCCGGCCAAATCAACCCCTGATTACTCTCCTGCCCATGATGACCAAGCTCCCCTCGCTCTGTGTCCGCTGCCTGCCTCTCATGGTGGCACTCCTGTTGGGCGCGCCCCCCGGCGCCCTTGCCCAAAGTCCGGCCACGGGCACCGTGACCGGACGGGTGACCAATACCATGAACGGCGGTTACTTGGAAGGCGCCGAGGTTTCAGTCGGCGCTGGCGCCGCGGTGTTCACTGATCGGAGCGGACTCTTCACCCTCCCAAATGTGCCCGAGGGGCCTCAGCGCCTGAGGGTTTTCTACACCGGGCTTGATCTTGCGACGCCCACGGTCGACGTGCGGGCGGGTCAAGTCACGCAGACGAGTGTGTCGCTCGCCTCCACCGTTCAACAACTGAAGGCCTTCACCGTCTCCGCCGACCGGGAGGGAACCGCGGCCTCGATGACCCGGCAGCGCAACGCCGCGAACGTGATGAATGTCACCGCGACCGATGCCTTCGGGAGCGTGGCCGACGGCAACATCGGCAACCTCCTCGTCCGACTGCCGGGCGTCGCGGGCGAGTTTGAAAACGGGGAGGTCGTCGGGATCAAGATTCGCGGCACGCCCGTCGAGTTCAGCACGCTCAATATCGACGGCGTTCTTTCCAGCGGCGCGTTTTCCGGCTTCAACACGCAGGGCGATCGTGGGGCGCAAAGTGATCAAATCCCGGCCGAGTTCATCAAGGAAGTGCAGGTCACCAAGGCTTCGCTACCCGAGATGCCGGCCGATTCTATCGGCGGCTCCACTAACCTCATCACCAAGTCGGCGCTGGATTTCAATGAGGACGTCTTCACCTACCGCCTCGGGGCGAATTACAATACGCATCGCGAGGACCTGAAGAACCTCACGCCTAACGGGGCGATGACCTGGCTTACGCGGATCGGTCCGAACCGTAGCGTCGGCATGGCGCTGTCGCTGAGTTACACCGACACGGAGGCGCCGAGGGATCGCGTGCAGACCGTGCGCCAGGAGGCCGACGGTCGGGCGACGCAGGCGCGCACCCTCTCCAACATCAACCAGCGCGTCCGGGCGGGCGCCGGCCTAAAGTTCGACTACCGGCTCTCCGAGCGGACGAGCCTGTACTTTAAGTTCCAGCACAACTACTATTTCTTCAACAGCGACCGGCTCGTCTATGCCGCCTCCGACAGCGCCACGCGCCGCGTGGCCGACTACAGCGTGGTGAGCCGGGCGCAGATCGTCGCCGGCGCCACGCCGCGCACGACCGCGGGGCTGACGGCGAGCGTTGCGCCGGGCTATTCGGACAGCTTCACGGAGATGCTGCACGCCAACTGGACCTTCGACGGGGACAACAATGAAAAGACGGGGCGGCAGTACCTCTTCGACGTCGGCGGCGTTACCAAGCTGGGCGGTGATCAGGAGCTCAAGGCGCAGGCTTCCTACGCGCCCTCCTCGTTCAAGAGCAATCTGCGAACGTTACTCATGACGTTCCAGTCACCGATCGGCATGTCGGTTGACACCACGGCCAACCGTTCGCGCCCGATCTTTCGCCAGACCTACGGTCCGAGCATCCTCTTTGGCCAGACGGCCCCGAACACCTACCGCGGGCAGATGCAGCAGCAGCCAGAGACGGGTGAGGAGGAGGTCTACAATGCCAAGCTTGATTACACGAAGCAGCTGAAAAATAGCCGTTATCCGACCACGTTGAAGGCCGGGGCGGTGTGGCGGGAGCAGTACCGGAATCTGGTAGTCGGGCGCCCAAATTGGAACTACACCGGCCTTGATGGCGTCGCTGGCAGCGGGGACGACACTTTGGCCCAGTTCCTGATGCCGAATCCCGCGTACACGGTCTTTAACAGCAGCGGGACGTGGCCGCAGCTGCCAGGCGTGGATTTCCCAAAGGCTTGGAATGAATTCAACACGCGGCCGGAGGTGTTCCGCCCAGTCGGCACGTCCACGACCGATGCGCCGAACTACAGCGACATCACCGAGGACGTCTACGCCGGCTACGTGCAGGGCCAGATGCAGATGGGGCGGTTGAATATCGTCGGTGGTATCCGGTACGAGTGGACGGGGATCGAGGCCCTGGGCCGTTACACGGACCCGCGAAAGCCCAACGTTACGCGAACTACACGCGATGACAGCTATGACGACTTTTTCCCGAGCATCCACTTCCGCTATGACTTCACGCGTCAACTGCTCGCCCGGCTGAGCTATTCCACCGGCGCGGCCCGGCCGAATATGACGGACCTGTATCCGACGACGACCGTCAGCTACAACGCCACGACAGGCCTTGGCAACGTGACGCAGTCGAACGTCGGGCTAAAGCCGCAGACGGCGGAGAACTACGACATTTCCCTCGAGTATTACCTCGAGCCGGCGGGCGTGTTCTCGATCGGGTACTTCCGGAAGGACATCAAGGATTTCTTCGCTCGCACCAGCGATGAAATCGAGGCCGGTCCGAACAACGGCTTTAGCGGCGACTATACGGGTTTCATCCTGAACACGACCACCAACCAGGGCTCAGCGAAGGTCAACGGCATCGAGGTGAACTACAGCCAGCGGCTCGTGATGCTGCCCAAGCCCTTCAACGGGCTCGGGGTTTTCGGCAACTACACTTACCTGAAGACTGAGGGGACCTACCGTGATGGCGCGGCCGAACTCGCGGGTTTCGTGCCGAAATCGGCCAATCTCGGTGCATCCTTCCGCTGGTGGAAGCTCGAGGCCCGCGTGGCGTACCGCTACACCGGCGACCAGCTCCGCAGCTATAGCGCCCTAGTGTATCAGCAGAGCCGATTCCGTCCGGTCTCTGTCATCGATCTCAACTTCAAGTACGACTTCCACCGGCGCGCGTCGTTCTATTTCGACATCGTCAATCTGAACAACAAGTGGCCGGACAACTACACAGGGCGGGATCGCGGGCGCATCACGTTTTCGGACGTCTATGGCACGCGGTTCAATCTGGGGGTCTCGGGTCGATTTTGAGCGCGCCCGTGTTTCCCTTGAGCCTCGTCGCCCGGTTCACCCGTCTTGCGTTGGCCG
>JBBARJ010000180.1:0-7479 GCA_040399825.1 Gemmatimonas sp.
ACCACGGTCACCAGCTCACTGAGCGACTCGGCGAGACTCTCTCGCGCCAACGAATTGTCGTCCACCACCAACGTGCGCAACCGGTGCATCGCCTCGGGCACCATCGTGCGGCGGTCCGACGCGTTGCCGATCCCCACCCGCACGGTAAAGAAGAACGTGGTGCCGACGCCGGGCTCGCTTTCGAGTCCGATCCCGCCGCCCATCATCTCCACCAACGTCTTGCTGATGGTCAGCCCCAGTCCGGTGCCGCCGTGCTTGCGCGTGGTGGACATATCGGCCTGCGTGAACGGCTGGAACAACTTGGCGCATTGTTCACGCGTCATGCCGGGGCCGGTGTCGCGCACGGTGAAGCGCAGCACGGCCTCCCCGTCGAGCTGTTCCAACAGCGCGGCCTTCAGGTGAATTTCGCCACGCTCGGTGAACTTGACGGCGTTGTTGATGACGTTCGTGAGCACCTGACTGAGGCGCAGCGGATCGCCGACCAGGTCGAGCGGCACCGTGTTCGGAATATCGACGAGGAACTCGAGCCCCTTGTCGTATGCCTTCTGGAGGGTGACGGTCGTGACGCCACGCATGACCTCTTCGAGATTGAAGTCGACGGACTCGATATCGAGCTTGCCGGCTTCGATCTTGCTGAAGTCGAGGATGTCATTGATGATGCCGAGCAGCGAATTCCCGGCCGTGTGGATCTTGGCCACGTAATCGCGCTGCTTCGCCGTGAGGTCGGTCTTGAGCGCGAGGTACGCGAGCCCGATCACCGCGTTCATCGGGGTGCGGATCTCGTGGCTCATGTTGGCCAGGAACGCACTCTTCGTCTGGTTCGCTTCGTCGGCCACCAACTGCGCACGCCGCAATCCATCGCTGTACTCGGCGTTGCGTGCCTTCAAATCCTGCAACGAATCACGCAGCTGCCCAAAGGCCTGCGTGAGCTGGTCGATTTCGGTGGCATGCCACGTGTTGACGATCGGCACGTCGTACCGTTCGTCGCGCAGCGCATTCGCCACCACCGTGAGGTTGCGCATCGGCTGCGACACGGAACGGACGATGTAGGCCAGCACACTCAAGGCCACGACCACGAGCCCAAACAGCGCCTGATACAACGGGACATTGAGCTTCGCAATTTGCGCGTCGAGACGCGTACGCGAGGCCGCCACCACAATGTATCCCTTCAGCGACTCCGTATTCACCACGCCTTGCTCGTACATCAAATCAGGACGTGTACGCCGCAGCACCTCGGTGGAATCGATCGTGCTGGGGTTCACGGCAAAGACACTCACCCCGTCTTCATCCTGCTGGACGAACGCGACGAATTCGAAGTCGTTCGCCGAGGTCGTGACCTCGATGGTGCGGGCCAGCGATGCGTAGTCTTCCCGCTCGATGGCCAGCTCGATGCTGAGCCCCGTGATGCGGGCCAGTTCCTTATTGCGCTGCTCGGTGGTAGCCCGGAACAACTCTTCCTGGCGCTGGGGATAGTAGACACCGAGCGCCGAGAGCGAGACTGTGAGGACGATGGCCAGCGGAAACCAGATCCGGAAGCCAATCCCTTTCATGAAAGCGCGCATTAGAACGACCGTACCTGGATCACGAGGTCTGTTGCCATGACCTACTTGAGCTTGAGCACTTTCACGCCGGGGGTGGCGGCGCCTTCGCTCACGTAGCCGATGCCACCGCGGGTACTCTTCACGTAGGCCACCACCGCATCGTCAGTGTCCTTGCTGACCGGCGGCGTTTCTTTGCCGGAAAACACCTGCTGCACCCAGTATTTCACCACGGCATTGGTTGGACGGCCGTGCACCGCCTTCGAGAACGCGCCACGGGCAGGGTCGCCGGACGACAAGTCCACCGGCGCCGCTTCAATGCCCGTGGAAAACTTCCGGTCTTTCTTCAAGAACAGACTGGAGAGCGATGCCTCTCCAATGTCGACAAGATTGACATCGGGGTTCACGACCACCTTGAACCCCTGCGCGGCCGACACACGTGGGGCGAACATCGCAGCACCGAGGCCTGCACACAGCACAACGCGAGAGAAAAAGCGAGTCATGACGTGATTCCTCAAAACGTGGTGGCGACGCTGACAATCCAATACCGCGTACTACGCGGCGGCGCGAGCACCACCGTGGGGGGGATCTGCGAGCGCACGGTCGTCACGTTGCTGTCGAACACGTAGCCGGTTCGCCAGTGATGCTCAAACTTGAGCTGCGTGCCCGGCGCCACTTCGAGGATGCCGGCGGCGCCCGTGCTCGTCGCGGCGGGAAGCACCGCCCGCAGCGCGGGGTTCGTGAAAAACAGACGACTGCGCGAGATGGTGTGCTCTCCCGCCAGCTGAAAACGGTCGGTCACTTGCGCTATGGCCTGCACGTACTTGTGGTGATTGTCGCGCGATGGCGTGAATCCATTGATGTTGGATTGTTCGGCACGCAGCGTGAACCGGGAGAACTGCGACTGCGCGCTCAGGAACGTGTTCGTCATCATGCCCTTGGTCGTGGGCGTCCGCACTTCCATTCGTGCGGCATGGGCGCCCAGTCGGATGTTCGCAAAGGGCACATCGAGATAGAGCTGAGAGCCATAGTAGTTTTCCATGCGCTGCACGCGCACATCCTGGCCGGTGCTGGTGGTCACCACCGAGCGCCAATCGCTGCCGCCAAAGAATCCGTGAGCCTCGAGGGAGAAATCGCCGAGTGGCTTCCGGAAACTCACCACTGCCCCGTCGAGCGCGTCGAAGGCGTCGCTGTAGACCTCCATCGACGGTCGGAAGAACGGCAGGACCGCGCCGATATAGCGGACCTCGTTGAGCAAACCACGCGGCAACGGCGTGCGTCCCGCCTTGATGTTCGCGGTGGCGTCGCCGATGGTAAAGCGATGGTTGAAGTAGGCCCACTGCGCAGTCAGATCACCGATCGCGCTGGCCAGTGGGCTCGCACCGAACTTCCGGTTCAGGATCTGCGCCACGAACTCGTCCTTCTCGGAGAGCTTGACACGCGTCTGCAGCGTGAACAAGCGGTAGTCCGAGGTGCCCTTGAGCGGGATACCGAGCGTCGGGAGGTCTGAGGAGCGCCCGTAGCCCGCGTTGAGGGAGGCGTGCCACGTGAGGCGATCGCTGATCTCCTGCGCTCGCAGCGAGCTGGCGCTCACGGCAACCGCCATCGCCAAACCGAGGGTCATACGAACACGGCGAAAACAGGACATGCGGAGTCGGGGTTGCGGGTGCATCGTGCGTGCCTGCGCGAGGCGACATCTCGGTAATCGCCGCAGTGTGACCTCACCGGCCGCACCGGCGGCGGGGGGGTCGTCGCGGTAAGTCTGGTGTCGAAGCGCTCTTTCAGCAAGGCTGCCGCGATGCCGGTCTACTGCAGGCCGTCGCCGTGCCCGAGGCCAATCCTGCCAAGACCAAGCTCGCGATGAAACGCCGCGTTGACATCGCAGTAGGACCGCTTGGTTAACACCGTTCGGGAGTACTCGAAGTAGTACGGCGGCCATCCGGGCACACCATCTGCGTTTTGGGCGACCTTGTAGTAGTCGAAGCGGACCGCGGTCGGATCGACCATGGACTCGCCGAGCGCCCGACGTGCAATGACAATTTCGATCGGGGCATGCTCACGACGCAGCACGCGTAAGTCGCCCGTGGTGCAATCGGCGCCTTCAGACGTTCGATAAATTTCGCGACCGCCGTCGCCATCGCGGGCTCCCCCGACGAACGGCACAACCTGCCAGACGCCGGTGGTGTCGCCGAGATAGCTCGTGACGAAGACGGTGAACGCAACCGTGCTGTACCCATGCGCATTGTAATTTTCGCGCCATGCAACGAAGACCTGCGCCTTCGTGCCATCGCCGAGGAGGTCAATGGCGTTTGCCCCGTTTTTCAGCGCGATGACACGACGCGACGCCCGCGTTGGGGCCGTGGTATCGTGGCCGATCGGCTTTGCGGCAGGTGCCGCACGACGTGGAGCGATGACGGGACGCGATGCCTGCGGTGGAACCGCGGTGTCGCGGCTCGGCGCCGGTTGATCACAGGCGGCAAGCGCCGCGAGGGAAGCAGCGAGGAGGATGCGCGACATGAGGGTCCTTACCACCTTATAAGTGCCCCGAGCGCATAGCTTCCTCGACCCAGGCGGCGTACTCCGCCTGCATGCATGTACCACAGGGTCGGTAGCCGGCCGCGATGGCCGTCGCCTCGTCCGCGAAGAAGACCCGATGCTTCGCATAACCCGTGGGAAGCGAGCCGACCGCGCTCCGGCAGCCGAGGCGCCCATAGATCTTCCGGCGGCGGTTCCCGCCAAGCGTGCCCGGTACGGCGCTCAGCACTTCTGTTCCGTCCGGGCCAATCAGTTTGTAGTGTTTGTCGGTCATGGCCCAAAAATGAGACGGTGCTCGGTCGGTGTGTATCGCCTTGCGTCAGGCGTTGCGCGGGGCAGGCGTCATCAGGAGCTCGACTCCGAAGGCGCGGATCAACTTCGGGACGTCACGCACGACGCCCCCGACTCCGTACTCCCTACCCCCTACTGCGCCGGACGGCAACGACTATCTCGACGTCCTCAGCACGTTGCCGCCGTACCGTTCGATCCAGAAGCTCCCGAGCAAGGCGAGCGCCGCACCGCCGACCATCAGGAACGCAGGTGATGCCGGCTGCCCCGTGTCGCGAATGAGGGCGGTCGCGAGGAGCGGCGCGGTGCCGCTGAAAATGGTGAAGCTGATGTTGAACACGAGGGCCACACCCGTAAAGCGAATACGGGTGGGAAACAAGTCGGTGAGGAGCACGGCGAACGACCCACCGCTAAAGCCGGCGGCCAAGCCGGCGAGCGCCAGGAGCAGCGTCAGGTTGACCGAGCGCGACGCCAAGGCGACATAGAACGGATATGAGAACACCACGAGCAGCGCCAAACCGGTACGCAGCAAATAGCGTGGCGGAATACGGTCACCGAGCCAGCCGGTGAGCAGAATGCCGAGGGCGGCGGCCAGCACGCCGACGGTCTGCGAGAACACGGCCTGCCGCGGGTCGTACTGCAACACCTGCGAGAGATAGGCTGGCAGGTGAGAGAAGAACAGGCCGTTGAAGCAGGCCGTCCCCGCGAGCAGCGCGCAACCCACCAGCACGTGCGCGCGGTGGGTGCGGAGGAGCTCACGGAACGGCTGGCGTGACGCAAGGCTCTTCATCCGTTCGACCTCGGGCGACTCCTCGAGCGACCGACGCAACACGAAGCTGAGAACGCCGCCGAGGCCTCCAATGATGAACGCGATCCGCCATCCGTAGACGGGGACGACCTCTGGAGCGAGCCAGGTGCGCACCGACAGACTCACCGCCGTCGCAGCCGCCACGCCCATGGTGACGCAGGAGAACACGACACTGCACACCAAGGGGGCGATCCGCGGTGCGGTTTCCACCACGTACGTGAGGGCGCCGGGCAGTTCGCCGCCGAGACAAAAGCCTTGCAGTAACCTGAGCGTCACCATCAAAGCGCTCGCCGCGATTCCCCACGAGGCGTACGTCGGCACCAAACCCATCCCAAGCGTGGCCGCCGACATCACGAACACCGACCAGAGGAAGACCTGTCGGCGGCCGTACCGATCGCCGTAGTGACTGAGGACCACGCCGCCGATGGGCCGAGCGAGATAGCCGACGGCGAACGCCGCGAACGACGCCATCAGCGACACGATCGGCGACGCGTTGGGGAACAACGCGGCGGCGATGTCGCGAGCGAACACGCCGAAGATGACGAAATCATAGAACTCGAGCGTGCCACCTAAGCTGGCGAGCAGCACGATGCGCCAGTTGGCCGCGCTGATGCCATCGGGCGCGGAGTGGTGTACGGCAGGGGTCGATGCCATGGTGGTCGCCACGTATCCTGAAGGTTGGATCGCCGTCGGTGGTTGACGGCGGTTGCCGACGACTGCTGATCGATCACGGCGCGACCTTCCCGGGGGAATCGGGATGCCGGTCGTGGCCACAGTCTAGCACCGGTATCTTCCGGCGCCTAGCGCCCGTTCCCCCGACATTCAACGCGGACAACGCGACCGAATTGGAGCCCGCGTGAGCGGCGCTCACATGGTATACCTGTCGCGACCGCCGTTCCTGCGCGGTAACGAGCATTCGGCCACGCCAACGACCTTCATGAACAACGTCCTCAGACTGTTCTTGCCCAAAGCCGCCAACATCACGCTGGCTGAAAAATTCCGAGCCGGAGGTGCCGGCGGCATGGCCGTCCTGGGGCTCGGGCTGCTGATCCGGTTCATCCCACACGGGCAAGTCCCCCTGCTGGTGGTGGTGTCGATGGCGGCATCGACCCTCCTGCTCTTCGCCGTGCCCCACAGCCCAATGGCGCAACCGTGGAATCTGGTGATCGGGCACGGGATCTCGGCGCTCGCTGGATGGTGCGTCGCGTCTCTGGTCAGCGATGTGGTGGTCGCGTCCGCGATCGCGGTCGGCGTGGCCATCCTGTTCATGCACCTGCTCAACGCTCTGCATCCGCCCGGCGCGGCGACTGCACTGAGTTTGGTGTTGAGCGGCACGCAGTTCCGGGCGATGGGCGGCGCGGCGGTGATCACCATCGTAATGGTGAATGTGCTCGCGATGTTGGCGTTCGCGCTGCTCATCAACAATCTCTTGCCCGGCCGCCGCTATCCCATGCCTCACCCTTCAACGGTGGGCACGCCAGCCCCGCCACCGGTGGGAATCGTCGCCAGCGACATTCAACAGGCCCTGAAGGACATGGGCAGCGTCATCGACGCCAGCGAAGACGACCTGCTGGAGATTTATGAGCGTGCCGAGCTCCATGCCCGTCGGCGCACCGCCACCACACCCAATTCACGCGGATAACGACGCGAATGAAACTGCATGTATCGGCGCATCCAGTGTGCACAATCGTTCTCCGTGCCAGCGCTGTAACGCGTCGCCGGAATGCACTCGTGCAGCGCACGCGGACACGTCTCGCCGATCGCCGCATTTCCCTTGACGCAGCCGGCGCATTTTCGTTTGCTTGACCATCTTCGGTCGGTTCTTTCCGCTGCTAGGATCCCTTCTCGGGGTGACTGGGTTATGCGAGCAAGGGCCACCTCCCGCCGTGCATGTGCACGCCTTTTTGATGTTTCTTCCTGGGAGTTTTTCATGTTGTCTCGCCATCTCACACGTGCGGCGTCGTACGCGGCGATCCTGATCCTCGTTGCGTCGGCCACTGCGTGCCGTGATGAAGCACCGATGGAGCCCGTTGCAATGGCCGCGCACGGTGCGCAGCACACGGCTTCGCCGGAGCGCAGCCTGTTGGCCACGCTGACCGCATTCGTCGGCCGGGTGCTGGACACCCCGCTCGGGGCACAGCCGCGCATCACGCCGTCGCTCCGCATTGCGTCCCCCAGCTCCAACGGGCGCGTGGTGGCCAATCAGCCCATCACCATTCGCGTGCGCTATGAAAACTTTGACAATCGGCCGGAGCTCCGTACACCGAATGCTGAAGTCTCGCTCGGTTCACAGACTCAGGTGCTCACCGA